>JBBQPO010000055.1:0-25597 GCA_038217285.1 Chthonomonadales bacterium
CCAAAGCAGGCATAGGTCTTGCGCCGGAAGTCGGCAAGTGTGCTAAAATCCATGTGGGCACCTTCCTTTCTTGTTAACTGAAAGGTACCCAATGGGGCAGCCAAAGTTTATCTTCGGCTGCTCTGTAGTCTAAACGTCAACCTGGAAGAGACTCCCCGAATATAGAAGCGTAGGAGAGACGCCTCCGGCCGGAGAATAAGAGCCTGTTGTTTCGAGCGCCAACGCAGGGAGCGAAGAATGCCGAACTTGCCTGGTGGAACCGTCACCTTTCTCTTTACCGACATCGAGGGTTCGACACGCCTCTGGGAGGAGAAGCCGGAGGCCATGCGCGTGGCGCTTGCCCGCCACGATGTGCTCCTGCGTGCTGCGATAGAAGCCAACAGCGGGATCGTCTTCAAGACGATGGGAGATGCGTTCTGCGCGGCTTTCGCCACGGCGCCCGAGGCGCTCTCCTCTGCGCTCGTTCTCCAGCACGCGCTGCAGGCCGAAGTTTGGCCGGACCCGATACGCTTGCGCGTCCGCACGGCCCTGCATACCGGCGCGGTGGAAAGCCGAGATAACGACTATTTCGGCCAGCCTCTCAACCGCGTGGCGCGTCTGCTCGCCGCCGGTTATGGCGGGCAGATCCTGCTCTCGGATGTCGCGCAGGAGCTGACGCGAGATCATCTGCCGCCTGTGGTTTCGCTGAAACCTCTCGGCGAACATCGCCTCCGCGACCTGTCGCGACCGGAGACGGTCTTCCAGCTTCTGCATCCCGACCTGCCCGCCGAATTTCCCCCGCTCCGGTCGCTCGACAACGCCGACCTGCCCAACAACCTCCCGCAACAACTGACATCCTTCATTGGCCGGGAAAAGGAGAGCGACGAGGTTCGGGCTTTGCTGCGGAAAACACGCCTGCTTACCCTGACGGGCAGCGGTGGGAGCGGCAAAACACGCCTCTCCCTCCAGGTCGCGGCAGATGTGCTGGAGGACTATCCGGACGGCGTCTGGCTGATCGAACTGGCCGCTCTCACCGACCCCACGTTCGTGACGCAGGCGGTCGCGCAGACGCTGGGGCTGCGCGAAGAGACGGGCAAGCCGCTCCTTCAGACCCTGACGGAGCATCTCAAGCCGAAGCGAACGCTGCTGGTACTCGACAACTGCGAACATCTGCTGAGCGCCATCACCCGGCTCGCCGACGGGCTCCTGCGCGCCTGCCCCGGCGTCAAGATCCTCGCCAACAGCCGCGAAGGCATGGGAACGGCGGGCGAGGTCGTCTACCGCGTTCCCTCGCTCTCGCTGCCGGATCCCAAAAAGCCGCAGACCGTGGTGAGCGTCTCACAGTACGAGTCGGTGCGCCTCTTCGTCGAGCGGGCGGCGGCGGTTCTGCCCACCTTCACCGTCACGAACGCCAATGCGCCCGCGCTTGCGTCCGTCTGTCATCGCCTCGACGGCATTCCCCTTGCCATCGAGCTTGCCGCTGCCCGCGTGCGCGTCCTCTCCCTCGAACAGATCGCCGCCCGCCTGGACGACCGGTTCCGCTTCCTCACCGGGGGCAGCCGCAGCGCCCTGCCCCGCCAGCAGACGCTGCGCGCCCTCATCGACTGGAGCTTCGATCTGCTGACTCTGCCGGAACAGACGATGCTGGCACGGTTAGCCGTTTTTGCCGGCGGATGGACCCTGGAAGCGGCAGAAGCAGTGACGGCCGGCGACGGCATCGAGGAGTGGGAGGTGCTGGACCTGCTGGCCGCCCGCCTGTCTCACCTCTTGCTCTCTCCGGCCTCGGCACAACTGATCGGAAAGAAGCGGTTAGTCCTCTGTCCCGACGGTCCCCTATGGAACGTACCGTTTCAAGCGCTGACCTTGCCTTCCGTTGGCCGAGAACGCGCAGTTGATGCGGTCCTTCTACACGCATCTCAAAGCAGGGGAGGGGAAGAGTCAGTCTCTTCGGGCGGCGGCGCTAAGTTTGCAGAAGGAGAAGGGGCATCAGCATCCCTACTTCTGGGCTCCCTTCCTCCTCATGGGAGACTGGAGACGCTGAACGGCACGACACAGTTTTGGGACTCGCTGCGAACGTGCCGAATAGCGAAGAGACAGAATGCCTGAACGAACAACCATACCTGTCTTTCTCACTTGACGATGTGGCTATGTTATACTATAGCAACACTATTGAAGGACCCCTGTGGGTCGAGATGAAACAGGGAGTTGTACGCATGGCACAGGCAAGAATCTTTGAAGGGACCTGGGAGGAACTGATGGTACGTGCGGACGAGTTCCGAAAGGTTCCAAAGCTGACACTCATCGTTCCTGAAGCCGGTGCGCCGGTCACGAGTCGCTACCGGGCCGACTTGACCCCGGAGGATCGGATACGGATGCTCGATGCCCTCGCCGAGCGGAACCGACACATTCCGGCTCTGCCAGCGGAGGCGTTCGACCGCGAGAGCCTCTATGCCGAGGAGGAGGAGTCGGGCTCACACTGATGGTCTACCTTGCCGACACCAACGTTGCCGCCCGAAGGGTTCTCACGGCGGACCCGGCGCACGCAGAGATAAAGCGCGCCGTGGATGCCCTGCTCCTTCGCGGCGAAACAGTCGCCATCACGGCACAGAACATCGTCGAATTTCAGGCGCTCGCGACCCGACCGCTCGAAGCCAACGGACTCGGATTGACCACCGCCGAAGCCAATGACGAGGCGTGGGACATGGAGACCATCTTCCCCCTCCTCGAAGAGATCCCTGCGGTCTATACCCACTGGCGTGCGCTGATGGAACGCTACGACGTGCGAGGTCGTCAAGTCTACGATGCCAGACTGGTGGCCGTCATGCTCGCCCATGGCGTCACCCATATTCTGACCACCAACGCCAGCCACTTCCGGTGCTTCCTCGAAATCGCGGTCGTGGAACCAAAGGACCTGTAAAAACGACCCGCTTTGCCTTTCAGTACGCCGGAGCAGATGAGCAAGGCAGAACGATGTGCCCGGAACAAACGCTCCCCGACTCCCTGCGCGCCCTGCAAGAGGCCCAGGGCTAACAAAACAGTCATACCTTTGTTGTGACGGCTTTCACGCTCACGCCCCAAATTTCAAGGTATCCTATTCTATTACCACACGGGAACCGGCCACCGGTCTATCAGCCGCCGGTCGATCTTCTCACACATTGCCTGTTTACCACCCCATTTGCAGTAGGGGCTTCTACTTGACGCTGCGCGGATCGTGTCCGCTTGCCTATTATAAGAACTGTGCGGATGGTGGCGCGTCGGTAACAGTACGGTTTCCTGTCACCAAAGACTGAGCGACCAGGAATTCTGTAATGGCTTGAGGTAGTGCTTTTTATGTCACCTTCGGGTCACAGATTCCTCACAAAGCGATTGTCATCATCGACCAGAATGCTCATCGGGACAATGGGTTCGTCGGTGAGGGCGAAGGCCGCGATGATGATTTTGTGCCCGACCGCGACCCGATGGGCGGCGGCGCCGTTCAAGACGATACAGCCGGAGTGCGGCTCCCCGCGCAGCACATAGGTCTCGAATCGCTCGCCGTTGCCGAGGTTCCACACATGCACCAGTTCCCCCTCGATCAGGCCGCTGCGTTCGATGAGATCGGCGTCGATGGTGATGCTGCCGATATAGTCGACATTGGCATCGGTGACGGTGGCACGATGTATTTTGCTCTTGAGCACGTTGATAAGGCGCATCTGTTTCTTTTCACTTTCAGGTTGTTTTTCACTACACCAGATGCTCCGTCGAAGACAGACAGGAATCTCTCGGCGTTCAGTCGCCCACGATGGGCTCTTCTATTTTACCTTCCCCGGCGAGGGCATGGTAGGCCACCCCTGCCAGCGCCGCTCCTACGATGGGGGCCAGCCAGAAGAGCCAGAGTTGAGACAGCGCCCACCCCCCGACGAAGACGGCCGGGCCTGTGCTGCGCGCCGGGTTGACCGAAAGGTTCGTGACGGGGATTCCGATAAGGTGGATAAGCGTGAGGCCGAAGCCGATGGCGATCGGCGCGAAGCCTTTGGGAGCGCGCCCATCGGTAGAGCCCAGGATAATAAGGAGGAACATGAAGGTCAGCACGATTTCCGCAATAAGCGCTGCCGCCAGGGAGTAGTGGCCGGGCGAGTGGTCGCCATAGCCGTTCGAAGCAAACCCGTCCGAGAGCGCGAATCCGGACTTTCCGCTGGCAATGAGATAGAGCGCACCCGCTCCGGCGATACCGCCGAGAACCTGGGCGACGATGTAGGGAAGCAGGTCGGAAGCCGGGAAGCGCCGTCCGGCCCAGAGGCCGATGGAAACCGCCGGGTTCAGGTGGCAGCCCGAGATATGCCCGATGGCGTAGGCCATCGTGAGCACCGTCAGGCCAAAAGCCAGGGAGACTCCCACGAAACCGATCCCCAGATTTCCCACCCCTTCTTTGGTAAAAGCGGCGGCGAGCACGGCGCTGCCACAGCCTCCAAAAACCAGCCAGAAGGTGCCGATAAACTCGGCCGTCGCTCGTTTTCGAATGTGCATCTTTTTCTCCCTGCGTCCCTGCCACATCGCTGCGCTGTCCAGGTGGCCTGCAACCAGCGCTGAGTTCGGTCTTCCCTGTCGCTTCGGTCGCAACAGTGCGTTTTTCGGCAAGCCAGGCCGGCAATCCTCCCGCCTCCGCCTGCCAACGGCTTTTCGGCCCCTGAATTCGGCCCAGACGCAGGAGTTTCCAGAGGAGTGGCGAATACGGAGACAGCGTGCGCCTGTCACAGGAGCCTCAGGCGGACGTACAACTTAGGAACGATTTATCGACCCCCGCTTCGGCGAGAAAAGAGGCAGGCATTGACAAATGAGGGTCCGGCTGTTTCCGTAGATCTGTCGCGTAAGTCGGCGCGCTCTTCGCTGATTCAGGTCGCGGCGCTGATCGGTGCGAGCGCCATTATCGGCACGCTGGTCGGCGCGGTGAGCGGCGAAAAGCTGACGTTCCTCTATAAAGAGCAGCTTCATCTGAGCGTCAGCACTGTCAGCACCATCGGCATCATTGTCGGAATTCCCGCCTATCTGCAGTCCTTTATGGGCACGGCCTCCGAACTGTTTCCCCTGTGGGGCTATCACCGCCGCACCTACTTTATCCTCGGAACCCTCGTCGCTGCCCTCGGATTTTTTGGTCTGGGCCTGCTGCACGACTATCGGATCGCCACGCTGGTCTGCCTGGTGATGATCGTCGCCGCTGGCGGCACACTGGCCGGTGTGGTGACGAACGCGGTCATGGTCGCCATTGGCAACCGCACCGGAACGTTTCCGCGCCTCCAGGCGCTGATCACTTTCCTCCCGTTGGTACTGGGCATCTTGCCCTACTGGAATACCAACGACTTCGGCGGCTATGTCACCGAGCACTGGACCAACCACCGCGCTTTTTTTACCGCCGCCGCACTGACTCTGCTCTACCTGCCGTTTGTCTTTCTCATGGAAGACTCTCGGGTAAGCGCCTTCCGAAGAGCGCAAGAGACAGAGGAGGAGCATGCCGCACGCCATAGAGCGCGCCAGGACGAACGCGAGCGAACGAAGAAGGCGTTACGGATCGCCGCCCGAACCCCTGGCCTGTGGGCCATTGCCGCCTATCTGTTCTATCTGAATGTCACACCACTCCTGTTGAACGCCTCGACCTACTATATGAACGATGTGCTTCATCTCTCCAAACAGTTTATCGGAAGCGTGGAGACGTGGAGCAACTGGGGAGCGCTGGTCGCGCTGGGGATCTATGCCCTGGCCGGAAAACGCCTGACGCCTCCCATGCTGGTCTGGGGGGCGCTGATCACGGACTGTGCTATCTACCTCGTGGCGATGGGAATGCACGATGCGCCTTCTGCCAGACTGGTAAAAGCCGCCTGGGCCTTCTTCGCCGTGGCGCTCGCACTTTGTGTCAACACCCTGGCTGCCCGCGCCTGCCCACCCGATATCGAAGCCACGGTCTTTGGCGTTATGCAGGCGGTTATGACGTTAAGCCTCTCCCTCTGCGATAAGTTCGGCAGCGCTCTCTACGACTTTTTCGGTCCTTCGAACAAGGCCCATCACTATACGGCCGCCCACGGCTGGTTCAGTGCGCTCTGGTTCGGATTCGGGTTCACTCTGCTCGGAATCTTCTTCATTCCCTTCCTGCCCACCTGGGCCAAACACAACCGGCCTCCCGGCGAAAACGTCGAGAGGCCGGAAGAGCGGCCGGAAGAGCGGCCGAACACGTAAGGGGGCGCCGTTCCGGTTCGCAGGCGCCCGAACCCTTCTTGCGTCCGTCGGGGAGGCAACAGCCGTTATCTCGCAGGCTGCAGCCGGAAGAGGGCGACGCCGTGGGGCGGGATCTTTGTCGTCAGTTGGCCGGTGAAATTGCCCAGGTCTTTGCCCTGCCAGAGATCACGGATCGTGTAGCGCCCGGTCAGCCCGAGATCGGAAGCGGTGATCTCCACAACGTCGTCGAAATCGCCCCGGTTGAAAAGGCCGATGATCCGGGAACCGTCCGCCATCTCCCTGGACCAGACCTGCCACTCGTCCTTGCTGAAGATCGGTCTGCCCGGTGCGCCCAGAGAGTCCTGATCGACCGCCAGCACTTCCGGGTTGGTGAGCAGGTCCAGGGTCCACGGATCGTTGGCGGGCAGATCCGCGCCGACCATGAGGGGGGCGGGCAGCAGCGACCAGAGCGAGATCAGCGTCATCTGTTCCGGCTTGGTCAGTTGGCTCTGGCGATCCGCTCCCACGGAGCGACCGCCTACAGAGAGCCTGCCCAGCGGCAGCATATCGGGATCCGGCCAGTGGCCTGGCCCGACGAACGCAGGCCAGCGCGCTCCCACCTCGAACGCGTGATTCAGGTCGTTCCAGTTGTCCCACAAATCCCCAAGGCCGCGCCACATATTCGCGTGGCCCGCCACGTGCTTGCCCTGCTCGACCGGCGTCTCGCCCGGTGACAGGCTGTAGACGATGGAACGGCCGCATTTGCCGATGGCGTCATGGACCGCTTCGATCTCGTCCGTATGGTAGGGCGAGGAGGTGTCGTCCATCTTGACGAAGTCCACTCCCCAGGCGGCGTAGAGCCGAAATAGCGAGTCGTAGTAGGCGCGACCGGCGGGCGTGTTGCCGCGTACTCCGTACATATCCGGGCACCAGGGGCAGGTGTCCTGCGTGTTCGCCGCCTCGGCGGCTCTGAAGTTCGAGCCTTCGATAGGCAGATTGGCCGTGACTGCATTGCGCGGAATTCCGCGCATGATGTGAATGCCGAATTTCAAGCCTAGCCCATGGACCTTATCGGCCAGCGCCTTGAAGCCGTGTCCCTCCGCTGCGGAAGGGAAACGGTTCGGCGCGGGCAGCAGACGTCCGTTGGCGTCCATGGTGAGTGGGGCGAAGGCTTTCGTCTGGGAGTTGTTGGCGTGGGTGAAGGCATCATACCAGCGGTAGTCGACCACGACATTGTCCCAGCCATAGGGCAGCAGATGCGCCTCGATATAGCGGGCGTTGGCCAGTGTCTCCGCCTCGGTCACGCTGTCCCCGAAGCAGTCGTAACTGTTCCAGCCCATAGGAGGCGTCGCCGCCACTGCCGATCCCACGACGAAGTGGATCGTGCGCTTGTCGCGGCCTGCCCCGTTCTGCACCGTGACCTGGACCGGATAGTCCCCCTCTGCGGCGACGATCCCGGTGAAGACGCCGGTGCCGGTATTTAGGGTGAGGCCGTTCGGGAGTCCTTTGGCGGAGAATTTCAGGGGCCGATCCCCGGTCACTGGCACGGTCCAGAGAAGAGGCGTTCCGGTACGGATGCCGACGACGGCGGGCGGATGGATGTGGGGCGCAGGCGTTGGGACCGGCCTTGCGATGACAGGCTCACTCACCGTCGGCTTCCAGGCTACGGTCTGCGGCAGAGCGCCGGTGACCACGAAGCGCGCGTCCGCCCAGTCGGCGTGGTCGTACTCATACCCGTCGCCTCCGGTCGTGACTCGTAAGATGACCTGCTGGACACCCGTAAGATCGACATCCACGGTCTGCGGAGGCTGCCCTTTCCGCCGTATCCCGCTCTGCCAGAGAACTTTGTGGCCGTCGCCCAGAACCTGGAAGTTGGCGCTGCCCTTGCCGTCCGGTACCTCATCGTCGATGCCGACCGTGGCGGTGAAGCGCCGCGTTCCGCCGTGCAGGTTGATCGCCAGAATGCCGGGCGAGTGCGTCCCGAAACCGTGCGTGAAGGTCTGCCCGTGCAGCGTCAGCGGATGGCCGTCGACAGATCTATTGGCCTGGGGTTTGCCGAACCCCTGCACCGCTTTCGACAGGTCCAGCGTCGAAAGCTCGACCGTCTCCTCCGCCTGCGCCAGGCAGGGCGTCAGCAGTAACAGCAGCCCCGCTGCTCCCGCCACCGCACTTCTCGGCCTCAATATTCTATCCATGTCGTCTCCTCGTTATTTCGCGCGGAAGGTCAGGCTCGCCGACTTCAGGCCGGGAGCGCTCGCCGTCAACTGCATCTCCCCTGCCGTCGATTTCGCGCCGACTACGACCATGCACAGTCCGTTGAAGGCGTGGCGGTCGTTCGATTTGTCCGGATCGTGGTCGCTGGGGTTGCCGTTGCCGACGCCCGCGACAGTGCCCGCGCCGCTCACATCGAAGTGGACCGGATCGTCCGCCGTCGGAACCACGCGCCCCTGCGCATCGACGACCGCGACGGCGACCATCGTCACATCCTCCCCGTCCGCGCTAAGGCGAGTGCGGTCGGTCGTCAGCCGCAGGGCGGCGGGTGCTCCGGTCGTCTCCACTTTGTCGGAAGCGATCAGACGCCCGGCCGCATCGTACCCTTTCGCGACCACGTTGCCGGGCGCATACGGCACGTTCCATTCGACATGCCCGTTGCGCGGCATCGTCTTCGACCCCAGGCTCGCTCCGTTCACGACCAGCTCGATACGGGCGGCGTTGCTGTAGACCCAGACCGGAATCGGTTGTCCTTCCTTCCCCGGCCAGTTCCAGTGGGGAAGAACATGCACGAGCGGCTTGCCCGCCCACCAGGCTTTGTAGTAGTAGTAGACGTCTTTCGGAAAGCCGCACTCGTCCATAATGCCGAAGTTCGAGTTGATATCCGGCCAGTTGAAGGGCGTCGGCTCGCCTTTGTAGTCGAAACCGGTCCAGGCGAACCCTCCGGCGACGTACGTCTGATCGGCCTGCTGCGGCCAGGAGCCCTGCGCGGTCTGCGCCCATCCCGGCGCGTTGACATCGTAGGCGCTGACCCAGCCCTTCGATTCCACGCCGGTGTAGTGCGTGTTGTCGATGACATACCGTTCCCAAGAGTAGACGCCGCGTGTGGCGACCGTGCTGGCGGTCTCGCTGCCGTAGAGCGGGATCTCCGGATGCGCTTTGTGGTAGGGGACGTAAGAGCCGGGATTGTAGTTGATGCCCCGCAGATCCTCGACCAGCGCGATCCCGTGATAGCCGCTGTCGTTCATGGCGCAACTGATCGGCCGGGTCGTATCGTACTGCCGCACCCGATTCCGCATGGCCGTGAAGATGCGCGCGCCCTCGTCGGTGCCCTGGAGCGGCTCTTCGTTGCACATCGACCAGAGAATGATGCTCGGATGGTTGCGGTCGCGCAGAACCAGGTCTGTGACTTCCGACAGGTCGGCGTAGCCGGTGCCGCGCGGTGTCTTGGCCGACTGCGTGTCGCCCAGGTGCCGCGTCTCGTCCATGACCAGCATGCCGAGTCGGTCGCAGGCGTCCAGAAGCTCCGGCGCGGGCGGATTGTGCGACATCCGGACGGCGTTGCTGCCCATCTCTTTGAGCCGCTGAGTCCGCCAGAAGAGCACACTGTCGGCCATCGCCGTGCCGACGCCCGCGAAGTCCTGATGCGTACAGGTGCCCAGGATCTTCACCGGCTTCTCGTTCAGGAAGAAGCCCTTCTCGTTGTCGAAGCGAATGGTGCGGATGCCGAAGGGGGTGTCCACGGCGTCTATCGTCTGGGTGCCGTTCACAATAGTGGTGTGCAGGCGGTACATCTGCGGCTTTTCCAGCGACCAGAGCGCCGCCTGCGGCACAGAGGCGGACTGCTCTAACTCGACCTGGCCTCCGGCAGGCACCGACTGCGGCGTTTTCACGACTGCCGTGCGGCGCCCGTTCGGCCCGAGGATCTCGGAGACGACCATGCACTCCTGCGCCTGGTTCGTCGGGTTGGTCACGGTCGTCTTAAGGCTCAGGGTCGCCGACGGGCTGCCCAGCGGATCTTTTACCTCGGACGTGATGACCGTGCCCCAGGGCGCGACATGCAGCGGAGAGGCGATGTTGAGCCAGACATGGCGGTAGATGCCGCCGCCCTCGTACCACCAGCCCTCCTGCGCTGTCGGGTCCACATGGACGGTCAGGAGGTTAGTCTCCGCACCGTAGTGGGCGGCTTTGCTGATGTCGTAGCGAAATCCCATATAGCCGCTGGGATGGTCTCCGAGCAGTCGGCCGTTGAGATAGACTTTGCTGTCGCGGTAGACACCGTCGAAGTCGATCCAGACCGCTTTCCCCTGAGCCGATGCCGGCAGGGTGAAGGTCTTGCGATACCAGGCCGGTGCGGTGGGCAGCGAACCGTGACTGGGGTCTGCCGTCGGCGTAAACTGTCCTTCGACCACATAGTCGTGCGGCAGATGCACCGTGCGCCACTTCGAGTCGTCAAATTCCGGCTGTGTCGGATCGATGGCGACAGGGCTGCTCCCGACAGAGACGGAGCTTCCCAGTCCCCCGGCGCCCTGCAGGTTCTGGACGAGGATCGCGACTATGTTCGGGCCGCCGGATTTCCAGGCCGCCTCCAGGGGGACGTCGAACGCGGAGCTCCAGCCCTCGTGATGGGCCAGTTTGACGCCATTGAGGTAGACATCGGCGTTGTCGTCGGCTTTGAGGCGCAGCACACGGTGCGGGCCGGGGACATCCGGCAGTGTCGCACGGAACCAGGCGTAGCCGGATCGCCCGTGGAAAACATCGTCGCCGGGCGCAGCGTTCTGCCACTCTGCGCCAGCGGTATCGACACCGGGCGCGGCCAGTGTCGCGGCCGTATCGCGCGTGGCGTTGTCCAGGCGCCAGCGCCACGCCCGGACCTCCAACGCATTGGTGAGCGCCGCAGAGGCGTCCATCTGGAAACGCCAATCGGCGTCGATCAGGATACGCTGCCGTCCAGGCGGGGCAGGGGCCGCGTATGAAACCATGGGCGCGGCCACTCCTGATGCAAGCATAAGCGCCCCAACTCCGAACAGCAGCATCGATTCTCTTTTGCCGATCACGCTTCTCTCCTTAAGCCTCTTCTTCGATGAACACTAAGCAGTCCTCTATCGTAGCATACAGACAGGCCAGACCGCTCTGAGGGACAGGGATTTGGACGCCGCCGCCATTTTTGCGCGCCATCCATTCACATTTTTTCGCGGGGCCAGCGGGGCTTGTTTTTCGGTGTGGGCTGTGCTATAATGAGACTGGTTCATCTCTTCATGGCTGAACCTTTCCCTTCCGGGAGCGTTTCCACGCAGCACGCGGGCGGCTCTCTAATTTCGCCTATCCAGTGCCCACAGCCCGTTCGAAAAGTGCATAGCCCGACAGATTGAGGGCTTTCTCGGCAGGCTCTGGAATACATCGTGAAAAAAAGCACAGAAAAGGCCCGTATAGGTTGACCTTGCTGGAAGCGCAAAGGTATACTGAATTAGATTTCACCAAACCTCTAGTGGCGGAGGTGTGCAGACAGGGGCGGGATGAACCGCCGACCTTCGCCGCAATGCGGACGCAGAACCTGTTGATGTGCGCCGCAGACCGTTTTTAGATCGGGAGCGCGTCAGATGGCACAGATATTCCATCACTCAGCAAACATTGCGATGCGTGTCAGCATCGTCGGGGCGGGACTGCTGACCGCCGGCCTGATCGCCGCCGGAGTAGGCATCAGCCGATCCCCCTGGAATACCAAGGTCGGTATTCCCAAAGACCAGCCGGTCCCCTTCAGCCATGAGCACCACGCCGTGGAACTCGGAGTAGACTGTCGCTACTGCCATACCAATGTCGAAAAGGCCGCCTGGGTGCAGTTGCCTCCTACCCAGACCTGCTATACCTGCCATTCGCAAATCTGGACCAACAGCCCCCTGCTCGAACCTGTCCGCACCAGCTACAGCGAAAAACTGCCCATTAAGGGCGGTTGGAACCAGTTGAACGCCGTACCCGACTTCGTCTACTTCAATCACAGCATCCACGTCAATCGCGGTGTCAACTGCAACACCTGCCACGGCCCTATCCAGAAAGAGATGCTCGCCTACAAAGGCAAAGCCTTCTTCATGTCCTGGTGCTTGAACTGCCATCGCAACCCCGAAAACTTCGTCAATCCGGGAGGGGCAAAGCATGTTTTCAGCCTGTATGAGAAGTACCAGACGGATGTACCTCTGACCCCCGAAGAGAGCACCATCGCCAACGGCAACGACTATCAGCGGAACAAAGCTGAGCTGGCGCGGGGTGAGCAGACGCTGAAAGAGTACAAAGTTCAGACCAAGCAGTTGACCGACTGCTCCGTCTGCCACCATTAATCCGTTCCGTCGGGAAAGCCCCCGTTAAACCTGTCGGCAGGTAGTGAGAACCATGGACATTAATCCGAAGAGACCCCTAGACGCCCGCACTTTCCGCGCCAAGCTGGAAGGGCAGAGCGGCAAACAGTACTGGCGCAGCCTCGAAGAGCTGGCGGACACCCCCGAGTTCCGCGAGTTCCTGTTCGACGAGGTTCCGCAGCATACCCGCTCGTTCGACATCCAGGGCATGGATCGTCGGCGCTTCCTGACGCTGGCCGGCGCCTCCCTCGCTCTGGCCGGACTGAGCGGCTGCCGCTGGCTGCCTGCCAAGAAAGTCGTGCCCGCCGCCGAGCAGTCGGAAGACCGCGTCATCAGCATCGCCAACATCTACGCCACCTCCGTCATCGAGCATGGCCTCGCGACCGGCGTTTGGGTGACGAGTAATGAAGGGCGGCCTACCCGCATCGAGGGCAACCCCGAGCATCCCGCCTCCCTCGGCTCCAACTCCAGCACCGTGCAGGCGACGCTGCTCGATCTCTACGATCCCGACCGCTCCCAGACCGTCTCGAACCTGGGCTCCATCAGCAACTGGCCCGCCTTTCTGGAAACCATGCGCAGCGCGCTGGCGGAGACCAAAGACGGCACCGGCCTGCGGATCCTGACCGAGACCGTCACGTCGCCCACGCTGACGCACCAGATCAAGGCGCTCCTCGCCAAATATCCCGGCGCGAAATGGCATCAGTACGAGCCGTGCGGACGCGACAATGTGGTCAACGGCGCGAAAGCCGCCTTCGGCCAGCCTGTCAACACCCTCTACGATTTCAGCAAGGCCGACCGCATCCTTTCGCTCGACGCCGACTTCCTGCTCTCCATGCCCGGCCATATCCGCTACTCCCGCGACTTCGCCGTCAAGCGGCGCGTTCGTAGCGAAGAGATCTCTGCGGAACAGCCGAAGAAACTGGAGATGAGCCGCTTCTACATGGTGGAGAGCTGCCCGTCGATCACCGGTACGATGGCCGATCACCGCCTGCCGCTCCGCGCCAGTCAGGTCGAAGCCCTGGCCCGCGCCGTTGCCGGTGCGCTCGGCGTGGATGCCGGCGCGGCCGCCCTGCCCGCAGGCGTTCCCCAACCCTGGTTCGATGCGATGATCGCCGATCTGAAGACCGCGAACGGCGCAAGTATCGTCCTCACCGGAGATCACCAGCCGCCCGCCGTCCATGTACTCTGCCACGCCATCAACGCGGCCCTGGGGAATGTGGGCAAGACCGTCAACTATACCGATCCCGTCGAGTCGCAGCCCGTCGATCAACTCGCCTCCCTGCGCCAACTGGTGGATGACCATAAGATCGATGGCGCGGTCAAGATTCTGCTGATCCTCGGCGGCAATCCCGTCTACAACGCACCCGTCGATCTCGAATTCGGACATCTTCTGGATACGACGCGCCTGACCGCGCACCTCAGCATGCACGAGGACGAGACCTCTGCCCGCTGCCAATGGCACCTGCCGGAAGCCCATGCTCTGGAAGCCTGGAGCGATGCCCGCGCCTACGACGGCACCCTCTCCATCGTCCAGCCGCTGATCGCCCCGCTCTACGAAGGCGCGCACTCGACCCTGGAGTTGGTCTCCGCACTCACCGGCCCGATGCCCAACAGTTACGATCTGGTCTACGACTACTGGACCGCCCAGAAGCCCGCGCCCGACTTCGAGAAGTGGTGGCAGAAGAGCCTCCACGACGGCGTCATCAAGAACAGCGCCTTCCCGACCAAAGCCTTCCCGCTGAATCCCGCCGCAGCCAAAGCCACGGTGACGCCCGCCATAGACGACAAGGGGCTGGAGCTGCTGCTCCTGCCCGATCCCACCGTGCGCGACGGCCGCTTCGCCAACAACGGCTGGATGCAGGAGCTGCCCAAACCGCTGACCAAACTCACCTGGGACAACGCCGCGCTGATGAGTCAGGCCACCGCCGAAAAACTCGGCCTCGCGCCCTCCATCGGCGGTCTCACCGTTGCCGACGAGAAAGTCGTCGAGTTCGTGATCGGCGGACGCAAGCTGAAAATTCCTGTGCTCGCCCTGCCCGGCCATCCCGACGACGCCGTGACCATCCACCTGGGCTACGGGCGCACCCACGTCGGTAAGATCGGGACCGGGACCGGCTTCAACGGCTATCTGCTCTGCACGACCGCCGCTCCCTACTTCGCGGGCGGCATGAAGGCTACTAATACGGGGGACACCTACCCGCTGGCCCATACCCGCAGCCACCACAGCATGGAAGGCCGCGATATCCTTATGGAAGGCACGCTGGCGGAGTTCCTCCTGCACCCCGAATTTGCCAAAACCGAGGCCACGACCACCCCGGAGATCCCCGTTGACGACAAGCAGATCGAGCCAGCGGAGAGCGGCAAAGGCAAGCGGCTCTCACTCTACGACGCGCAGGATCACGAGTACAAAACCGATGAGAACGCGTTCGCCTATAGCTGGGGCCTCTCCATCGACAACAACGTCTGTATCGGCTGCAACGCCTGCGTGACCGCCTGCCAGAACGAGAACAATATCCCCATCGTCGGGAAAGATCAGGTGCAGCGCGGACGCGAGATGCACTGGATCCGCATCGACCGCTACTATCGCGGCCCGATCTCCAACCCGCACACCTTCTTTGAGCCCGTGACCTGCATGCACTGTGAAAACGCGCCATGCGAGCCGGTCTGCCCGGTCGCCGCCACGGTCCACAGCATGGAAGGTCTCAACCAGATGGTCTACAACCGCTGCGTCGGGACACGCTACTGCTCCAACAACTGTCCTTACAAAGTGCGCCGCTTCAACTTCTACAAGTACACGGCGGGCCAGCCCGATCCGGACAAACTGAACGGTAACAACGACAGCCTGGTGCTGCAACTGCTCTCCAACCCCGATGTGACCGTGCGCGGACGCGGAGTCATGGAGAAGTGCAGCTACTGTGTGCAGCGTATCAACCATGCGCGAACGACCGCCAAAAAAGAGGGACGGGCGATCAAGGACGGCGAGGTGGTGACCGCCTGCCAGCAGTCCTGCCCGACACAGGCCATCGTCTTCGGCGATATCGCCGACAAGACCACGCTGGTCTCCAAGTTGAAAGCCCTGCCGACCGACTACACGATGCTCGGCGAACTGAATACACGCCCCCGCACGTCCTACCTGGCGCGGCTGCGAAACCCGAACCCGAACATCGAAGCGGACGTGAAAAACGGCCCCGACACCCCGGTGGTGGAGTAACACGGTGGATATAGAAGAGACGACACAACCTGACGGACATCAGGAAGACCTGATTTCCGACAGCATGCTGCCCGGCAAGGGCCACGACTATAAGAACCTTGGCGACCGTATCGCTGCGCTCGTTCTGCAGCAGCGCGTCCATCCCTACGCCTGGCTCGTGACCTTCGGAATCGGCTTCCTGCTGTTGAACGTGATGCTCATGAGTATCACCTATCTGCTCTATAAGGGCATCGGTATCTTCGGAGTCAACGTGCCCGCCGGGTGGGGCCTCGACATCATCAACTTCGTCTGGTGGATCGGTATCGGACACGCCGGAACCCTGATCTCGGCGATTCTGCTGCTGCTGAAACAGCGGTGGCGCAGCTCGATCAACCGCTTCGCCGAAGCGATGACTCTGTTCGCTGTCGCCTGCGCCGGTATCTACCCGCTGCTGCATACGGGTCGCCCGTGGAACGCCTACTGGCTGCTGCCGCTCGGCCCCAACATTCTAGGCCTCTGGCCGCAGTTCCGCAGCCCGCTGCTCTGGGACGTGTTCGCCGTCTCGACCTACGCGACGGTCTCCGCGCTCTTCTGGTATGTCGGCCTGATCCCAGACCTGGCGATGCTGCGCGACAAGACGACCTCCAAGCCGTTGAAGGTGATCTTCGGGCTGGGCGCGCTCGGCTGGCGCGGCGCCTCCCGCCACTGGGCGCGATATGAGACGGCCTATATGGTTCTGGCCGGTATCTCCGCTCCCCTGGTGCTCTCGGTACACACTATCGTCTCCTTCGACTTTGCCGTCGGTATCGTACCGGGCTGGCACACCACGATCTTTCCGCCCTACTTCGTGGCTGGAGCCGTCTACGCCGGTTTCGCCATGGTGCTGACCGTCGGCATTCCGATACGGGCCTGGTACGGCCTCAAAGACATGATCACGATGACGCACATCGACTGGATGGCGAAGATCATGCTGACCACCGGCCTTATCGTCTTCTACGGCTATATTCTGGAGATCTTCTTCGGATGGTACAGCGGCGACAAGTACGAGTGGGCCATGATCCTGAACCGGTTCCGGGGTCCGTACTGGCTCACCTACTGGGCCTTGCTGACATGCAACGGGATCATTCCGCAGTTGCTCTGGAGCGCTAAGGTTCGCCGCAATCTCGTGGCCGTGTTCCTCATCTCGCAAACCGTCAGCATCGGTATGTGGCTGGAGCGGTTCGTCATTATCCCGGTCAGCCTGCATCGCGACTATATCCCCTCGTCCTGGGGCTACTACACCCCGAGCTTCTGGGACTGGTCCATGTTTATCGGGACGATGGGCTTCTTCATAGTGCTGATGTTCGGGTTCATGCGGGTGCTACCGATCATCAATATGTTCGAGATGAAGGAGTTGCTGTTCGGAATCAAGCATAAGCATGGAAACGATGTCCCTGATCGTGATCGTACCCATACCATCGAGGTGACTCCACCGGTCGACGAGCACCACGATTAAAGTCAGGTGCCCTCCCCCTCTGGGAGAGGGATCGGATGGAGCCCGGTTTCAACAGACTACTATTCTGAATTAGCGAGTGACGCCCATGAGTTCAACGGTTTACGGCCTGGTGGCCGAATTCGATGATGCGGATGCCATCCTGGAAGCAGCGGACAAGATTCGCGACGCGGGCTACCGCGTTGTCGAAGCCTACACGCCCTTCCCGGTGCATGGCCTTGCGGACAAGATCGCCAAAGAAGATATTCGTGTGCCCTGGCTGATGTTCGCCTGCGGTATCGTGGGCCTCTGCGTCGCCTATGGCCTCGAGTGGTCCACGAACTCGCCCTGGGTGGAAAAAATCATGAGCCATGCGCCGGTCGATATCGTCACCCGCGCCTGGGCCTATCCCATGAACGTCGGCGGCAAGCCTTTCCATAGCTGGGTCTCTTTCATTCCGCCCGCGTATGAGTGGACCATCCTCTTCACCGCGTTCGGAGCCGTCTTCGGAATGCTGCTGCTGAATGGGCTGCCGCGTCCCTACCATTCGATCTTCAATGCGAAGAACTTTGATCGGGCCTCGCAGGATAAGTTTTTCCTCTGCATCGAGTCGGCGGACCCTAAGTTCGACTACGAGAACACCTGGCAGTTCCTGCAAAGCCTGCATCCGGCGGACGTTTCGGAAGTGGAGCGATAACGTGGTGGAAGTGATATACAAAATGAACCGTAAAGGTCGCTTGCGGCGCGCAAGCCTGGGACTGGCGGCGACGACTTTCAGCCTGTTCCTGCTGACCGGCTGCCATATCGATATGTGGGTGCAGAAAAAGAACAAGGCGCAGTCGGCGAGCGAGTTTTTCGCGGACGGCAGCGGCTCACGTCCGCCTGTTCCCCATACCATTGCGCGCGGCGGAATGAAGACCGACGAACAGTATTTCACCGGCTACGCCGGCGGACAGATCGTCGGGGGATCGTTGGTCGGGGCGCAGTATGTCGAGGCCATTCCCCTGGCCGCCTACAAAGCCTTCGACAACGATACGCATAAGATGCTGGAGCGCGGACACGAACGCTTCGACATCTTCTGTTCGCCCTGCCACGGCAAAGTCGGCGACGGCAAGGGCATGATCGCCCTGCGCGGCTTCAACGCGAAGCGGCCCGTCGGCAACTACCATACCGTCCGACTGCGCAAAATGCCTATCGGACACTTCTACGATGTGATCACCAACGGCTACGGTACGATGACGCCGCGTGCGTTTCAGGTCGAGCAGCCGGATCGGTGGGCCATCGCCGCCTACATTCGCGTACTGCAGACCAGCCAGAACGCACAGCCCGCCGACCTCGACCCGCACGATCAGCACGAACTGAGCGCTCCTGCGGGCAGCGCGGCGAAAGAGTAGGCCGGAGGAACTATGACGACACTAGAGACGACAATGCCTCCGGGCCTCAGCCGCCTGGGTAAGGTGGGAGCCGTACTGGCGGTCCTCGGCGGACTGGCCCTGCTGGGCGGCTTTACCCTCCTGCGCGACGAAAAAATGTTCTGGGCGGCCTACTTCTTCGGATGGCTTGTCTGGACCTGCTACGGCGTCGGCTGTTTTGGCCTGATGCTTCTCCAGACCGTCGTGCGGTCGAAATGGGGCTATCCGGTCATGCGGATGTTCGAGGCCGGGGCGAAAACGCTGCCGATCATGTTCCTGCTCTACCTGCCGATTCTGTTCAAGGGGGCGATCTTCCTCTATCCCTGGGCCGACCCGCATAAAGTGGCTCTGGACGGTGTTCTGCAGCACCGCCAGGGTATGATGAACGTCATGGGCCTGTTCATTCGCGCGCTGATCTACTTCGGCTTCTGGACCTTCTCCACCGCCTATCTGACACGTCTGGCGCGGCTCCAGGACGAGACCGGCAATATGAAGTATGCGCAGGACCGCACCAACTTCGCGTCGTTCGGCATGGTGGTGCATGGCCTTGTCGTTACCTTCGCGGTTATCGACTGGGTGATGTCGCTTGAAGCGGACTGGTACTCTACCATCTTCGGCGCGTGGTTCATAATCGGACAGTCGCTCGCCGCGATGGGGCTGGTGGCGTTCATCGGAAGCCGGGGCTATGCAGCGGATCGCGCCCCCTGGACGCAGCAGGTCATTACGGACGAGGTACGCAAAGACTGGGGCAACATGCTGCTCGTGCTGACGATGGTATGGGCCTACTTCTCCCTATCGCAGTGGCTCATCATCTGGAACGGCAACCTGCCGCAGGAGATCATCTTCTACGTGCATCGGTTCCAGGGCTACTGGCTCTACGTCGGCGCGTTCATCGTGATCTTCCAGTTCTTCGTGCCGTTCCTGGCGCTGCTCTCAGGGAAGACCAAGCGGTATCCCAATCTGCTCTCGGGCGTCGCGATGTGGCTGATGTTTATGCGCCTGGTCGACCTGACCTGGCACGTGCTGCCGATCTTCGATGGCGGCAGCTTGAAGATGGTACTTTTGGCCTTTACGGCGGTCGTAGGTTTTGGTGGACTCTGGTGTGCGCTGTTCGTATACTACCTAGGGAGAAACGCGCTAGTGCCAGCACCGCAGTTCGTGAATGGCTATCGCGAGGTAAACACCCATGCATGACGAACATTCAACGCCACAGACGACCGAACATGCCGAAAAACTCGGCTATGAAGTGGCAGATGTCTCTATCCCGGTCCTGATGAAGTGGGGCATCTTTCTGGCGGCCTTCGTGGGCGTCACCTCGGTGATCGTGCTGGTGATCTACTCCTTCCTTGTCCCGCAGTACGCTACCCGCAACGTCGTCTCAAATCTGGAGACGGCGCGCCCAATGCCCACAGCCGATATACCGAACTTGCAGTCGGATCCGGTCAGAGACATCCAGAAGTATCGCCACGATGAGGCGGCGCGCACCGGCCAAGATGGCGTCGAGGGGCACGGCTATGGAACCTGGAAGGATGGCGACGGCAAGGATGTGACCTATATCCCGATCAAGCGCGCCATGGAGATAGTCGAGGCAAAGGGTCTTCCCATCGCAAGCGCGGACTCGGCGAAGAACGACGTCACGCCGCCTGCCGTAGACCGCGGCTTCGTCGATAATCCCCTGCCGGATCAGGGCGGTAATGTTCCCGTCTCCGGCAAAACAGGGCCCGACAACGGCGACAATCGGGACGATTCTAGTTATCAAAGACACACGCCCGGTATGTAAGGGCGCGTAAAGGAACGGGGTGGTTCTTATGACCCGACGGTTCAACACAATCGCATTCAAATCGCTGCTTATCGCAGGCGCGCTGACGCTCGTCGGCGCTCTGTCCGCGACGGCCCAAGCGCCGCCGGTGCAGCCCAATATCAACACCGACGCCAACATCGGTATCGACCAAAAGCTGGACGCCGAGGTTCCGCTCGACCTGACCTTCACCGATCAGACGGGCAAAAAGGTCAAGCTGCAGGACTACTTCGGCAGCAAGCCAGTGGTGCTGGCGCTGCCGTTCTATCGCTGCGCCGGGATGTGTACGCTGGAACTGGACGGCATGGCGAAGGCGTTCAATGCGATCTCGTTCACCGCAGGCAAAGAGTTTAACGCGGTCACGGTGAGCATCGATCCCAAAGAGACGTGGACGCTCGCCTCCGCCAAACAGCGCGACTACCTCGATCTCTATCCGCGCCCCGAGGCGAAGCAGGGCTGGAGCTTCCTGACAGGCGACGACGCCAACATTCACAAACTGGCGCAGGCGGTCGGCTTCCGCTACGTCATCGATCCGAAGACGCAGCAGCCGATCCACGCGGTCGGCATCATCGTCATCACGCCGGAAGGGCATGTCTCGCGCTATCTGCTCGGCGTAGACTACTCGCCGAAAGACTTGAAGCTCTGTCTGGTCGATGCCTCGCACAACAAGATAGGCTCGCTGGTGGACAAGTTCACCCTGCTCTGCTCGCACTACGATCCGACGACGAGCCGCTACGGTGTGGCGATAGACCGCATTATCAAGTTTACCTGCACCCTGACCGTGCTGATTCTCGGCGGCGCCATTCTGCTGATGTTCCGCTTCGAGAAGCAGCGACATGCCGAGTTGGTCAAGCAGGGACTGCTATCGACCTCGACGGCCAAGGGCAGCACGAAAAAGACCGCTTAGATATTTTCCGTCCGCAGGACGGTTGGCGCAGCGCCATACAGACGGGTGAGAAATGCACCCGCCCTCGAAACCGGAGGCGTTTGGATGAATTTTCCCTTCTTACCGGAGCGGGCCTCCACCTTCTCCAATCAAATCGATGCACTGGGTGTCGTTCTGACCGTGCTGACGATTTTCTTTAGTGCCCTGGTCATGTCTTTGATGCTCTTTTTTGCCATTCGCTATCGGCGCGGCAGCAAAGTGAGCCGATCAAAGCCCCAGCACCATAACATCGCTCTGGAGCTGACCTGGTCGGTCATCCCGCTCGTTCTCGGGCTGACCGTATTCGTGATGGCGATGATCCCCTTCACGCAGATCTACAATCCGCCCGCCAATGCCGAGGAGATCTTCGTGATCGGCAAGCGCTGGATGTGGCATCTGGAACATACCAACGGGATCCGCGAGAATAACGAGCTGCACGTCCCGACGGGGCGCCCGTTCAAGCTAACGATCATCTCGCAGGACGTCATTCACGGCTTCTATGTGCCAGCCTTCCGCATCAAGCGCGATGCCCTGCCGGGCCGTTATAACACGGTATGGTTCGAGGCGACGCGCCCCGGCAAATACCATCTGTTCTGCACCGAATACTGCGGTACGAACCATTCCCAGATGGGCGGCTGGGTCTACGTCATGACTCCGGCCAACTACTCGCAGTGGCTCAAGACGGGCAGCCAGGGCGCCTTGACGCAGAAGGTCGAGACCGTCGCCGAACAGGGGCGGGAACTCTTCACCACCCTGGCCTGCTCCAACTGCCACGTCAATCAGGACACCGTGCGTGCGCCCACGCTCAACGGCATCTATGGCCACCCGCGCAAACTCCTGAGCGGCAAGATCGTAAACGCCGACGACGAGTATCTGCGCAACGCCATCCGCAAGCCGGAAGACAATCTTCTGGAAGGTTACGGCCAGGTCACCACGATGCCCGCCTATAAAGAGGATCAACTGACCGAAGAGCAGATACACAACCTGATCGTCTATATCAAAACGCTGGGAAGCACCTCGGGATCCCCGGTCGCGAACAAAACCGCGCCGCGAACTACCGCCCCCGCTGCAACGGTGCAGCCTGTCGGCGGCACAACGATCCTGACGAACGGCACGACGCCTATGGCCACGCCCGGACAGCCCTCCACGGCTGTCGATTCGAAGAGTGGAGCGCAGACGACGTCCGCACTGTCCGCGCCGACCCGGAATATAGGAAGTACACCATGAGCGCAGCCGCACTACCACCTACTGGTATCCCCGCGAGTACAGGGGCGCAAGAACCGAACTACCTGAACTGGAGCTATACGGTCAAGGACTGGCTCCTGACGATCGACCATAAGCGCATCGCCGTTCTCTACCTGGTCTCTATCTCGATCATGTTTTTGCTGGGCGGCTTCGCCGCCATGGTGCTGCGCTTGGAGCTGACCTCGCCGCATGGACAGTTGTTGACCTCCGAAGTCTACAACAAGATGTTCACCATGCACGGCGTCCTGATGGTCTTCTTCTTCCTGGTGCCCTCCATCCCGGCGACGCTGGGCAACTTCGTCATTCCGCTGATGATCGGCGCGAAAGACCTGGCCTTTCCGCGCCTGAACCTGCTCAGTTGGTACCTCTACACCATCGGTGGGCTGCTGGCGTTGACCGCGATGGTGACGGGCGGCGTCGATACCGGCTGGACCTTCTATACGCCCTATAGCAGCGTCTACAGCAACTCCAACGTCTCTCTGACCGTGATCGGTATCTTCATCGCCGGGTTCTCGTCGATTCTGACGGGCATCAACTTCATCGTGACCATCCACAAGATGCGTGCGCCCGGCCTGACCTGGTTCCGGCTGCCGCTCTTCATCTGGGCGCACTACGCCACGAGCGTCATCATCGTTCTGGGAACGCCGGTCGTCGCGATCACGCTGGCCCTGGTGGTGGCGGAGCGCATGCTGCATCTGGGCATCTTCAACCCGGCGCTGGGCGGTGACCCGATCCTGTTCCAGCATATGTTCTGGTTCTACTCACATCCCGCCGTCTACATCATGATCTTGCCCTCGTTGGGTATTGTCAGCGAGATCATCGCCTGCTTCTCCCGCAAGCGTATCTTCGGCTACAGTTTCGTGGCGTTCTCTTCGATCGCCATCGCCGTCTTCGGCTTCCTGGTCTGGGGCCACCATATGTTCGTGACCGGGCAGTCGATGTACACGAGTATGGTCTTCTCGGCCCTGAGCTTCATCGTGGCGGTGCCTTCGGCGATCAAGGTGTTCAACTGGATGGCGACGATCTACAAGGGACAGGTCTGGTTCGCCGCGCCCATGCTCTACGCGATGGGCTTCATCGGGCTGTTCACGGTCGGAGGGCTGACCGGCCTCTACCTCGCCTCGCTGGCGATGGATGTCCACCTGAACATGACCTACTTCGTTGTGGCGCACTTCCACTTCGTCATGGTCGGCGGTGCGACGCTGGGCTATCTGGGTGGGCTGCACTTCTGGTGGCCCAAGATCACGGGCCGCATGTATCCCGAAGGCTGGGCCAAGCTGGCCGCTGGCATCTCGTTCATTGGCTTCAACCTGACCTTCCTGCCGCAGTTCGTCGTGGGCTACCTGGGCATGCCGCGCCGCTATCACTACTATCCGGCCGAATTTCAGGTCTGGCATGTGATGTCGTCCGCAGGCGCTTCGGTGCTCGCCATCGGCTACGGCATCCCGGTGATCTACTTCCTCTGGTCGCTGAAATACGGGGCAAAAGCGGGCAACAACCCGTGGGGCGCGGTCGGTCTGGAGTGGACGACCACCTCACCGCCACCCATGGAGAACTTCCATGAGATCCCGGTCGTGACGTGGGAGGCCTACGCCTACGAGGACGAGAGCGAAGAGCAGGCGCAGAAGGATCGCGAAGATATGCCCGGAGCAGGGGCGGCTGTGCGCCAGGAAGCCGCGCGCGATACGGAAGAGGGCCACCCGCAGGGACACCCTGCCGCAGAATGACGCCTAAAACCACCAGGGTTGGCGAGGCCAAACTTCAGGAGAGTCTATTATGAGTGTGGAAGTGGCAGAGACCCACGAACATTATCACGATCCGCACCTGCAACATCAGTTTCAGGATATGGATCAGCAGAACGAGTCGTATGTGGTCGGAATGTGGACATTCCTGGTCACAGAGATCATGTTCTTCGGGGCGCTGTTCCTCGCCTATACGATCTACCGCCGCGAGAATCCGGCTGTGTTCTTCGAGGTGCATCATCATCTGGACGTGTTCAAAGGCGCGACCAACACGATGGTGCTGCTGACCAGCAGTCTGACGATGGCGATGGCCGTCTATTACGCGCAGATGAAACATCGTCAGAAGCAGATGATATTCCTGGGGATCACGATCCTGTTTTCGTTCTGCTTCCTTATCATCAAAGGCTTCGAGTGGAAACAGAAGTTTGACGAGCACCACGTTCCCGGGCCGTCGTTCTCGTACACGCTGGAAGTGCCTGAGGGGGCTCACGGCGTGGCTGCCAAAATTCCGCCCGTAACGCCGCGTTCGGCTGCGGATATGAGAGTCGAATTTCCGAAGGATACCGTCGTCCTGGACTATTCGTCGAAAGCCCAGTTGTTCTTCGCCCTCTACTTCGCCATGACCGGGCTGCATGCGTTTCACGTCGTCATCGGCATTCTAGTGATGGGCACACTGTTCTTCATGCTGATGTTCAAGCATCCGTCGGTGGACTACTATATGCCGGTTGAGATGGCGGGCCTCTACTGGCACTTCGTCGACATCGTCTGGATATTTCTGTTCCCGCTGTACTATCTCATTCCGGGTCCGTAAGGGAAGGCGTTTTTCACATGGATCAAGAGGCCACGCATCAGACGCACCACGTCACCGAGCCGAAAGTCTACTACACCGTCTACGCGCTGTTGGTGTTCTTCATGTTTTTGACCGTCGCGGCTGCCCGTGTCAATATGGGCGGTTCGCTGAACAACATCGTCGCCATGACGATCGCTACCATCAAGGCGGTGCTGGTCGTGCTGTTCTTCATGCAGGTCAAGATGGGGACGCGCCTCACCTGGATGTGGGCCGCTATCGGCTTTATCTGGCTCCTCTTTCTGTTCGGCACGCTGGGCGACTACGTTACCCGCAACTGGATCAGCGTCACCGGCTGGTAGACAACGTCGCGTCGGCGCGTCTTGTCGGACTGGTGTTCGCGAAGACGTCTTCGCAAAATTCAACGCACCCCCTTTTCTCATTGCGAAAAGGAGGTGCGTTGATTTCGGTGCTGATATGGGTTTCTGAAACGTCTTTACGGGCTAGGCTTTCGGCGCTCC
>JBBQPO010000056.1:0-25039 GCA_038217285.1 Chthonomonadales bacterium
CACCGATCTGCGGGCCGGAGCCGCCGTCGTGGTCGCAGGACTGGCTGCGGAAGGAGAGACGGTCATCGACAACCTGCACCATCTGGATCGCGGTTATGAGGACATCGTGCCGAAATTACGAAGCCTGGGCGCGCGAATTTCCCGTAGTGACGGAACCAGCGCGACGGGAGGGCTGCACGTGTGTTCAGCCTAATTCCCGAGCTCGGCGTCGATCTCGGCACAGCCAACATTCTGGTCTACATGCGCGGCAAAGGCATCGTACTGCGCGAGCCTTCGGTGGTCGCGATCTCGACCAAGACGAAGGCGGTTCTGGCGGTCGGCGAAGAGGCCAGTCTCATGCTTGGCCGCACCCCCGGTCATATCGTGGCAGTACGGCCTATGAGCGACGGCGTCATCGCCGACTATACGACGACCCAGAAGATGCTTGCCTACATCTTCGTGAAAGTCGTGGGGCGCAAGCGCATCTTCAAGCCGCGTGTCCTGATCTGCGTCCCTTCTCAGGTGACGAGCGTCGAGCGCCGCGCGGTGATTCAGGCCGCGCTGGAGGCGGGCGCCAGCGAGGCCCACACCATCGAGGAGCCGATGGCGGCGGCGATCGGCGCGGGCCTGCCCATCTCCACACCCGGCGGTAACATGGTCGTGGACATCGGCGGCGGCACCACGGACATCGCGGTCATTTCGCTTGGCGGGATCGTCACCAGCGAGAGTCTGCGCGTGGCCGGCAACCGCATGGACGAGGTCATCATTCGCCACATCAAGGCCGTCTATAGCCTGATGATCGGGGATCGCACCGCAGAGGATATCAAGACGCGCATCGGCTCGGCCTATCCTATGGATCAGGAGTTGTCGATCTCGGTCAAGGGCCGGGACATGGTCGCCGGGCTGCCCAAGACGGTCACGGTCTCCTCTGTAGAGATCCGCGAAGCGCTGGCCGAACCGGTGACGGCGGTCGTCGAAAAAGTAAAGCGTGTGCTGGAGCAGACGCCTCCGGAGCTTGCTGCCGATATTATCGAGCGCGGCATCGTTTTGACAGGAGGAGGCGCCCTCCTGCGCGGGCTTGACAAGCTGCTGACCGCCGCAACGGGTATTCCTGTCTATGTCGCGGAAGACCCGCTCTCGTGCGTGGCTATCGGCACAGGGCGTGCACTGGAAGAGTGGTCCGCCATTCGCGAAAGCGCCATTATCACACGCGCGGATCGATAGACGCACCGCGGGATGCCGGAGAGGGGAAGAACGATGCAGCGCAGGGGTTTTAACGTAGCGAAGATCCTGACCTGGGGCTGCCTGACATTGTCTACAGGCACCTCGGCCCAATCGCTTCCGCCGGATGTCCGTGCCGGGCACTGGGCCGCCACACCGGTCCAGATCGCTCTCCGCAACCATATTCTGACCGTCGAGGCCGACAAGGGCTTTCATGGCGATACAAAGGTGACGCATCTGCAGGCCGTGATCGCCCTGGCAGGTCTGGCCCGGGCGCTGGAAGCCGGCACATGGAAGGGCAGCGCCCCTGTCCCGGTCACCGTCGCCAAGACAGGTGTCGCCCCTAAGAAGGGGGCCTGGGAGGGCCAGGCCGTCAGTCGGTACGTGTTCGCCACGGTGCTGACACGCATGGGCGACTATGCGCAGGCCGGTCTGATCCGCGCCACACCGACTGAGAAAGCCCTGGGCAAATCTACTGTGATCCCTCCCCCGGTGGCCGTTACCGCTCCTAAAACGAGTCCCGCCTATGCGGCACTGAGTTACCTGGCGAGTCACCGCATGATCGGCCTCGGTTCGCTACTGCTCTCCGCGGACGACAAACCGTTGCAAGCCGCCGAGATGAGCCGCGCCTTGCGAGAACTCGTTACCGGTCTGAACGATCGCCTGACCGACCTGGGGCAGGACGAGGACGGCAACACCAACGACCAGGCGTTTCATCCCAAACCGGCCACGAAAAAGGGCTGATTGACCGTTTGATTTGCCAAAATGTTATGTCTACCAGTTTTCCTCTTCGCTGCCAATGCCGCCGTCAGGCGGAGACGAGTCTGCGCTGTTCACGGTGCAGCGTTGCTATCTGCCCGGACTGTTCCGTCGTCGTTCCTGTAGGAATGATCTGCCGCAACTGCGCCCGTGGCGGCAAGAACCTCCTGCATCAGGTCAGCCCGGGCAGTTTCGCGCTGGCCACTGCCGCCTGTCTGGCCGCCTCCCTCTTCGGCGGCTGGCTCATCGTCGCGCATGCCCTCGGCTTCGGGTTCATGGGGCTCTGGGCCGGTTTTCTCTTCGGCATCGGTATCGGTGAGATCGCGCTGCGAATCACCGGACGCAAACGCGGTCTTGCGATAGAGGTTCTGGCTGGAGGCAGCGTGGCCCTCGGCATCGCGGGCGGAATCGGGATCGATGTCCTGCTGCATCCCGAAACGGCGAGCCTCCTGTTCCACCTTACCAATCCCCTCACCTACGTCATGCTGGTTCTCGCGACGGTTTCGGCCGTCGGGCGCATTCGTAATATCTGAACGTTTCCCTCCCACGTTGTTTTGGAAAGGGTTTCTCTCATGTCTATTCGTCTCTTTCATCCGACGCTGGCTCGCGCCTTTGTGGTGTCGGCGCTCGCCTTTTGGTGCGCGGTGCCTGCCTCGGCGCAGGGCGGTCCCGGTGACAGCTTGTTTGCGCTCAACAAATTCGATCAGGCTCGCGCCGCATATATGGCGACCGTCAAGGCAGGTCCGAAGCTGGCGCCGCCGCGCCTCGGCCTTATCCGGGATCTCATCCGGCTGGATGCATGGTCGGATGCCATCGCCGAGAGTCGCGCTGCCGTCACCCTCTTCCCCCTCAATGCCGATGCCCATGGGATACTGGCGCTGACTCTGCTGCGCGGCGGACAGCCGGAAGCCGCTCAAAAAGAGTCGGACAAGGCGTTGAAACTGGACCCGGCGAGCTACTGGGCTCTGGTGGCGGGCGGACGACTGGCCCTGTGGGAGAACGGCAAAGAAGAGGCCAACGCCCTGCTGCATCACGCGACCGAACTGCATCCCGACTGGCCGGAAGCCTGGTACTACCTGATGGAGTCGTTCGATTCGCACCGTCACAAAGAGGCGCGGCTGGCCTTCGACAGTTATCGCAAACTGAATCCGAAAGGCCATCCGCACGATATGGCGCTGGAAGGCGTCGATGGACAGATCGCATTCTCGAAGAGCTTCGAGAAAGATCCGGCAATGCGTTCTACCGGCCCGCTGGATGAGAAGGCCCTCCAGGCCGCAGACGAGGGCAAGACCAGGATGATCTCGACGACGTTTCCCATCGAGCGCGACGACAGTAATTTCATCATCGTCCCGGTGAAGATCAACGGCAGGCCGTTTCGCCTGCTCTACGATACCGGTGCGGGGGACGGCCTCTCTCTCGGTGAGCGCCATGCCGACCATCTCGGCCTCCCGATAATCGCGACGTCGATCGCGCGCGGCGTCAACGGCAAAGAGAGCTCGAAACTGTTCAAAGCCGATACGCTCGAGGTGGGCGATCTGCAGATGCACTCCATTCCGCTGGAAGGGTCGGACAACAAGGTCGGCCCAGCGGACGGACTGTTCGGCGGAGCCATCTTCCGGGATTTCGTCGTGACCGTCGATTTCGAGAAGAACGAGATGACGCTGACGCGGGGGAAGAAAGCGGTTGCGCCGGAGACGCCGCCCGGTTTCCGCGTCCTCACCGTTCCCTTCCGCCTTCAGGACGACTATATCTTTGTGCCGACCAGTATCGCGGATCGGTCAACCTGGTGCATTCTGGATACGGGCGCCAGCGGGGTCAGCTTCATCTCTCTGAGTCTGGCGAAGCAGATCGCCGCAGAGCGTGGCAAGGCGACGTACCTGGAGACGACG
This sequence comes from Chthonomonadales bacterium, assembly GCA_038217285.1. Classification (GTDB taxonomy): domain Bacteria; phylum Armatimonadota; class Chthonomonadetes; order Chthonomonadales; family Chthonomonadaceae; genus JANXLO01. The sequence continues at coordinate 3,849 of JBBQPO010000056.1, forward strand.
ATGGAGGGCCGATTCGGCGTCGGCATCTCGAACACGAAGATCAAACTGCTGGTCTTTCGCATGAGCGTGCCTATCGGCCTACTGAAAGACGGGCGCGCGGCATACCACATCGAGGCCGATCCGACGATCGCGGCTTCGGTCATGGATACCGAAGTGAGCCGTTCCTTCAACTTCCAGCTCGGCGCGCTGGTGGGCATCGACTACCTGACCTCGGCGAAACGTATCTCGATAGACTATCCCCACCATCTCCTGACGATGGAGTTCCCGGACAGCACGGTGCAGTAACCAGCCCAGCGCCCCTTCCATCCGGTTCCAGACAGAGGAGTAGCGACGCAGAGCGCGTCGCTACTCCTCTTCGAACTCCGACGGCATCAGGCGAACCGTCTGTCCCAGCCCCATCGCTGTCTTGCGTCCTGTGCCTGCGTAAAAGGCGAAATCGGCCAAAAGCGCGAACGTCCGCTGATCTTCCGTAGAGAGCGCCTGCAAGCCGTAGAGCCACGTCCCTACAAAGCCTTCTATCCTGCCTCCCGCCAACACGACCGAACAGGTCTCCAACTCGGTGTCTTCGACCGTCACCCGGTTTTCCGCAAGTTCCACAACGCGTGTCTCGTCCAGCAGCCTCTTTGGTCCGCAATGAGCGTTCCAGGTTCGCACCCAGGACTGCCAGACATAGCGCGGTGTGGGCTGAAAAACATCTTTGCCCTGCGACTTGAAGAGCGTCGGCGCATCGAACCGAACCGCGATAAGTTCCGCCGGTCGGGCTTGCTCCCAGAGTTCGGCATACGTCGCCGGCCCTACCAACGGATGGCCCGCAGCGGTCAGCAGGCCGCTAAGCCCATATTCCGCCTCTCCAATACGCACCCCGGCCTTCACGCAGCCGTGCAGCAGGGCTCCGGCGAAGGGCGGCCAGAGATCATCGTCCAGGAAAGTAATACGCAGACCGGCGCTCCCTCCTGTATGCGCCTGCTCACACTCCTCCTCCTGGACTGCGCTCAGAGTGAAAGGCTTGCGTTCCGGATTGTCGTGCAGATGATCTGCCAATGCCGGGTCCGCCTGTTTCAGCAAATAGAAAAACGCTCCATGCGTACACTCCCCCACCGCTGCCGGGAGTCGGCGCTCATTCATCCGCTGCAACAACAACACAATGGCATTGGGCACTCTCATCCTCCAGGACATTTTTCAGGCCACAATTTCTGTCCTATTCGAGGTCGCCTCGTTAATGAAGCGCTTTGGCCAGGCGGTCTACAATAAAAGTGAAAGACGAGGAGGCATTGGGGTCGAAATGACCGAACAGACGGCGGGCATCCTGATCGTGCCACGCATCCAGTTCATGCGTCGAAGGCGGACGCGGGTTGCCATGCAGTTTCTTGAAATCCAGCGAACCCAAATTGTACTTTTCGTTTCGTCCAGTTTCCAGGTAGCGTGCCAGTTCATCCAACTGCTGGTTGACGTTGTAGCATCGATCCGGTGAGAGATGCCCTACGCTCTCCATAAACGCTTCTCCATAGACAACACACTCACTGGGTGAATCCCAAACCTTCTCCCGGTACATCGTGCGCTTCGCCTGCTCCCAGGCTAATAGTCCCCATACTGAAAGCTCTGTCTCTCCGCCGTACTGAAACAGCAGCGTCTCCGGGATCGCGGAAATATCTTCTGCCGGCAAGCGGAGATGAAGGCGACGGAATGACCGCAAATTCGCCCGCACTATCTCTTCCGTTGCCAGTTTGGCAGGCAGGCGTGGGATACGCAGCAGATCGGCGCCGGTCTCGAATATATAGACCGTCTCATCTGCATAGAACATGCCAAGCGACTGCAAAAAGCCCTGGACGCTCTTGAATCCCCCCGTGAGGTTGAAGACGATTCTGTATCCGCTCTCCCGATAAGCGCTCAAGGTCGTTTCCGCCCACTGTACCAGTTCGGAGAGGGCCATCTGGAAGGCGCTCAGATCCTTTGTCTGGAGATCCCTCTGCCGTTTTACCTCAACCGTTACCTGCCGCTGACGCAGCCACTCCGCCGCCAGAAGCGCCGACTGTTCCCCCAGCCAGGTATCCGTGCAGAGCAGCAGATGATAGTCTTGTCCCGCCTCCACCGTCCCACCATAGAGTTTGATGATCCCATTCAGTTCCGCCGATTTTTTCGCCGCCTCCGTCTCCTTCGCCCCCAACATCAACGCGCGTACCACAGCAAGACGGGCCTCCAACAGCCCCCGATCCGTTGCGGGAATCTCTTCAGGCGTGGTTGTGTTGGCATAAGCTATCAGCAGTTTGCGCTCTGCGTCACTCGCCCCATTCGTCCACAAACTCGTCCCACAAGGCGACAGAATAAATCGCGGTGATTTCATGGTCATCTATTTCCTGCGCGCATCCGACAACCGACTGGTAACGAACCGAGATGGCAGTTATCGCACCAGTTCAGGACCATCCCTTGAACTTTCCGCCCACTGCTTTGCCTTTTTGATAAGTAACGTCGCACCGACAGCGATCTCCCATCTTGTATGAGATTTCGATGGTGAACTCCTCGATTTCGCCTTCAACGGTGACTACATACTTGCCAGCTTTGCCACTGCGTACAATGTTGACCCACAGACCCTTAACCATACCTTCGCGATGCTGCACCGGTTCGTCTTCTACGTAGTTGTCTTGTTGTATCGGAGGATCTTTCTGGACAACGGCGGCTGCACCAGTAGAGGTAGGCTCAACCAATTCAGGGAATCGATTGGTTTGTCGCGCAGCCACCGCCTTTGAGGCATCTGTCAAGGGACTAAGGCTGCGGACTTCCAATACATTGCCGGAGAGATGATCATACTCGGCAGGGTTTGGCAGAACCGGACGCCGTTTAAAGTCGTCAAGAGACATCGCATCGGCAAAACCCGAGTTATCTGTGAACTCCATCAATCGCAGGAACATTCCGATGCGTTTCATGTCAGAAAGATGCTTACAGTCCCTCTGCGGGTGAATTTCATCGAGAATGTGTCTTTCAAAAGCCTTTATAGCGTCAGCTTCGGTGATTGTCTCCTTCGACCCGACATCCCAACGATCACCGGAGAATAGACTGGAATACCTCGCTGTTCGATCTGTTAGAGTGAGTTCCGACGACAGTTTGACGGAACCCATCCCTAAGGGCTTCCCCATCCCCAATTTGTGACAGTAGTCTTTTTTTGTTTCTGGTGCCGGATTCATGGCCCAACAGAGGGCTCCTAGTTCTCTGCAACTTAAATTCTCGAAATAGACCCGGAATTTGAAGGTAACATCAGGCTTAACAGGGTTAAGCCTGGTATGCTGAGTATCCCCTTCCCCTATGTCGTCTGATGTCTCACGGATCGTCTCAAACCAGTCCTGATCCGTCTTCGCAAAACCCGTTTGTTGCCAACCCTGATGCCAGTATATCTTATGTCCTCTTAATTGGGTTTTAACGTGTCCTCCTTGGTTGCTGTCGTAGTGAAAAAGTGTTCTGCCGTAGCCCATATGGTATGACGAAGCATTTTGCGTCAAGTAGTGTTGATAGGATGTCGGCTTAGGAGAGCTTAGAATTCTGGGCGTAATCGTTCTTGGAGTCTGCGGTGTAGACGACAGCCAGATATCCCTTTGGTTCTCGATGAGACGGGCCTCAGTCACGCATACTCTTCCCGCAAAGGCACGCTCAGGCTCGCCTGCCTCTGCCACCTGCTCTGTTTTTTTGTCTCGAACGTACCCGAAAAGAGCGTCAGCATAATCGACGACTTGATCATCGACCATGGTCAAGGGAATTAGGTCGATTGGGCGCGTCTTGTAAGGCAGGCGAAACAAAGAGGCGCGTCCGAAAAAGCTCAGGTTTTCGATACCACCGATGCTTTCGGTCAAATAAAATACAGGATCACCGTCACAGAGATAGCCTTTGTTCGTTGGATTATTGATGCCGTTTCTGTTCGCCGGGAACGCTCCCTCTTGCCATTGTGTCAATTGATCTTCGTGGAACCGCTCCCACAGTTGTCCATTCGGGTCACCGGAACTAAGAGAATCGGGGATGCCGATAGACGTGAGACCGGATGTATTTATAAAGCCAGCCAGATCAAGATCTTCCTTCCGAAAGAAAACGAAAGCGAGATGCTGATTTTGCATAGGGCCGGTCAAAACGAGCGTTCCTTTCGTTTTTCCGGCGACGGCTGTGAGTGACGGATTTCGTGCCATTCTCATCTTAAGATATAAGGCATGATGTCTAGGAGGACTTCCGGCATAATTGCCGGGCTGTTCTTGAAAGAAATAATCCATTTCTGTGGAGTCCAAATCGACCCAGATATCGCGATACTGGACCCTCTCGGGGCCAGAGGCTAAGGTTACCTCCCAGAACGGCCTTATTTTATTGGCACCCTGCCGCTCATAAAGGTTGACTCCCAACAGTGGCGTTAAGGTTGGCATGTCAATCCGACCGACGATCCCCTGCTCGATGTTATATTGTCGGCCTACAGCAACGATGAAGCCCACTTTCGTTCTTGAAGAATAGACCTTCGCCGCCTTACCAGAATAAGCAGCGCCAGTTATCCAGTTAAACCCCGAAGAAACGGTTCCGCTTGACTCCTGAACGAAGTTAGACGTATAGAGTTCCCTATTTCTTATATCCCGATAGAAAAGGCGACGATCAGTGACACGGTTGAATTTACCGTAGCTAGCAATCTCGACGATGCTTCGCAGCATGCCACGAAGGCTGCTGCCTGGTATCACCGGGACATTCCCTGAACGTTTATGAAAGAACTTTGCCTTTTCTTCGTTGGAACCCTGTGCGTCCCGCCCCAAAGCGCAGCGGACGTAAAGAGGTGACCTTGTCGTAAGCATTGCATCGAAATAGCCCGTATGACGTGACGCGTCATATTTATCGTGGGGAGGTAATTTACGCGGTGTATCAGCCGCTTTTACGACGACATCATTTGCCGCGAGCGGTACAAAGTTATAAGGCGCAGACGCAACCGGATCGTTATCATGTGAGGGATTTTCGTGTTGGATGCTCATGGCTTTTACTCCGCATGTTTCGCTTTCAGAGGTTTTAGTTCGACGAGGCGACTTACAGTGATTGTGGCAGTTGGTTCTGAGTTCAGATAGTGCCTGATAACAAGGCGAGCCGATTCTATCGCTGATCCTGCGTTAGTATTGGTCGGCATTGATAGTGGCGGCGTATGGCGCATCCCCTGGGCTCCCTCTCTGAGGAGAGTGAACCCGTCAAGATGGTCTTCAATGTGCGTACCCCAAAGTAGTGTATCCTCATCGAAATATTCTGCGGACTCACCTGGTACGTCGGTCGTCTTGCGCCATCCGAACTGCGCACTGTTCTTACGCCAGAGGAAAAGTTCCGATTGGGAGTTGAACACGCGTAGTTGTTGCAGGGCGGTCATGATGAAGACAGGTTGTTTGTGATCCGGGAAGTCAGGAGCGAGAACAAGTTTCCCCTCCTTGCAACTTCCCCACCGTACGCCACTATCGAGATGAGCCAGCAAGGTAAACTCGCCCTTCGTTATAAAAGACGTCAGTTCCTTCATTGGGTCGTCTGTAACTCCAGGTTCGTGTTTAACATCACTGTATTTAAGTATTCTGCTCATTTTTTAGCGCTCCATGCCCCAACCGCACTCTCAAGCATTACTCTGGCTTCCTCTGATATTTGCAGTGTTCCGTCCGCCTTCTCCGTGATTGCGTAATCAACGCCATTGTATTTCACGTCTGCACGCTTGCCGTGAAGCCGTCCTCTTCCAACACTGCTTTCTCCACCTAACGGGAGGTCACCCGTCCACAGATCCTTGAGGAGGAGCAACAGGAGTCCTATTTCGCTGTCCCTACCTGCGGCACTCTCGTCTTTAGATGGCTTTAGTTCGAAGTGAAGATGGACAATGGTGGCATTATCTCCAAAAACTGGCTGTTGATTGAACAGAAACTGGTCGCGGGCTCCTCCAGTAAAACGGTCGATGCTGACGCGGGACTGTACCAGATGGTCGATCCCCTCTTTGATTTCATGTTCCCAGACCAGAAGACGGCTTGCTTTTAGCGGCTTGCCCGAGGCTCCCAATGGCCCGAAGAGCGCATCGATGATATCGCCTGCGTCTTGTTTATTAAGCGTATTGGCAATCTTGAGGGCACGGGCGCGCATGGCACCGGCCACAGACGTTCCGGAGAGTATCGGCACATCTGGTTTCCCAGTACGCTTAGCCTTGAGATGAACCATATCCGGAGCATTCTCGCCTCGATCCACCGAGCGTATCAAGAGAGAACCGTCGAGCCAGAACTTGGCATCCAGTACAAACCTGTTGCGCCCATCCGGTAGCGGCGTCACTTTCAGTCCGGATTTCATCGACACGCGCTGCGAGATGCCTCGTGCATAGATCCAATCCGCTAAGCCTCGTGGAGTCGTCAGGTCGTATTCTCGAACCTCCCAGATCTCCACTTTCGCCCGTCCATAGCCCCTGGTCTTGCGGCCACCTACCGGAATCTGTTCCGATTCGAAGCCCAAGAGCGCTGTTGCCAATGCCGTTCTCAGCATCGTCTCGTCGTCGTCATGGCAGATCAGCAGTTCGAAAAGGAGGGGAAAGATCGTGCCTGCCGCCCAGCATTCCCGGTTGTAAAGCGCGTCCTTTACCGCTGTTCTGGATTTGGAATCCAAACGCACACCGTCGCGGACTTCGACTTCATTACCTTCACCTAGCGAATCCTCGACGATCAACGGGCTCTGGGGCTCGGCCGCATTTGTTCCGAACAGTAACTCTGCATGCCTCGCATCGATCTCCCGAAGGTATGCTCGAACGGCTCCTGCAATAGACGATCCTGTGAGAAGGGGCTTTCCTTCCAGGGCATCTGTTAGAAGCGGCAAGTCCACCTGATCGTCGTTGTCTCCATTGCTCAGGGATGCAAGGGTTTGAAGAACAAGGCTACCTTGTACAACGATTCGTTTCTTGATTTTGCGGGAGTTCTCGGGTTGCCAACTTGCGTCCGGGAGTGTCACGGTCGCTCCTCCTTCTCTTTCTGCATTCTTGCCAGAACCGAGTCGAGGAACCGGAGCTGCCTCTTCACCTGTTCAGCCTCTGACTCGATGTGGCGCTTGCCGCCGATTTCGGGGGGCTTAGCCCGAAACTCGGCCTTCAGCGCCTTGTAACCATCCAGCCAGGAAAGGAGATCTTCTCCTCTTGTTCCCACTCTGGCCTTCCTCCACTGCAGCGCTGTTTTCGCGGTAAGATCATTGCAGAAACGCTCGATGCACGAGAGCTTCGGACTGTCCAGGAGTGTCTCATGCAGAATGACTTCTCGCAGTCTGGCAATCTGGCTGCTATTCAACTCTTTGCGCTGCGTTCTCGTATCCGTCAACATCCTCAATACTTTCCTCGCCTGTTGCGCTTCGTTGACCCTGCGAGAGATCAAGGTTGCTACCTCGATCTCGTCCGGATCCGAAAGTGCGATGTCGGCAGCATCGCGTTTGCCATCATCCCTGGTAAGACTCCAGTGTGACGGAGGAGAAAATACCGCTAAGCGTCCAAAACCCTCTGACCGGCGCTCTCCGATCCCGTTGATTTCGAGAGCATCAATTTCGGACTCACTCAGCGACCTGGCAGGCAGCACGAGAACGGTGCCTTGCTTGTAGGCCAGGGCCTGTGGAAGCGGAAGGCCCCAGGTTCTATTGAATGCTCCTACCGGTGTTGTTTCGATAAAGGCGTTCTCAACGCTGATTCCGTTCTTGATTGCCTGGATCAGGGTGTCCGGGGAGACCGCAAACTGACCGAGTTCATCTCTTACCAGTGCATCACTCAATAGAAGCACGATTTGACACATGTCATGATCTTCTTCTAAGCAAAAGGGGTGTTCTTTCCAACCTTGTTCTTCTGTCCCCGACAACGTGACATTGACTTTGCCATAACCTGCGCGCGCGGCACCGCCCAGTCTGTCGATCTCTGTCACAAGAGCACAGATCAGGTTTGCCTCCTCGGTCCTCTCGCAAAGCGCTACAGCCTCGAACACTTGGGATGCTGCGAGCGCATCGTATCTATATACGGTGCCGCTGTCCGGCCTGGCGGTCCCGAGCCGACGGTCTCTTGTCGTATGGATCGCAAGTTGCCGCTTTATCTCTGCAGCAATCCCCTTTCCGCTCTCATCGACGGAGGCAAAGCTAGCGCCAGGGGTTTTCCATTGCAGGTCTGAACGCAGTTGCTCAACACTTCCGTCATAGATCTCATCGTCGATTGAGAGGGTATCTTTTTGTTGCCGAAGCGAAAGTGGCAGTGGCAGCGCACGGCTATCGTCCGCGACAATATATCCGTTCAGAAAGCGCACTTGCTCCGAAAGGAAAGAACCTAAATCGGCACACGGGTCATGTCGCAACAGGGTTGAGATGAAGGCACCGCGCAGTGCACTTCCAGGAAGGTACTCGATCGAGACCGCGCTGTTTGGATCCCCATCCAATCCCGTCAGCAATGCAGGTTCCTGTAGTTCAAGCCTATACCTGATGACAATCATATCGCCCCCTCCGGAAAAAGCAACGTAGGCTTGATCACCGCGCCTGAACCCATAAGCTCCGTTGCAAGTTTGCCTCGCCCGCGGTTTCTGCCGAGCCCGCCACGCCTCAAGCAGAGCGCACAGGCCGCCAGAAGTTGCTCGTCCATCCCCTTAGGCTCCTCGGAAAGTTTCAGTTCAGCGGTGAAGGTGAGGCTGCGTAAGACTGCCCGCTCCGTACGGAGGGAGTTCTTCACCGGCACGCCGTCTTGACCAATGGCTGTCTGACGGCGAACAGTGGTCAGGGACTCCAGAAATTCAGCCGGGCTGATCTTGTTTCCTGTTACTTGGGCGATCACCGCCTGCTGTAAATTTCCAGGCAGGGTCGCCTGCCCGACAAACAGTAGGCCCGCGTCCTCGGTTCTGCTGCCCGGAACGCCGAAGAGCCGTTTCGCCGAGAGACGTGCTGCGTCGAGGTGAGCAGAATGGGACTCTCGGAGGCCATACAGCAGGTTGGCGCACTCTTCTACCAGTAGTCCTCGCAATGTACGCCCGCGCACAGATGGCAAGCCCGAGTGCGTGTCATACTCGACTTCGGTATCAATGAGGCCGGCTACCCCTTCTCCCGATCCAAAAGTAGTGTCGCTTAGCAGCGTTATTTTGAGTTGATAGATCATGGCAGTGGCACCTGGATAAAAATATCGGCCAGTTCAATGGCGTCAAACAGAGTACATTGGGCTTTGTCCCAACCATCCTGAGGATTATCAGGCGCAAGTTCCTTCTTCAGTTGGTAGAGGATTCTGAATTTCGCTACGGCCTCGGCACCGCCGCGTAACTCTTCCCGCAGAGCCTTCATCTTATTGCGCTTTTCCGACCAATCGACATCCATCTGAAAATGGCGCGTCGTCGCCTCAACTTCCTTCCAGGAGCGATAACGTTGGGTTGAGGGTACCAGGGAGACCGGACGTTGATGCAGGCTGCCTGCCGATACTGTATATTCCGTATCTCGAATCTCTTTGATGGCGGATGACAGACCGGAGAGACCAAAATGCCAATCGAGGCAGGAACCTAAAGGTCGATCTGTCTTTTTGCGGAACTCTTTGGCGCTTTTACAGAGTTCCCCCGCCATAGCATACGCGCGGGCAAAGGGATGGTGCGATTTTACGATAGCTATTCCTGCGCAGGCTGTCAATTGATCTCCAATCAGGGCTTTTCGTTCCGGTTGGTTCGTCTCCTCTTCAAAGTACTTGAGATAGAGAGTTGCCAGAGAAATCCCGACTCTGCCATCACACACAAACGTTATGTCGTCTCCGCCATAGACCAAGGGACGGAGAGGAAGGTACTCTCTGTGCTGAGCGCCATGACCCTCCCTGACAAGCTTTATTTGAAGACGTTCAGAGTAGTAGATTCCTGCGCAACCCCCTTCCGGAGTAGTTACAGCATCTACTAAATCAGAGATCGTCCGCTTCATTGCCGCAATCCCCGCGTCGTTCACTGCATCTGAGAATTTCTTGAGAGCGTCGAGATAAGCGTCGTTCTGGTCTGGCTTTGGGTAGTGGTCTGCGATCTTTTGAAGCTGTTTGCCCATAGCGTTTCCGTCGGCGTGAACAATAGCAATATAGCTCTGTTCCTCGATTGTCCGTCCGAGTTTGTCCAGGTCCTTGGGAAACGAGTACTCGCGAGCCACAAACTTGTCTTTAAGATCGTCGTCGGCATTGTCCGCAGCGTTTTCCTTCGCCAACACTTCTGCAGAAGCCTCGATAAGACGCTTGCTTCCTGGCTCCGGGCGAAATCCGACGGCAGCCAGACCAGTAGACCGACACGCGCGGGTGATACCATATCCCAGAGCCGGACTGGTTCTTACTCGGGTGCGCTTCATGCCGTCGATCCGTTTCTGTATGGCAGGGAAGACGGTCTTTGCCATGCTGTCTGCGGCGAAATCGAATGGCTCGTGTGCCACAATCAGGTTTAGACCAGGAGCTTCCAATATCGCCTTCCGGGTCAACTCCCGTTCAAATGCATCGGCCTCGGGTTGCGTATCAAAACATACCGCGAAGTTGCCGCCGCCTGCGTAGAGAGTTCTGGCCTTCCCATGGGATGCCGTCACCGCCGCCGTTTCCGCCCAGGGTCCTGTAGCGCACTTCACCAGATACGACGCTCCAATGTTTTCGCGCAGTCGGTTCGATCCGAATATGTAGGACTGAACCCCTGATGTGTCAACAAATGTGAGTATCATGCGGTCTTTCCCTCCTCTTCCACAGTCTTGATCCAGTTCTTGATGTGGTCGTGCAAACCCAGCAGGTGGTCGATCCCAAAAACCCGAATCTTCGACTTCTCGCTTAGAATGTTGCTTGCTTCCTTTTCGAGGTTCAGACAATCTGCCCTTCTGAGGAGACACACGAAGGCAACTCGTGCCTCATCGCCGCCAATCTGACGGGCCCGCATGATTGCTTCGAAGAGTTTCCACTTCGCGCGTCCCTCACCCTCATTGATTTCCCGTTCGATAGCACATGAGAAACCGAAGAGTTGGTAGCCTCTGATTCCGAGTACATCCAGTTCAAATTTTATATCTTTGAAATTCGGGTAGGTAGGTTCGATGTTAATGCACATGTCGTGCATTCCGAATCCGCCGTTTTTGTTCGCCTGCTTCAAACAGTGCAGAGTGTAGTGTTCCAGCCATTTTCCGCAGATCCATTCATAAAAGGTATTGATGAAACCGACGGAGCCCACCGGCTTGCTTGCAACAAGATCCAAGTGGTTTACATTGAACGGAAGTTCGGTTCTCAGCACGTCGCGGAGGTCTACAGACAGGCCAGAAAGATCAACCGGTTGATAGGCAGCAAGATTCGCCTCCAGTTCCGATAAATACCGGGGATCATCGGACCTTAATCCTGGTTTTGCCGCTTTAAGGTGGTCTGCTATCCCTTTACTATTTTTTTCACTTTTGAATCTTTGACCGGCATATCGTCCGTCTTTAAAGTCTAGCCAGGCATGGAGTTGTGGCCCGCCAGCCTTGCTGATTCTCGCAAGTTCGACAGCGGTTTTGGGTAAGAATACCGTCTCTTGAGGCCGGCCGTTCTTGAATTTGCCCCCGTGTAGACCTAGCATTCCGGCCAGAGAGACCTGATCAGCCTGCATATCGATGTAATCTTCTTCATTGCCGGACGATGGATCTTCCATATCAAAATAGAGCCGCAGATTACGCGCACTCAGGTAGCTGAGGAGCGGCTTCCCCTTGTTGGGTGCCCAATTGGAGACAACACGATGTGCGTGAACGGCCATCGCTTTCGTCCCGGTGGTGTAGTGAAGTCCAGCACGTTTCCCAGGGTGCAGGGCAAGCGCATTTGAAACTACCGTGCAGATACTCGACTGTCGCGATTCATCCATCAGTTCCTGGAACACTCCCACACGAACCCCTTGTCCAGCCAGTTTTTGCTCCAGGTACGGTAGAAGATAGTCAGCGCCTATCTCTTTCGTGCCTTCCGTGCATAACATTGTCACCACGCCGCCAGCCTTGACAAGGCGTGACGCAGTGACGGCATTTGGTAGAGTATTGCCTCCAATCAGCAGAAGTAGATGCTCCGCTTTGTAATGTTCCAGGTCGTTGATGTCGATTTCGGGCACGAGTGCCTCCTTCTTCTCTCTGAATGCCCAGATGTTCAAATGTGTGACGTGGGATGGAACTTTTCCTGAATTGGATTCCGGCGAGAGGAACAGTATTGCCTGGTAGATTTGCCGGACTATCTGCATTTACCTGCGTGGTAATCCGGAAAAGCGGTCAAATTATCCAAAATATTTAAGGAGGCTGGCATTTTAATTGTTTTTGTGAGGGATGAAACTTTTCTGGGCGCGTTGCTGTCAGTGGTTGTGCGGATGGGCATACGCTGTTTGCTCATTCGCGGTGCGCACCTCCGTGCGCTGATTCGAAAGCGGGTTCTCAAAAACCCGCGCCTTTAGAAACGGTCTGTGTCTTCGCTCGATGAGACAGGCCGACCTGTCAGATCTCTCCGCACATGCGGTGAGGTTTGTAAGCCTCGTGTTTGAGTTAGCTTTACGAAGCACTCAATCGCAGGCTGAACACAACCTGAAACACCGGCCTTACATCGCCCCGCGAATTCCCTCGCTTTGGGGTGCTGACGGCTCACAGGTTGCTAACAGGAAGTTCATTCTAAAGGGGAACCGAATCATGCGCCGCAATCTCACTCTCAATCCGCTCGCCGATCAGATCCGATGCCATCTGCATCTCAACGTCACACCCCGCGTTTCCGGATACTGGAATCGCATGGCGAAGGCGTGTTCACGTCGCCCTGATCGCTATCGCTTTTATCACCCAGACTTCGATCAGTTCGATATCCATATGGTGGACGAAGTCATGGAGTATCTCGCTGCCTGCGGCTACGACCCGCTTCTGCCTCTTGCGAATCATCTCAAGCGGGCGGAACGCCTTCTGTGGAGCTTCTGGAAGAAAAACGTTCATCTGGAGCGTTGGGCCTGCCGGATCACTCCGCTCTCTCTGGATCAACAGTTAGAAGAGCACGGCGACACTGCGCTGGAAGGCGCACTCGATCTTCTGGATCGTCCTCTGGCAGACATGGACCGCTACTTCGACTCAAACTGTGAACAACGCACTTTTATGGCGTTGCGGGAGGAAGGGTGGCCGAAGATAAAAGCAGAAGTGGTCGTGATGAAGGTCTTCGAGGGATATGACTACAAGACGCTTGCGGAATACCTTCAGATCGTGGAGGCTCAGGCCGTTCTCCCCGCCACTATCCGACAGTGGGTCAGCCGCGATTTCAAACAGGTAGGGCGTAGAATTCTGCCCAGAGTTCTGGAGTGGGAGCCGCCGCCAGAGGATCTTCGCCCCGACCGCCGTCACAAACCCAGGCGTTCCAGGCATTCTTAATCAATAGCGGAGACAACCAGCCGATGGAAAGGCTCCGAGATCATCCTACGAATCAGACTCGACCGTTTAGAAAGGACATCGTTATGAACACCGAAACCCGCAATGGCAACTATAGTAACGGCATCACTTCACTTCCTGCTCGTCCGGATTCTGACGATGTCACGGTCGTCGTTGCGCCTTCCGAGGTTCGCTCCAACATGCCTGTTGTTGCACAGACAGTGGAGGCGCGCAATACCAACAGTCTTCTGACCCGGCTACGCGATAAGTGGGGCAACCGTCTTCCCGAATCGTTCGCCGCCTCTGTACCCTTTCTGCCCAACAAGCCTCTGGAGGAGTCGCCGCTGGCCTCTACTTTTGCCGTCATTGCAGCGGAGCGGCCTGGGCAGGCAGGCCGTTTGGCTGCGCTCTATGAGCGCCTTATGCAGGCGCTGGACCGCCTGATCGCCGTTCGCGCCGAGGAAGAGGCCCAGATAGAAGCCTGCAATGGGCGCGTGATGAGTCGAAAGGCCGCCATCTCCGGCGAACAGGCCCGCCTCGAAGCGGCGCGCGACGCGGTGCAGCCCGAAGTCCGAAGCGACCTGAAGGACATCGAACCCGTGCTGGCTGCCGCGCATGAGGAGGCGACGCATAAAGTCGCGGCAACGGGCGGAACCTACGATCCCGATATGCCTTCCGATGCGTGCGTGCTGCGCCATGCCCACAAACCCCAGGAGGTCGCCGCCGCTCATCTGCGCCTGCCCTGGATACCGGGAGATGCCGTGTATGCCTGGGTGCATCGGCTGAGCTGGGCGCTGACCCTTTTGGTCGGCGCATGGATCGGCCTCTCCATCGGCTTCGTCACGGGTATCGTACATCCGGGCAGTCTCGACCGTGAATGGCCCCAGGCCGTGCTGCTGTTCGTGCTGGGGCAGGTCGTCTCGGTGCCGGCCTACCTGGGAATCTTCCATACCTTCCGCATCGCCACCCAGCGCTACTATTTGGACCATAAGCCCCTGAGTTGGGCGCCCTTCGCCGCTCTGGGTGTCGCGGCTTCTCTCGCCATCGTCTGCCTTTGCGCCAACACCGACCGCCTGGGTCTGGTCCATTTGATCCAACTCAACGATGCCACCGCTGCGCTGGACGGTCAGCAGCATACGTCCGCCAACGATATGGGCTACTGGCTTGTCGCCCTGCTCGTCTCCGTTCCCTTTGCCATCGCCACCGCTGCCGAGGCTTATCTCAGCGGCCGCAGAACGGCCGTCCCCAACCGGATCGAGGCAGAGCGACACGACCACTTCCAGCAGACCGACACCGCCAGACGCGCCGAACCGGTCGTGCAGGAGGCGCTTCGTGTTATCGCCTATGTGAACGAGATCCTGCGCCGCCAGTCGGCACTCCGGACCCAACTGGACGCAGGCGAAGCGCCTTTCACCCGCAAACTCGACGCGCTTACCGCCGAATCCGGAAGCCTGCAAGAGACGCATGCGCTGGACGACGCAGCCCTGCGCCGCATTCAGGACGCCCATGACAACGCCCAGTGGGCGCAACTCTGGCTAGATTTCGAGATCGAATGGGCGCTGGATGAATGCGAACCCTCCCACAGTTTTTGGCGGCGGCTGAGACGCGCCCTGTTCCGCCCGCGCGCCCCTCGTCGCTTTTCGCGCTCCAAGCGCCGCTAAAACGAACCTAGATTTTTGAGGAAAGGAAACAACTCCCATGAAAACCAGAACTCTTACCACTCGAACCCGCCGCATACTCGCACCGTTGTGTTGCCTCTTCTGTCTGGCGCTTCTGGACGGCTGTGGCTCGCGTCAGCGGCTGACTCCAGTGGCGTCGTTCGTGGGGGTCGATGCTTCCGTCAGTACGCGCCACTGCCAGCCTGCGTATGTCGCCCTGATTTCCGGCTACACCGGTCGCCTGGAGCCCGACTGCGATCATCTCACCATCTACCGCGTCGAGAGGCAGACCTTCGAGATATTCGATGACCGCGCCCCTGGCAATCAGGAAGCGATGCAGGCACGCATGGTCGCTCAACTGCGCAAACATCCACGCGAGGACGGAACGTATCCTGCGCTCTTCTGGAAAACCGTTGCAGAACGTGCGGAACACGCTTCCGGGAAAGTCCTGGTCACGCTCTACTCGGATGGAGATAACGACGACCAGACCGAAACCGCCCGTGAGACCATCCGGGCCGCAGCGCGCCGCCTCGCCGCCAATCCCCATGTCGTCGCGGTAGCCATCTGTGGCGTCAATCCCGACAACCGGGCGGCGCTCCGCAGACTCTTCCAGCCGTGCGGTGATCGTCTCCTGCTCTTCGGCCCGGATCAACTCGATCAAAACACGCTCCATCGTCTGCACGCACTCGTTCAGCGCTGACTTCTCAAATAGAATGATCCCGCAAATTTCGCGCTTGTTCGTGCGCGAAATGGAAAGGATCAGGTTTTGCGGGAAAGGTTAAGAAAATCGATGAATCCACCGACCTATGGCGCTGTAGAGGAGATAACATCCGTCTGGTATGGCGGCGCGGCCGCAGCTACCGCTGTCGTGAAGCGCGGACCTGTCGTGCCGCCCTTACCCAGCCTCGGCGCATCAACGCTCCTGCCGGGAACGCTGCTGGCAGGGCGCTATCGGCTGGAACAGTCGCTGGGCGAAGGTGCCTTCGCCCGCGTCTATGCCGCCTGGGACAGTGCGCTCCACCGCTGGGTGGCTGCGAAAATCTCCCCTTCGGCAACCGGCGGACAGCTCTCGGCGGGCGAAGCCCAACTCCAGGCCGCCTGTCAGCATCCGAACCTCATGCCCCTCTATGATGCAGGGAGCGACCCGCTGCTCGGCGTCGCCTACATCATCATGCCCCTCTATCCCGGCTCCGATCTGGCCGCCACTCTCAACCGCTATGGCCCCATGCCCTTCCGCACGGCCCTCCTCTGCACCGATCAGGTCTGCAGCGCCCTGGAGTTTCTCCAACAGCGGCGCAATGCCGTGCATGGCGACATTAAACCGGCCAACATCTGGCTCACCAACAGCGGCGCAGCCCTCCTCATGGATTTCAACCTCTATGGCCTGCTCACACAGGGTGACTGTCTCCGGGCCGGCACACCGGGCTATACCGCTCCCGAGGCCTTGATGGGACGGATGGACGCCCGTTCCGACGTTTTCTCCCTTGCCTGCGTCCTCTACCAGTGCCTTGCCGGAAGCCCTCCCTTCACCGACGATGCTGCGGTTCAGGCCGGACAGTTCACTCCGCTAAGACGCCTCCGCCCTGACCTGCGCCCGGAACTCGAAGCCGTCATTCATCGCGCCCTGGCCCGGCAGCCCGAGCAACGTTTCCAATCCGCACGAGAGTTTCAGACCGCCCTACGCCGTCCCGACACTGCGGGTCTGGAGGGACGTATCGCTCTCAACACCATCTTTCGCACATTGATGAGAATCGCCCGACAGCTCGGCCGCATGCTCGCCGCCGTCTATCGCCTTACCTGGCGGATGCTCACAAAGTTTCTGCGTCATGCCGTCCATCGCCCCCTCCCTGCCCTTATCGAAGCCGTCGTTTTCTGCATTCTCAGCCGCGCTGCGCTCGACATGGCGCGCCAAGCCGGCCTCTACTGGTGGAGGCTTCATCAAGGCGACGTAAAGACGGTCGCTTGGGGTGCACTCTCCCTTGGCGTCGTATCCCTCGTCGGCACGATAGCAAAACCATTTCTGACCCGTCGTAACGCGCAGAGGAGAGCAAAACAGTGAACATCAACCGTCCCAAAAACGCCGTCAGCCCCGCCGACAACCGCGCCACTGTGGTCGTTGCCGCGGCCCAGGGCGTTCAGCTGCGTATCCTGAACGGACCGGAAGCCGGTCGCCTGATCCCCGCCACAGAATTTCCCTGCCGTCTCGGAAGAGGAGACAACTGTCGCGTCGTTCTTGCTGATCCCGACGACCCACCCGCCCTCTCTCGTGAACACGCCACCCTCTCCCGACCCCGGCGTCACGCGGGCGAAATTGTCGTCACCGATCACAGCCGCAACGGCACCTGCGTCGGCGGCCAATGGCTCGCCTCCGGCGAGGCCGAACTGCTGATGCCAGGCGAAACGCTCCAACTCGGTCCTACCCTGCGCCTCCTTCGAGAACATGCGTCCGGCCCAACCTATCCCGCGACGGTCATGGTCCCGGAGCAAAAAGCGCAGGATCTCCCGCCGCCTGTCCCTGCAGACCTCCGGGCATTTCTGACGATGCCCGAAACATTACAGGCAGCCTGGCGGCGAGTCGCCCTGAACCGGGGCGCAGCCGGGCCCGACAACGTCACCCTCCAGGAGTTCGCCCAGACCGCCGACCGCCGACTGACCGTCCTGCGCAGCGATCTGATGCGCGGACGCTACCAACCCCTGCCGCCCCGCCTGTTCGCCGCCCCCAAACGCAGCGGAGGCGTCCGCGCCATCGCCATCCTCTCCATCCAAGATCGCATTGTCCAGCAGGCCCTGCACTCCGCCCTCCAACCTCATCTGGAGCGCTTCTTTCCGCCGTGCAGCTATGCCTACCGCCCCGGCGTCTGTGCCCACCATGCGCTGCGCCGCGTCGATACTCTCTTGAGGGAAGGCCAGACCTGGGTCGCGGAAACCGACATCGCCGGCTTTTTCGACACGATCCAGCACACGCTCCTGCTCGAAAAGCTCACGGCCCGTATTCCCGATCCTTTCCTCCTCTCCCTCGTTGCCCGCTGCCTGGCGGTCGGTGCCAGGGCTCCCGGCATCGGTATCGCGCAGGGCGCAGCCACCTCTCCCCTCTTCAGCAACCTCTATCTCGCGGAGTTCGATGCCGCCATGCTCGCCGGGGGCTGGAACCCCGTCCGATACGGCGACGATCTCCTGTTCCCCGTGCGCGAACGCCATCGCGCCAGGGCTGCGCTCGCCGAAGCCGAAGGCTTCCTGCGTTCTCGCCTGCATCTGACCGTCAAACCCGAGAAGACAGGTGTCGTCTGCCTCGCCCAGGGATTTACCTTCCTCGGCTTTCACTTCACCGAAGCCGGACGGCAGGCCGCGCCCCAGGCCGTCGCCCAACTCACCGAACGCCTGCAAGCGGCCACGCCCGAAGCGGCTCCTGCCATCGTTCGCGGCTGGAAAAACTATTTTGGAGCCGAGCCTGACTCCGTCATGCCGCAGACTATAATAGAGGAACACATCCCTCCTACACCGCAGGCTGCCTCGGACTATGACGACCAGCCGCCTCGACCGGACGCCATCCCCCTGGTCTCATCCGCCTTCGCCGCGCTGGACGCCGCCGACATTGCGCGGTTCCTGGCCCTCTTCGGCGGACGCGAAGACCTCATCGCTCGGCAAAGTGGCCAGGGTAGCCGACCCCGCTTCACAGCGAGCCACGAAAGCCTGTCCCCTGAAAGTGTTCGCCGCCACCTCGCCGGCCTGGAGACCCTGGCCACCTACCTCGTTCGCCTCGATGGAACGGTTCGTCATCTTGTCTTCGACATGGATATTGCCCAACCACCTGGACGCCCTGCCGCGCAGGAGACCGAAGACCGGGAAGGCATTCAAGACGTGAAGGCCTTTGCCGAGGACATCTACCGTGTCTGTCGCTCCCTCGGTCTCCCTGCTTGCCTCGAAGACAGCGGTCGGCGCGGGCGGCATCTCTGGATCTTCTTCTCCGAAGGAGTTGCGCCGGAACGGGCACGGCGTTTGGCGCGCTTGCTATCGTTGCGCGCGGGCTTTCCCCGTGACGGCGTTCGGCTCGAAATCTTTCCTCGCCATACCGACTGGCCCGGCCCTGAACTGGGTGACGCCGTCAAACTCCCGTTCGGTGTCCATCCCGCCACGGGACGCCGCTGCTTCTTCCTGGATGCCTCCGGCGAGCCGATCCCGGATCCCGCCGCAGCGCTGGAGCGCATTCGAACCGTCTCCCCCGCAGAAGTGGAAGGACTCATTACCGTCCTCTCCCAGCTCGAAACCGCCGGAGCAACAGAGCAAAACCTGCCGCCACGAAAAGACACTGTCCCTCCAAGCGCCGTCGATAAACTGGTCTCCGGATGTTCCGTCATCCGGACGCTGGTCCAGCGCGCCCAGCAGACCGGCCATCTGCGCCATACCCACCAGCTCATTCTTCTCTATACGGCCGGACGCCTCGGCCCCGAAGGCGCGGCCTTTCTGCATCGAACCATTGCCAACTGCCGCAACTACGACGCCGGCATCTGTCAGGGCTACATTGATCGCCTGGAACAGAATCATCCCCCACTCGGTTGCCGCCGTATCCGCGAATGGCTGGAGGAAGAGGGCGAATCCGCGCTCTGTACTTGCCCTGCCGCACGTCGAACGCCCCTCGAACTCACCACCACGGAAACCGTAGAGGACGCCCTCGCAGCAAAGCTGAAAAAGCCGCGTTCGCCCCGCGCCCAGGCCTGCCAGACACCGCTGCCCACCGAGGTCCACTCGGCTCTGTGGCAGGAAGTCGCCGACGATCTCTTCGCCGAGGAGACCGTCGAGACTGTCCTCCCTTCCCCAGATCCAGACGAGGCCTGTCTTTCACATGCGCAGGACGACGGTCTTTTTCTGCCGGATGATTTTAACGCCCAGGCGACGGAGGCGACGGAGCCTCAGAAGGAATTGGACCTATGATTACCCTCTATGTCAAGGAACAGGGAGCGGGCATCCGCCGATCAGGCCAGCGTCTTATCGTCTACAAAGGTGAGAGCATACTGCAAACCGTTCGCCTCCGGGAGGTAGAGCGCGTTGTCCTTATAGGAAGCATTGATGTGTCTGCATCGTCTCAGTTAGCGTTGCTGGAAGCAGGCGTCGAAACGGTGCTCCTTTCCTACGGCGGACGATTTCGTGGCAGACTCTGTCCGGCAGAAGGCCGCAACGTGTTTCTCCGGCAGACCCAGTTTCACCGCTACGACGACACCGCCTTTCGGCTCCGAATCGCGCAGACGCTCGTAGACGCCAAGATTCGCAACGGGCGATTCGTATTGCAGCGTTATTATCAAAACCATGCGGAACCCGCGTTAGCGGCGGCTATAGAACGGATGCAGCGCAGCCGATTGCAAGTCCAAAAGCAGGCAAACATCGAAGCCCTCCTGGGCGTAGAAGGGGACGCCGCGCGGGTCTATTTCGCCGCATTCGGGGCCATGATGCGTGCAGAATTCGTTTTTACCCTTCGCTCTCGGCGTCCGCCCCGTGACCCGGTCAACGCCCTTCTGAGCTTCGGCTACACCCTTCTCACTACGGAACTCACGGGATCTGTGGCCGCGCAGGGCCTCGATCCCTATGTCGGAGTGCTCCATGATCTCGACTACGGTCGCCCCTCTCTGGCGCTCGACCTGCTGGAAGAGTTTCGGCAGCCGGTCATAGATCGCCTGGTCCTGAGTCTGATCAATCGGGGCGTTATGAAACAGGCAGACTTCGACGATCGGGGTGAGGCAGGGGTTTGGATGTGCGACGAAGGGCGTACCCGTTTTCTGGACTACTACCACCGTGCACTGGAGACGCCCTTCGAGGACAGAACAGTGGGCGGCAAAACGACATTTCGCGATCTTCTGATGCGGCAGGCCCAACGAATGCGAGCCGCGCTACAAGGCGAGAGTGAATACGAGCCTTATACTCCGCGATAATCTCCATAAGGAGACAAGAGGATCTGCCCATGCCTCAGACAACAAAAACGCGCTATGTCCTTTCCTACGATGTGACCGACGACAGCAACCGGACGAAATTGTCGAGGCTACTATTGGACTACGGCGAACGTATTCAAAAAAGTGTGTTCGAAGCCGATTTAAGCGCCGGAGAAATGCAGGAGATTCTGATAAAGGCGGCGAAATACCTTTCTGACAGCGACAGTTTGCGATTCTATCCCCTCTGTCGCACCTGCGCAGGGAAGGTAGTTTCCTTAGG
>JBBQPO010000057.1:0-24923 GCA_038217285.1 Chthonomonadales bacterium
AAGTTTCCATGCCTATCGTCGTCGTCAGCGTCAAAAGAAGGTCTATGGTTACTGGAAAATCGCCCGACCAGACGAATTGACGACGCCATTACGGTTTGCAGCGTAGACAAAGTTTCACCCAATGAAATGGAACGCACCCGATTGAATTTGAGGGTGGCTTCCAGATGCGCGTTGCCGGTTGCGCTCACAATGGTCTTACCATTGAGGATCAACGTGCTCGGGTCCGCCTGAGCGCGGCATCGGGTGGCTGCGCCGACCAACAATAGCGAACATCCGAAAAACGTCATCCAGCGATGATACAGGTGCGCGGTGACTGGAGCCTTTGTCTTGTCCATAATTCCACTCATTCCTTTCACATCAATAATTTGCATCAGAGTGCAGTGCCGCGAATTTGCTTACGCTGCATGTTGGGATAGTACGAGCATAGATACTGATGGCGAAATAAAATACCCGTCATTTGTCTGCTGCTATGCGGAGAGGGTATCGAGCAGGCGTTGTTTAACACCCCCTACCACCAGGCGCAGGCGAAACTCGCAGAGGACCGTGTGGTCAAAACCGAGATCGGTCAATTCCAGGCCAGCGTCGGTGGCCTGGCGGTCGGAGAGTCCGATCTGCGCAGCGGCCTCTTGCGCTGTCAAGAGTTCCTCTTGTTCCAACATCCAATCCTTACTTAGGGGTTAGGACGTAGTACGCGTTTGTGCCATTGCCGGTTCCCGTTCCGCTGAAAGGCAGAGTGCCTCCAGTGCCATTGGCCGTGAAGTTGACGGTGACAGGGTAGGCCGTATAGGCCGTATCGAAACTGCTCGCTCCCACAATCGTCATCGAAGCGGTCCCGGCAGATTTGGTTCCGGCTGCATCCGTATAGTAAGCGACCGATGCATTGATTTTCCCTTCTCTCCCTACTTTCGCTTCGAATGAGATGAAAACTGCCTTGATTGTGAAGCAGTTATTCTTGCACCTGTCCTTAGCTTTCGTCGGGATTTCGGGCGCGGGTGCCCCAGAGGCTGCCGGTCTTGCGAATCGTCAGTTTCCAGCTTTTCGGAGTGCCGGTTTTGATACGATGCAGCACCCGCAGCGCTCGCTTCGCATAGACGCTGTCAGGCCCCGCGCCATTATAGCGGCCCCACATACGGCATAACCGACCTTCTTCGCTGCCCGACCGGGACGCCAACTCGGATCGATAGTGCCGGGCCAGGTAGTTGGTGCCCATCCAGATGTTGTCCTGAATGCCGTGGGGGTTGCGGTGTGTGTTGGCATAGCAGTCCGAGACCGTGTTCGGATACATCTGCATCACGCCGATGCAGGGGCCAGCGTTCATATCGAATTCGCTCTCCACGACCGCAGTAGCAGACACGACGTAAGGCGAAACCCGATTCTCTCGTGCGCTCTGAACGATATCGGACGCCACGGACCACGCATAGCGCTGTCCCTTTTCGGGGCGCAGCGTGTGTACCAGCGAGGCGATACGGGGCAGGGCAGGGTCGTCGTTGGCCGTTCGGCGGCGTACAGTCGATCCAACTGAGAAGGAACTTGGGGTCAGTTTCGAAGGGGCGGATGTCGGGCGTCCGGACCCGACGGCGAAGGCAAGCAATACGGAACCAACAGTCCCTAAAACTACCAGGCGCTTTTGCTCTGTGCTTGCCCATTTGAGTTTGTTCAACATCTATCTCTCCTTTGGGCGATACCTGTGACCACTACGCAGACGGCACACAGATGTCAGCATAGGCTCGTTTCGCAAGCTTGCACACCGATGGAAGAGAAAATAAGAAAACTCTCACTGAACGAGCCCGACAGGGTGGGGGAACCCACCAGACACAGCAAGGGATCCGGTCCTCCAACTCTGGATGACCGGATCCCTTTCCTTGCGATGCTCTTCAATTCAGCGGAGGCGTACAGGGCGTCCTTTTTTTGCCCCACTCTGATCAGGAGGATCGCCTACTACCGATTGGAGGCGCTTCCGGTTCGTCGGGACGCACTGCGGTTGTGAACGCTGTCAATTCTATCACGATTGCGGCTATACTGGTTCGCATCATCGGAATAGTTGCGATTGTCGTTCGAATCGGAGCACTGCCTGTCGTCCTGATTGCTGCCGCTGTAGTCGCGGTAGCGGTAACCGCTGTCCTGGTTGTTACCATTGTCGCGATTGGTGCGATAACCGCTGTCCTGATTGTACCGGTTATTGTAGTCGTCACGATTGGTTCGGTAGCCGCTATCCTGGTAGTACGGGTCGTTGCCGTTATCCCGGTTGGTACGGTACCGGCTGTTCTGGTTGTAGCGATTATTGTAGGTGTCGCGGTTGGTGCGGTAATCGTTATTGGACCCACGGTCGTAATAACCGTCCCGCTCCCGCTGATGCCGATTCTTGACATCTTTGTCGTACTGGCTGTAGGCGTAGGCCGCACCGCCTGCCGCGACCAGACCCGTCAATTTGTTCTTCTGGGTCAGCAGTAAGCCCAGCGCCGCCGCACCGAGGCCAAGGGCCGTGTTCTTCTTGCCCTGCTCGCTGGCGACGGCGGCCATGGGAGCGCAAAGGGAAGTAAATCCCACCAGTCCGGTGAATGCGATGGCGGTCAGGCTATGTAAACGTTTCATGATCTGCGTACTCCTTGCCAGAACGGCCCGGTTTCAATTTTCGGAAGAGCAGTCGCTTCTTGTCTTCTGCTCAAGGGTTCTGATAGTACAAGAAACGCTGCCGCACCATAGGCGTGACACTTCACAAATTAAAATATTTTGGTAATGCAAACTAGTTGCTCGGTTCAGGTACTATGAGATCAAGAATATTGCCCGCCGATGGGAGATTAAGACATTGAGAAACGCACGGAAAACTTCTGTGTTCAGGGTTGTGCTCGCGGGCCTTCTGCTCGCGAGCACCTCGCGAATTGGCGTCGGTCAGCAAACGAGCGGTACGTTGTCGCCTTATGCGCGGTGGACAAACGGACCCGCGCGCAGCGCGAACGAGTTTCCGATCGCGGTCTGGCTTCAGGATCCGTCGAACGCCACCCGCTACAAGGCTGCCGGGTTCAACCTCTACGTCGGGCTATGGGCGGGACCGACCGAAGGGCAGCTCGCCGCGCTTAAAGCCGCCTCAATGCCAGTGATCTGCGCACAGAATGCCGTCGGGCTCGCGCACCGCGCCGATCCTACGATTGTCGGCTGGATGCACGGCGACGAGCCGGACAACGCCCAGTCCATCACCGATCCCGCCACCGGCAAACAGAGCTACGGTCCGTGCATTCCACCAGAACGTATCGTCGCGGACTATGCTCGCCTTAAGGCCGCCGATCCCTCCCGGCCTATTCTGCTCAATCTGGGGCAGGGGGTCGCCAACGACGACTGGGTCGGGCGCGGATCGGGCGCAAAGCTGAGCGACTACGCGACTTATGTGAACGGCGGCGATCTGGTTTCGTTCGACGTCTATCCGGTCGCGGGACTGGATAGGCCCGACAGCGCCGACTTCCTCTGGTATGTCCCGAAGGGCCTGGATCGTTTGACGCACTGGACCGCCAGCCGAAAGCCGCTCTGGAACTGCATCGAATGTACCCGTATCGGCGGCGACCACAAGCCCACGCCCCATCAGGTACGCGCAGAAGTCTGGATGGCTCTGATCCACGGGTCACGCGGCCTGATCTACTTCGTGCATCAGTTTAAGCCGACATTCGACGAACACGCCCTGCTCGACGACCCCGAAATGCTGGCAGGAGTGACGGCTACCAATCGACAGATCCAGTCTCTGGCTCCGCTGCTCAACAGTCCTTCCCTTGCGAACGCAGTCACCGTTCAGTCCGCCTCCCCGAACGTGCCCATCGACACGATGGTCAAGCGGAAAGGCCAGGAACTCACGCTCTGTGCCGTCGGCATGCGGAACGCACCTGCAAAAGGCACGTTCACCCTGCCCGGCCTCACAGAGCCAACGACCATCGAGGTGATAGGGGAATCGCGCACGTTGCCTCTACGCAAGGGCCAGTTTTCCGACACGTTCGGCCCTTACGATGTTCATCTGTATCGCATCGTACTCAAACCGAAACGCTAAGACATAAACACTCCTTCATGCAAGCAGGCAGATTTCCTTACATCGACCCAACCCATGCGAATAGCGATCATGACTGCTTCGAAACGAGTATGTGCGTTGAGACACTCGCACACTCACTGGAACTCCGTCCGGACGGTTGCCACGGTAACACAGAGCGACTCGGCGATGGGCTTACTCGATGTTGTGTTGAGATCCACACTTCTTTGAAGCAAATGTCGGAGACTTGGTGAGAGGGGGCATACTTCTACGATCACTTCTGAACAATCCTTTTGGGCACTCCGCTAGTCGAAACAGTAGTATTGTTTTTTGCGCGCATCGTGCTGATCACTTTGCAGGTTTCATTACTTCCAACGGATAAGGCACCTTTCCTAATCCTTTCAGAGTGCCGGAACTGTCCAGAAACTCGATCCAAAGACTGATCTGATCTGTACCGGGGAAAACCGGCTGTCGCACATTCAGTTTTTTGAAAACTTCCGATGTCTTCGCGAAATCAAGGCGCAGGATAGTTGCCTCAGGTGGCAGCCGTAACGTTGGGCCGTCTGCTGCCCTCAGATATTGCACCATCTCCGGAGTGATGTCTGCTCTCGTGGGATCGCGCGTGATCTGCGGAAAGGCGTACAGCATTGCGAATATAGCACGATTGGGCGGCACTGTCTGAAGGATCGGGAATTCGACCTGCTGGGCTTCGATCTGTTCGTCCGTCAACGCAAAGGTTGTATTTGCGAGGAGTTGAAGCCCTTTCCAGCGCTCGGTTTTGGCTAACCGGCGAAGGTCTTTGAAAGTTCTGAAGGCGATTCCTCTGTCGGAGTGGAGGAAGAATGCTGTGTGATTGAGGAGGAGGATTTTGCTGTTCCACTTACACTCCAGGCGAAGACTGCCTTCCCGTATTTTCTTTAGATAGGCAGGAAGCGTTGTATTGCGGTAATTGTCGATAGCGGAAGCCCCGGTCGGAATAATAGCGATGAGCGGGATCTGCGCGGCTGCGGCGAATTCCAGCAAGGTTCCTTCGGGATCACCGGCGACCGGAGACGGTGTCTCTCCAGGCTCGCTAACACCCGCGTTCGCTGCCTTTAAGATGGGGTACGGTCTGTCATCCTCCGCGCGAAACGGAGTATCTCCACGCTGGATCCATTCTCCAAGCAGTTTCGTTCGCAACTCTTTCTCCAGCGGTAATCCTCCCACGTACCCTGAGCCTCCCGTACCAAAGTCTATGAAGAGGCAGGGCGAAAGCTCATTTTCATCCCGATGGACACTGATAAATACTTTGTCCGAGAGCAGGTCCGGTCGCCCTGAATCGTTTTGCCTGAACTTCAGGCTCTCGGCGCTGAGATTGCTTGCAGGAAACTGATAGACATTCCCACCGCGCAGGATGATCTCCAGTTGTTGCTCGCTGATGTTTTCTCCAAGAATCCTGGCCCCCAACACCATCGTCGCGTCCTGTGCACAAACATCATTGGCCTCATTCTTGCCAAGTTCCTTCTTTCTTGATGCAGGCGATAGGCGTGCATAGTCAATTAGAAAGAGTGCCTGCTTCACGAAGGCATCTTGTGTCTGGTTTCGTTCCCATTTTGAAAGCGCATCGAGGTCGGTCGCCTCAAGACGATAGATGTAGCCTTTTTCGACTTTTTCGCGCACCCACACCCACGAATGGGAACGAAGACCCGCAATCGTTGCAAGGGAGCTCATGACCGAATTTAGCGGCTGCTTCGACAGCGAGACGACGAGAGGGATGCCAGACCCCTTTACGCGGGAATCAATCGTAAGGGAGACACCTGTTTGCGTCATAAGCGATTCTAGTAGCTCCGCCATGCGCAAACGTCGGCTGAAAATTTGAACAGGTTTCCCCAATCTCGGATCCTGCTCCAAGTTCAAAGTCCCTGCCTCTTCAGCAATGGCAACCGAGCCGGTGAGAAGTAGGAGCAATGACAGAAGCGTTCGTTCCAGCCATCTACTGGGGGCGGAAAAATTGCGCATGCGAGTTACTTCCTTGCAGCAAGCGAGTGCAGAGGACCACCATGGTCCTCTGCACAAGTAAGTTACGAGGGCTTTCCTGGAGCCATTCTGATCAATACATCCACACGACGGCAAAAGTATGGCGATCAGAGAATGAGGCGCTACTGGTTCCGACCGTGATATTGGCACTGGTCTCAGCGACGAACTGTTGATATGTATATGCATACGTATCGGTGGACTGGGCGCTGCCCGTTCCCCAGCCACTTTTCGACCATTTACCAGCGTTGTCGAAAACTCTGGGTACAGGTCCGCTCGACGTGTCGTTGGCCACGAGGCTGTTGCCGTCCCGCTTCAGCCACATATTCCAGTCAACCATAAATGTGGAGTTGGGCGTACCGGAAGCCGTTACCAGGTAGCTTGATCCCGCAATGGTGATAGAAGGGGGCGGCGCAAATCCTGCGCCCCAAACATACCCTGCCTGGTCTGGCGGACTGGTGACCTTGGCGTTCGCTGTTTGTGCCGACGCGGTACGGTTTAGGGTGAGGAGAGAAACCAACGCAATTGCAGTGATCACCCAGGAGAGAAGCTTGGATACTTTCACGGGAACCTCCAGGTAAATAAGTCGAACGTTACGTTCACGGAGCGATGATGTTCGACAGCTTGATTATAACAGAGTTCATCAGTGTGTGCATACTGCAATTGCATACATTTATTGTCCTATTGTCAGAATGTTTTCTGCGTGAGGTTGGCAATCTCCTTCCTGAAAGCGCGATTCCATCAAAACGCTTATCTGCATGGTATCAGGGCTGACCGGCGGCGAGGGCGGCTGCATCGACGATCTCGACCGGGCCGAACTTCTTCAGGCCCTCTTCGATCTGGCTGCGCTCGCCGACCGCGATGAGCTGAATGCGATTCTTACCCAGGTATTTGCGCGCGACTCGCTGCACGTCGGCGGGCGTGACGGCCTGGACGCGGGTCGGATAGACGTCCCAGTAGTCCAGCGGCAGGTCGTTCTGCACGAGGTCCAGGGTGCGCAGAAGGATGGCTTCCGGGCTCTCCAGAGTGCCCGCGAAGCTGCCGATCAAGGATCGTTTCGCGCGGTCCAGATCA
This sequence comes from Chthonomonadales bacterium, assembly GCA_038217285.1. Taxonomy (GTDB): domain Bacteria; phylum Armatimonadota; class Chthonomonadetes; order Chthonomonadales; family Chthonomonadaceae; genus JANXLO01. The sequence goes on from JBBQPO010000057.1 coordinate 7,094, forward strand.
TAGGTCGCGACCGGCTCGTCCTGCAGGCGGGCGAACTCGCGAAAGAACTCGCGCGTCGCAGGCTCCGTGACCGGTGTCCGAACGCTCGCACTCGCCCCCCATAGCCCCGGCCACCGGCCCGCGCTCAAGGTCGAGTAGGCCCCGTACGTGTAGCCCTTCTGCTCGCGGATATTCTGGAACAGTCGTCCCGAAGACCCTCCACCCAGGATGCGGTTGGCAACCATGAGGGGAATATAGTCCGGGTCGCTCTGGCGTACGGACAGATTGCCGAACTGCAGGACCGTCTGCGCCGAGCCGGGTCGGTCGACCAGATAGATGCGCGTGGCAGCTTTCGGCGTGAATGCGGCTTGCGGCAGCGGGATCGTCGGCGCACCGGATTTCCAGGCGCCCAGCGCCGCCTCCAGTTTCGGGCGCAGGGTCTTGATATCGACATCCCCGGAGACGCCCATAATCGCGCCGTTGGGTCGGTAGAAGGCGGTGTGAAATCCCGCCAGGTCGGCTGGAGTCAGCGCCGTGATCGCCGCAGCGGTCGGAGACGCCCGTCCGTACGGTGTTTCGCCGTAGTAGAGATGCGCCGCCAGTTGCGCCGCAAGGCCCGCCGGATTGGTGCGCCGCTGCGCGATTTGGGACTTCTGCTGGAACTTGATGCGCTCCAGACGGTCGGCTGGAAAGGCAGGGTGCAGCAGCACATCGGCCAGGAGGGCGATCAGCGCGTCGGTCGATTCGGACAGGCCGGTGACTCCGACCGTCGCGGTGTCCGCTCCGGCCCGACTGCTGAGCGTCGCGCCCATGTCCTCGGCGGCTGCCGCGAGCTGCAGATAGTCCCGCGTCTGTGTGCCTTCGGTCAGCATCGCCGCCGTCGTCTCGGCGACCGCCGACTTCGGCTCGAAGAGCGTGCCCGCCTGCAGCGAGAGTTGAAACCGGACGGCGGGAAAGCGATGGTCCGCGAGAACATAGACGGCCACCCCGTTCGAGAGCGTGAACATCGTCGGTTTCGGCAGCCGCACGGTCAGTACCGTGCGCGCGACGGGCGCCTTGCCCTTGAGAACCGCGCCGCCGGTGTTCGGAGCCACGCCTGTCGTCTCCTGCGCCTGCACACCGGAGCTGAGCAAGGCTGCACTTAGAAGCGCTGCCGCTGCGAGAAGGGAGACGGCGCGGCCGACAATCGGGGATCGACGTCGTTGTGGTGTCAATAATGGGGTCATCTTAGAGACCTGCCTTTCGGTCGTCTGCTCGCGATACGGCGAAGAACGGAAGGCCAGGTTCGGACTCCGGAACCGCGATCACCACCGCGCGGTTCTCCTTGTTGAGGTACTGCTTCGCCACCCGCTTCACATCGGCGGCCGTCACCGCTTCCAGGTGGGGCAACTGCGTGTTGATGCGCCCTGGATCGTTGTAGAAGATCGCGTTTTGGGAGAGGGCGTTCGCGCGGCCCAGCACCGTCTGTAGTCCGCCGCCGCGCCCTCCTCCGCCTCGCCCACCGCCACCGCCCACCAGAGTGCGCGCCCGCGCCTGAGTCCGTGCCCGCTGCACCTCGGCCTCCGTCACACCGTCGGTTTGTATGCGGGTGATCTCGGCGTCGAACGCCTTCTCCAGATCCTCCGTACTGGCCCCAGGCGGCAGTGTGGCCGAGAATGAGAACAGCCCTGGCCCACGCGACCCGCTCATTCCGGCATTGGCGTTCAGCGCCAGTCGCTTCTCAACGATCATGCGGTTCAACCGGGCCGTTCGGCCCCCGCTCAGGATGCTGCCCAGGACGCTGAGCGCATCTGCGTCCGGACTGTCGCCCGGCACGGTCTTATAGGCCGCCTCGTATCGCGTCAGGCGCGCCAGTGGGTCCGTCAGTTCCTTGCGTTTTTCCCCGTTGATCGGCGTCTCGGTGAGGTCCGGAGCCGGAGGCTGGGGCTGTCTGGCGATGCCTCCGAAATACTTTTCGATCTTGCTCTTCGCCGTCGCCTCGTTGAAGTCGCCGACCACCGCGATGGCCGCATTGTTCGGGGCGTAGTAAGTTTTGAAGAACGATTTCACATCGTCGAGCGTCGCCGCGTTCAGATCGGCCATCGACCCAATGGTCGTATGCTTATAGCCGAAACTGGAGTAGGCAAGACTCTGGATGGCTTCGTTCATGCCGCCGTACGGCTGGTTATCGTAGCTCTGCCGCTTCTCCTCCTGGACGACCGCGCGCTGATTGTCGAGGTTCGCCTGGCTAATGTCCAGCGAGCGCATCCGGTCGGCCTCCAGAAAGAGCGCGAGGTCGAGTTGGTTGGCAGGCACCGTCTCGAAATAGTTGGTGCGATCCCCATTCGTCGTGCCGTTCATCGTGCCGCCATTGTCCTGGATCAGCAGCATGTGCTCGCCCTTGCCGACGTTTTGGGAGCCCTGGAACATCATATGCTCGAACAGATGGGCGAATCCGGTGCGACCCTCCCGCTCGTTGCGCGAGCCGACGTCGTAGGTCACGCTGACCGCAATGACCGGAGCGTTGTGGTCCACCGAAAGGATCACGCGCAGGCCGTTCGCCAGCCGATAGTCCGTAAACTTGATCTGAGGCACCGGAGCCGCCGTGCTAGGCGGATCTGCCTGGCACACGGTGGCTGCGCAAAGCGCGGTCATTGCCACGCCCATTGCGGCGATTCGAGAATGTTTGTGGTTCATAGAACTCCTTCCGGAGATGGGGAAAAGCATTTGGTTGCGGTACTCTCCTACAGTTCGTCTTTATCAGCAGATTTCCTTCGCACCTTCGGGCACACGGTGAGCGGCCGTTGAAATCATTCCCCGCGCGGCATCGTAATGGATAAGTGAAGAGTTCAGCGGAACGAGAGGACACAATGCAAGACGACTATCCATATCACGGTGAACCCGGACGGGGCAGGGGTGAGGCAGCGCTTATCGACAATCGACGGCTGTTGTTTCTTGCCACGCTGATTACCGTCGGACTGTGGTTTGTGCCCTATAGCGACTATGTGCTCTATCCGTTGCGGCTCTTTGTCACGTTCATCCATGAGAGCGGGCATGCGATGGCGGCGCTGCTGACAGGAGGGGGCGTAGACTCCCTGCATGTCAGCCCCGCAGGCAGCGGTGTAACGTGGGTGCGGGTGTCGCCGCTCTGGGCGTGGGTGTCGCTCTCGGGCGGCTACGTAGGGGCGGCGCTGTTTGGAGCCGTGCTTCTCCAGGTCGGAAGACTGACGCGCTGGCGCAATGCGGGGCGCTCCGCGCTCTATGCGGCCGCGTTCTATATTCTGGGTATCACTCTTCTCTGGGCGCACAATCCGTTCAATAATCCCCAAAATGGTATCACACACGGGGGAGCGCCGGACTTCTTTACCTTTCTGGCAGGCGTCTGCCTCTTTCTGTTGCTGTTCGCGCTGGCTCGACTCTCGTCCCCGCGCATCGCCACCTTTCTGGCCGCGTTTCTGGCCGTGCAGTGTAGTCTGAACGCGCTGGTAGATCTGCGCACCCTGCTCTTTATCACGACGAACAACCTGGGGGATAACGATGCGGTGTTCATGTCGCAGCACTATCTGCTGCCGCCGACCTTCTGGGCGCTGCTCTGGGCCGGAATGGCCGTGACAGCGATTGGAGTGTCCCTCTGGATCTATAGCCGGGCGATTTCGGCTCAACTGCGCGAACAGGGGCGTTACGAACCGATGCGGATCGAATAGGAGTGTGGGGAAGGTTGAAATGAGGCTATCGAAGTCACGCACCAAAGCCGGCGAAGCTGGCTCTTGTGAGCATTGCGGCGCGCTTACCTACGGCGATACGCTGCGCTGCCCGCAATGCCATAAGTTCCCCGTCAAGATGCACCGCTGTCCACACTGTCAGTGCATCTCCGCGCAGACCGCCGACCGATGCTGGAAATGCGGGCGCATGTTCCTCCCGGACGGAGACTATCTCTGAACGCAAACGCTGCGATACCCGGCCCGCTTCGTACGTTGAAAACTGCCTTGCCTCTCCCTTCCCTGTGATCTATTTCACACCTTTTTTGTGATCCTTGCACTTGACCCTGGGCCTCCGACTCACTATAATGAGTGCATGGTTCTGCGTACAGCGCGCTCCGGGCGTTCTGCCGGGGGAGAGCCTGCATTCGGAGAAGAGACGCAATGAAGATTACGCTGTTGGGTACCTCTGGTGCGGAAGGCTGGCCGGGTCTATTCTGTCGGTGTCCTGTCTGTCGCATTGCGCGCGCAGAGGGTGGTAAAAATCTGCGGACCCGTTCGTCCGCCCTCATCGACGGCGTCCTCAAACTGGATTTCCCCTCCGACATCTTGCAGCAGGTCGTGCGGTGGAATATCGATCTGCTCGATCTGCGCGCCATTCTCTTCACGCATTCCCACGATGACCATCTGTGCGCCGCCGAACTGCAGTATGCCGGCCCCTACTTCGTTCCCTCACCCATTGCCCGGCGTATGCCCATCTATGGTCCCATCGACGCTATCTGTAAGATCGAGGCCGCTGTCGATGTCGACCGTCTGCCGTTCACCCTGCATGTTCTACAGCCCGAAGAGGCGGTCGATGTCGCCGGATATAGGGTTACGCCCGTGCTGGCGCAGCACGACCCGAAACTGGTCTGCTTCAACTATATGATTACCGACCCGACAGGCGCAACGCTGCTCTATGCGACCGACACGGGCTGGTACGAAGAGGCGACATGGCGAATACTCGAACAAAACCGTTTTGACGGCGTCGTGATCGAGTGTGGGAATGGCCCGGAGGAAGGCGGTTATTCCGGCCACCTCACCATCCGGGAGGTTCATGCGTTGCGGGAACGGCTGCTGGCGAGCGGCAGTATCTCCGCCGCCGCGCCGGTTGTCGCGACCCATTTTCCGCACCTGGGCGGCATGCTGCACGACGAACTGGAATCCACGCTCGCCCCGCATGGCATTACCGCCGCCTATGACGGCCTCGATGTCGTGATCCACCCTCCCTCGCCGTAACGTTGATGACCTGAAGAGGGCAGGAAATCGTCCCTCCCGCCACGAACCCTACTCCTGAAGTTACCAAGAGGAACCGTCTGTCTGCCCAGGAGGCAGGCTTTCGGGAGAGGGCACTATGGCGGAAGCAAGCGAAGTTGCTTTAAATCAGGTTGCGATCCTGCTGCGGGCAGGCGATGATGTCGCGGTTGCGAAGACCCGCATCGCAGGCGGGACGGTGCTGAACTACGCGGGTGGCGCGTTGGCCGTGCGTACAGACGTACCTGCCGGACATAAGTTTGCGCTTCATGCTGTGTCGGACGGAGCGCCGGTTCGAAAATATGGGCAGATCATCGGTTATGCGACCGCCGATATTCGGCCAGGCGAACACGTCCACACCCGTAACCTGGGTTTTGGCAAGGGACAGGCGGAAGGGGCGGGAGCGCTCCACCTGGACTATGAGTACAGCACCGCGATCCCCTCCGTGGACTACTATTCTCCCGAACAGATGCGCTCTTTCCCCGGTTATGCCCGCTCCGACGGTCGCGTCGGTACCCGCAACTACGTCGGCCTTGTCTCCACCGTCAACTGCTCCGCCTCCACCGTGCAGGCCATTGCCGATCATTTCCGCTCTCCAGACGCTCTCCGCGACTTTCCCGGCGTAGACGGCGTCGTGCCGTTTTCCCATAAGAGCGGCTGCGGGATGCACCTCGGCGGCGCCGACTACGCGCAGTTGCAGCGCACACTGGGCGGCATGGCGAACCATCCTAATATCGGTGGCTATCTCCTGGCCGGGTTGGGCTGCGAGGTCAATCAGGCGCTCAGTATGGCCCAGAACGAGGGGCTGATCACGGCGGAGTCGATACGGGTCGGACGTCCGCAAATGCCTCCGACTGTCATCATTCAGGAAGAGGGCGGGATTCGCAAGGCGGTGCTGCGCGGGATCGAAGAGACCGTAAAGCTGCTCAGGCAGGCGAGCGACACAAAGCGGACCCCGCAGCCGATCTCCAGCCTGCTGGTCGGGACGAACTGCGGCGGGAGCGACGGGAACTCCGGTATCACGGCCAATCCGGCTCTGGGAGATGCAGGGGACGAATTCGTGCGCTACGGCGCGGGGTGGGTGCTGGCCGAGACGTCGGAAACCTACGGCGCAGAGCATCTGCTCACCCGGCGCGCCGTGACGCCGGAAGTCGGGCAGAAGCTGGTCGCCCTGATGCGCTGGTGGGAGTGGTATACGGGAATGTGGGGCGCCAGCATCGACGCGAATCCCTCGCCCGGCAACAAAGAGGGGGGCCTGACGACCATCTACGAGAAGTCTCTCGGCGCGCTTGCCAAAGGCGGTTCCTCGCCGCTGGTCGAGGTCTACAAGTTCGCCGAACGCATCGACAAAAAAGGGTTTACGTTTATGGACACGCCCGGCCACGACCCGGTTTCGGTGACAGGACTGGCGGCGGGTGGCTGCAACCTCATTGTCTTCACGACCGGTCGGGGCTCCTGTCTGGGATTCAAGCCTTCTCCCGTCCTCAAGATCTCCACCAACACGCCGCTCTACCATCGGATGGAAGAGGACATGGACATCGATGCAGGCGTCATTCTGCATGGTGTATCCATCGCCGACGTTGGGCGTCAGATATTCGAGGAGTTGATCGCGGTGGCGGGCGGCAAGAAGACCAAAAGCGAGGCGCAGGGCCTGGGAGAGTCGGAGTTCGCTCCCTGGATGCTCGGGCCGGTGATGTAGGGCGGGAAGAGCCTGGAGAGTGTTGTACCATGCGTTACGACGCGCGATGGAGGAGAGAGGGATGCTTCTAGCCGTTGATGTAGGAAACACGAATATCGTTCTCGGGGTCTACCAGGGGGCGGGAGCGGAGGCGCGCCTGATCGGCGACTGGCGCATCCGCACGGATCGCGAGCGCACGACCGACGAGCACGGGATGCTGGTCAAACATCTGTTAGAGCATAACGGCATCGCGCTGCATCAGGTGCACCATGTCGCCATCTCCAGCGTCGTGCCAACCATGAGTGAGACGCTGGCCGATCTGTCGCGCCGCTACTTCTGCACCGACCCTTTTATCGTCAGCAAAGACACAGATATCGGTATCGCGATTCACTACCAGCCCGCGTCCGATGTGGGGGCCGACCGTATCTGTAACGCCGTCGGCGCGTTCGCCCGGTATGGAGGCCCCGTGATCGTGGTGGACTTCGGCACCGCGACTACCTTCGACGCCATCGCGGCCAACGGAGATTACCTGGGCGGCGCGATCATGCCCGGCATCGGTATCTCGATGGACGCCCTGTTTCGCAATGCAGCACGGCTCTATCGTGTGGAGCTCGTTGCTCCGCCTCAGGCGGTCGGAACGACGACGGTTCACGCGATGCAGAGCGGGCTTGTCTTTGGCTTTGCAGGTCAGACGGATGCCATGGTCGATCGCTTTCGCAAAGAGATCGGCGAGAACGCCCGCGTCATCGCCACGGGCGGCCTCGCCGAACTGATTCACAAAGAGAGCCGCACCATCGAACTGGTAGACCAGCGCGTCACGCTCGAAGGTTTGCGTCTGCTCTTCGAGCGGCAGATCCGATAGGAGTCTCACGCGGGAAAGCGGTTAGTTGCCTCCGCCGCCCTCGGGGTTCTTCTCGCCTGCGGTCTCTTTCTGGACAGCCTGATCTTTTGCGGTGCTCGCATCCGGAGCGAGCGCCGCGCCGCTCCCGGCGGAGGCCCCTGCCGGTGCGCCCGCTGGCACATTCGGCACGCTGGCGGCATTCTCCGCAGGCTTCGAGCCGCCGCAACCGGTCAGGCACAGGGCAGAGGTCGTCAGGAGCAGGGCTCCCAGTACGAGCACACGTGCCCGCCGGCGCGCGGGCAGCAGAGAAGTAGTGTGGTAGAACATAGTCTGGTCTCCTCAGAGTAGAGTCACCGGCGAAGGCATGGTGCCTCCGTGGCGCGGGAAGCAAAGAAGTCCATCAGGCGGCGAGCGTCTGCCTGATAAAAAGGCCGCCCGGTGCCAGAAGCTCCCGGGCGGCCAAGGGAAGCGCCTGCCGCTGAAGCGGCAGCTGCGCAGAGACTACGGCAGGGCGCAGGGTGTTACGCCATTGGACGCGGCGTAACCGACCAGCGCAGCGCGTTCCCCCGCTTTCGGACAGAAGAACTGAGCGCCACGGCAGTAGGCCTGCCCTTTGATGCCACCTTTGGTGCTGGTGCTGGGAGGCAGCGGATGCGGGAAGACGTCGTCCGCCTTACGGTATTTGGCATGCCCGTCGAGGAAGACGTAGTTCGCGCCGTCCGAATGCCGATAGGGACGATCGCGATTGTTCGGAACGCCGGTGACGACGACATTGTAGCGCTGCTGGTAGCCTGAGAAGTGGTGCGGCATATCCATCAGGCCGAACGTTGAGGCATCGCCGAGGAATATACAACTGGCCGGTGAGTCGATGGCCGGGATCGCGAGATAGCGAAACGCGTACGGACTTTTGGGATCGTAGTCGTAGACGTAGGCGTAGTTCAGGCCATAGCTGCGGCCCGTGGTCGATCCATCTGCGGCGCCGTCCGGGCAGTGCCAGACGCCACTCCAGTTCGGAGCGGAGATGTTGGCAGGATCGCCGTTCTTGACATACGGGTACAGTTTGGCGTCCCAGTAGCGATCAACCGTATCCTGGCCGGGAAAGGCGGCACACGGAACCGTCGAGACGCCGTTGGTGATGCAGTAGAAGTACTCGCTGAAGGTCGGGAAGCCTTCGTCGTAGTCCTGCGCATACATCATGAGGGCGGTTCCCATCTGCTTTTCGTTGCTCAAGCAGGAGATGGCGCGGGCCTTCTCGCGAGCCTGCGCAAAGACGGGGAACAGAATAGCGGCCAGAATCGCGATGATCGCGATCACGACGAGGAGTTCGATCAGCGTGAAGCCTCGTCGTTTGATAGTACTAGATTGCATGATGGCGTTTCTCTCCTTAGATGAGTATGAGTGTCGAATAGACCTTCTTCCTCGATAAGTCCTCAATCCCCTGAGTCGGCATCATCGCCGTACAAACCGTTAGACGCCAGTCTGGGGATACCGTTTCAGAAAATTCTGTAGCGCGGGGCGGGAGACAGAATGGACTGGCTAAATAACATAGTCTTGTCTATTATATCAGACAGAAGAGCAAAAAAACAAGTCCCCTGTTCCATTACGGGACAGGGGACCGTTGCGACAGCGGAGTTTAACCTTCAAGAAGCAGATTTTCCGGATCTTCGATCAACTCTTTGACACGGACGAGGAAGCGTACGGCCTCGCTGCCGTCCACGATGCGATGATCGTAGGAGAGCGCGAGGTACATCATCGGGCGGATCACGATCTGTCCCTCCACGACGACGGGCCGCTCCTGGATTTTGTGCATGCCGAGAATGCCGACCTGGGGATAGTTCAGAATCGGGGTAGACATCAGCGATCCGAAGATGCCGCCGTTGGTGATGGTGAAGGAGCCGCCCATCAGTTCCGGCAGGGCCAGTTTCTTGGTGCGGGCACGCTCCGCCAGATCTTTGATCGCTTTCTCTATCTCCGCAAAACTCTTCTTATCCGCGTCCCTCAGAACGGGAACCACCAGCCCTTCCGCCGCTCCGACCGCGATCCCGATGTCGTAGAATTTCTTAAGGACGATCTCGGCGCCCTGGATCTCGGCATTCAGGTTGGGGAACGCTTTTAGAGAGCCGATGACCGCCTTGGTGAAGAAAGACATGAAGCCGAGCTTGATGCCGTTCCGCTTTTCGAACGCTTCATTACGGCGCTTGCGCAGCTCCATGATCGCCGTCATGTCCACTTCGTTGAAGGTGGTCAGCATGGCGGCGGTGTTCTGCGCCTCTTTCAGATGAGAGGCGATGACCTGCCGCATGCGGCTCATCGGAATGCGCTCTTCACGCGCAACGTCGCCGGGAGCCGAAATGGCAGTCGTCGGCGCGGGCGGCACGGGCGGCCTGGAGGGAGGGGGGGCTGTTTCGACGCGGGGGGGCGGAGTAACCGGCGCAATTGTCTGCGCGGCTTTCTCGACATCCTCGCGCGTCACCTTGCCGCCGACGCCGGTACCTGCGATCCGACTCAGGTCTACACCCTTGTCTTTGGCGACCTTGTCGGCGAGCGGAGTCGTGTGCGGAGCCGGGCGTCCGTTCTCCGTTGCTGCAGAGATCGGCTCCGCCGAGAGCACCGGGACGGGTTCCGCTTTCGCAGCGGCGCCATTGGCAGCCGGAGCGGTCGAACCGGATTCGGTCACGAGAGCCATGACATCGTTGATGCGGACGGTTTCGCCTTCCTTGCGGACGATCTTTTCGAGGACGCCGCCATACTCCGCCTCGAACGAGCTATTGGCCTTGTCCGTCTCCAGCTCGAAAAGCTCGTCGCCGATGGCGAACGTCTCGCCCTCTTTTTTCAGCCAACGCACAACGGTGGCCTCGATAATAGACTCTCCCATGGAAGGGACACGTATCTCTACGGGCATCTCGCAATACACTCCGTTTCCAGAAACAAGCGATTTATTTTCGGGCCTTGCCCGCGCCCAGTCCCCAGCCCTCCACAGTGGAGGAGGCCGGGGAGATCTCCGGGGCATCTTGCAGCGCCGCCGCCAGCAGATGATTCTGTTCCAGCGTATGAGCCGCCATTGAGCCCTCGGCGGGACTCGCGGCTTCCGCGCGTCCGATGTAGCGCAGCTCCCCACGCCAGTCGGCCTGCTCACGCAGACGGGGCGCAATGAAGCTCCAGGCGCCCATATTCTGCGGCTCTTCCTGCATCCAGACAAGCTCCCGAAGATTCGGGTAGCCCGCCAGCGCCCGTTTGATCTCCTCGCAGGGGAACGGGTAGAGTTGCTCGACGCGCGCGATGGCTACGCGCTCGGTCTGCGAGAAGGCTTCGGTCCCGGCCAGATCGATGTAGACCTTCCCGCTGCAGAGCACCAGCCGCGTCACTTTATCGGCTCGCTCCTGCGCGGCGGTATCGTCGATAACGGTCTGAAAAGCGCCCTCCGCCAGATCGAGCAGCGAGGAGCCCGCGCGCGGATGGCGCAGCAGGCTCTTGGGCGTCATGACGATCAGGGGGCGCGGGTCGCTCTGCAGCAGCGCCGCCTGGCGTCGCAGCAGATGGAAGTACTGCGCCGACGAGGTGCAGTTGGCGACGCGGATATTGTCGTTGGCCGCGAGTTGTAAGAAGCGTTCAAGACGTGCGCTGGAGTGTTCGGGGCCGCTGCCCTCGTAGCCGTGCGGCAGCAGCAACACCAGCGACGGCGTCTGCTTCCATTTTGCGTAGCCGGATACCAGAAACTGATCGATAATGACCTGCCCGCCGTTGGCAAAGTCGCCGAACTGGCCTTCCCAGAGCGTCAACACCTCGGGGGCATTGATGCAGTAGCCATACTCGAAGCCCAGTGCCGCATTTTCGGAGAGCGGGCTGTTGTAGACGGCGAAGGCGGCGCGCGCGGCAGGCAGCGCCTGCAGAGGCAGATAACGTTCGCCGCTGACGATGTCGTGCAGGACCAGATTGCGGTGTCCGAAGGTGCCGCGCTCCGAGTCCTGGCCGGTCAGGCGGATCGGCGTTCCTTCCGACAGAATCGATGCGAAGGCGAGCGCTTCGGCCTGCCCCCATTCGATCCCACCATCGGTCTGGAGGCCGCCGCGCCATCGGCTGAAGACGCGTTCCAGCTTGGGATTGACCTGCAGTCCTTCCGGCCAGGTCAGAAGCGCAGTGTTCAGCGCGACCAGTTTGTCGGCGGGAACTGCGGTTTCGACCTCACGCTGACTTGAGGGCAGAGAGGCCGTGCCGGGAGTGCCCAACTCTGAAGGCATCTGTTTGCGGGCCGCCATCAGGCGCTCTTTCACGGTGGTGATCATGGCCGTCGCCTGCTCTTCCGAAACGACGCCCTCTTTCAGCATCTGATCGGCCCAGAGCTCCCGCACGGTCGGATGGGCCTCGATGGCTTCGTACATGCGTGGCTGCGTCAGGTCGGGGGCATCGCCTTCATTGTGCCCATAGCGGCGATAGCCGATGAGATCGATGAGGAAATCTTTGTGGAAGCGCTCCCGGTACGCCAGCGCCATGCGCGCCGCCGCGATACAGGCCAGCGGATCGTCGGCGTTCACATGGACGATGGGAATCTCGAAGCCCTTGGCGAGGTCACTGGCGTAGAGCGTGGAACGGCCATCGCTCGGCAGGGTGGTAAAACCGATCTGATTGTTGACGATAATATGGATGGTGCCGCCGGTGCGATAGCCGGTCAGGTTGGTCATATTCAGGGTTTCGGCGACAACGCCCTGGCCGGGGAAGGCCGCGTCGCCGTGGATGGCGATTGGGAGGGCGGAGCGCACGTCCCGCTCCGGCTCCCCGCGATGGGTGCGCTGCTCCTGCGCGGCGCGCGTGTGGCCTTCGACAACGGGGTTGACGAACTCCAGGTGGCTGGGGTTCGGCACAAGCGTAATGGGCATCTCGCGAATGCCGCTCTCTTTATAGGCGCGGCGGAAACCGAGATGGTACTTGACGTCGCCGGGATAGCCGCGACCGCCGCGACCGGCTACGGAGGCCGACTCGTCCCGGTTCTGGGTTTCGAAGCCGACCAGAATATTGGCGTAGGGTTTGCCCAGGACATGGGCCAGAACATTCAGACGTCCCCGGTGCGCCATACCCATGACCACATCGCGGGTACCATTTTCTGCGGCCGTGCGGATGATCTCGTCGAGAACAGGCACGAGCATGTCGGTGCCTTCGATGGAGAACCGTTTGCTGCCTTTGAAAGTGGAGTGAATGAAGCGTTCAAACGTTTCGACTTCGGTGAGGCGTTCCAGCAGGTCGCTTTTCTCTTCAGGGGTCAATCGGGGCAGGAAGGCGCCGCTCTCGGTCGAGTCGCGCAGCCAGTAGCGTTCTTCGCTGCTTTCGATATGCTCGTCGTCGTAGCCGATGGTTCCGGAGTAGACCTGACGGAGCCGTTCCAGCGCTTCACGGGCATTGCGGGTTTCACGGGCGATCGGACCTCCGACCACACTGGATGGCAGCGCCTCCAGCGCTCGCGCCGTCAGCTTATGAAGATGCAGCTCCAGGCCAGCGTACCCAGGAGGCGTGAGGCTGAGCGGATCGACATGGGCTTCGAGATGTCCGCGCTGTCGAATAAAACGTGCCAGTCGTGCCGCCGCCGCCGCGACCCGGATCGTCTCCGTCTCTTCAAGGCCGCTCGCCAGGGGGGCGACCAGGGTGGGGGAGCCAGTTGGCTGCAACGCCGTCGAGGGCGTCTCAGCGGAGAGAGTCGCGTCCGCATCGAAGGGGTGGCTATCAAAAAAAGCGCGGGTCTCCGCGTCTACGGAAGTCGGATCTTCCCGGTAACGGTCATGGAGTTCCAGCGCATAGCCCGCATTTGGGCCGTGAAAGAGATGTAAGTCGCTCATCACGTAATTCGTACTTTCGCCAGGTCACTTCGTCGTTGAAAGGTGGCCAAATTGGATTGACATTGAGTTTATCATACCGCCTTTTGAGGGTCAAAGTCAAGCCGACCTCAGCAAGCGCAAAAGGGTGCGACCAGACCGCTCGTTACGAACAAACAAGCCTTTTTGCAGTGGTGGAGAGAACGCCAGGGAGTTCTCTCCGACAAGCTGCTAGCGATCAGGATTCGAGAAGACGTGTCTCGGGTCAGACTTTGAAGCGAACGTGCAGGATGTCGCCGTCCTTGACGGGGTACTCTTTGCCTTCCAGGCGCATCTTGCCAGCGGACTTGGCTTCGTCCCAACAGCCGCCTGCGGCGCGGAAATCCTCGAAGTCCACGAGTTCGGCGCGAATAAAGCCCCGGGCCAGATCGCTGTGGATCGCGCCTGCCGCCCCGACTGCGTTGGTGCCCTTCGTGATCGTCCAGGCGCGAACCTCATCCTCCCCAACGGTGAAGAAGCAGATCAGGCCCAGCGCGTCATAGGCGGCACGAATCAGGCGATCTCGCGCGGCTTCGTGGATGCCCATCGCCTCGAGAAATTCGCGCTCCTCCGCTGGCTCCATCTGTGCGACTTCCATCTCGATCTTCGCGCACATCGATACGAGCGGCACACCCATTCCTGCGGCGTACTCTGTCAGCGGGGCAAGTCCGGCAGGGGCCTCGGATCCTGCGTCGTCTTCGCCGACATTGGCGACCAGAATGAGCGGCTTGCCGGAGACGAAGGCGTAGCTCTTGACGGAGCGCGCCTCATCCTCGGGGAGGTGCAGGGAGCGCACCGGGTTCAGCTCGTCAAGATGCGCTTTGATCTTGTTGAGCACCTGATGCTCCGCCGCTTCGGCATTGGTCTGGCGCTTCTGGAGACGCGACTTTTCCAGCTTCTCCAGCCGGCTTTCGATGACGGTGAGGTCAGCGAGCATCAGCTCTTCGTTGATCTGCTCCGCCTCGCGCTTCGCATTGATTCCGCCCTCCGGCACCGTCACGGTTGGATCGTCGAAGGCCCGCACCACCAGGATGAGCGCGTCCATGTTGCGCACGGCGGAGAAGAAGTCGGTGCCGAACTTGTCGCCCTGGCCCAGTCGCTCTGCCCGCTCGATACGGGCGCCCCCCTCCGTGAACTCGATGGTCGCCGGAGAGATCTTCTTCGGCGCACACTGGGCCACAGCGTAGTCGAAACGTGGATCGGGAACGCCGATCACGCCGACGTTGACCTCGCCACCGCCAAAGCGTTTGAGCTCGACTACGGAGCGCGTCAATGCGTTATAGAGACTGGTCTTGCCGGTTTGCGGCAGGCCGATGATGCCCACTTTCATGAAATTCGCCTTCTCCTCTGCTGTGGGGCGATGAATCCCCGCGAACCTGCGTACATCTTAACTGAAATGAAACTCAGAATACCGACCCTATTGACGACATCCGAAGAGGTGCGACACGCGGAGCTTCCCGCGCCCGACCCCGCAGAACAGCTCTCCCGGCGGCAGTTCCTGCTGCGTAACGGCGGCCTGCTGGCGGCTGCGACGCTCGTGCAGGGCAGCGAAGAGACGCACCAGCTCTCCCTCACGCGCCACGAGGTTCGCATGCCCGGCCTCCAAGCGCCTGTGCGCGTGATTCAACTCTCCGACCTGCACCGGTCGTGGTGCGTGTCGGAGGCGTTTATCGCCCAGATTGTCGCGCGGACGAATGCACTGCGTCCCGACCTCATTCTGCTGACCGGGGATTTCGTGACACGCTCTTCCGGCTATGCGGAGTCCTGTATGCGCCAACTCCGGGATCTGCGCGCACCGATGGGCCTCTACGCCGTGCTCGGCAATCACGACTACTGGTGCGATCACCGCAAAGGCGCGCCTGTCATCGCGCGTCATCTGGCCGACATCGGCGTTGATCTGCTGACCAATCGCAGTGTGCGGCTGGAGCACAACCTGCGCCTGGTCGGTATCGACGACGGAAGCTCCGGCAATCCGAACCTGCCCCTGGCTTTCGAACGCATGGAGCCGGAGGAAGCCGTGCTTGCCATGACGCATAACCCTATGCTGTTTCCGCTTCTGAGCCGGTATCCCTGCATTACGCTTGCAGGCCACACGCACGGCGGTCAGGTCAACGTCCCGATTATTACGGATGCCATCGTCGGCAGTCGCACTCGCTTCATACGAGGCTGGTACGATGTGCCGAACGCCCCCGGACGCCTCTATATCTCCCGCGGCCTCGGCACGGTCCATGTGCCTCTGCGCCTCAACGCCGCTCCCGAGATCGCCCTCTTCACGCTGATTCCGGCGTGATCGCTCAGGCAAACGTTGCGCTGCACCGCTCGGCCAGTTCGGCGCGAACGCGCTGGAGAGAGTCGGTAATCTCCGCTTCCGAGAGAGTGTGATCGGCGGCGCGGAAGGTCAGGGAGAGCGTCAGGCTTTTGGTTCCCTCCGGTACCGGACCGCCGCGGAACACGTCGGTCAATCGGAAATCTTCCAGCAACGGCAGATTGGCAGTACGAACGGCAGACGCGACGGCCGCATACGGTACATGCTCCGGCAGGTGAGGCGCGATGTCGCGTACAACGGAAGGGAAGCGCGTCAGAGGACAGAAACCGGGCGCATGGGCTCCGGCAGCGGCCTCGCGGAGCGCATTCAGGCCGATCTCGAACAGATAGACGCGTTCGCGGAGGCCGAGCTTCGCCGCCACGTTCGGATGCACCTCGCCGATGATTCCGGCCGGATGCCCACCGCGCAGGCTGATCGTCGCGGTGCGGCCCGGATGGAACTGCGGGGCCTGGTCAGCGCGATCCTGCAGCGCCCGGAAGGTAGCGTCCGTGATGCCCAACTCTGCGAAGAGGCGCTCGACGATGCTTCGGGTCAGGACGAAGTCCGCAGCGAGGGGCGGCGCCTCCTTCTGCCATCCTGTCTCGGTCAGCGGACCGGCCAGCAGGCCCGCGACTGCGATGTATTCGACCGGGGTGGGGCCGTTATCGCGAGGCTCGTTCTGCCAGACGCGACCGACCTCACAGAGCGCCAGATGCTGCTGACCATGGCGGGCGTTCTGCTGGGCCACATCGAGCAGGGTCGGGAGGAGGGATCGCCGCAGCCCACCGATGTCGGCGGAGAGAGTATTGCGAACCTGCACCTGGCGCGCGGCGTCGGCCGGGGAGTCGAAGAACGACGGCGCTGTGAGACTGTGCGAAACGACCTCCTGAAGCCCGCAGGCAGTCAAGGTGCGCTTTAGCCTTGTAATGAAGAGGCCCTCGTCGCTGTCGCTGCCCTGCGTTGCGCCGCCAGCAGGCAGAGTCTCGGGAATGTTTTCGTAGCCGTAGATACGACCGATCTCCTCGATCAGGTCTTCCTCCAGAGTGACGTCGGGCCGGAAGGTCGGCACCTGGACATGCAGCACGTCGGTCGCCTCATGGGATTCGGTGCGTACTTCGAAGTCGAGCGCGCGCAGACAGTCGGCGCAGACGTGCGACGTCAGATCCATGCCGAGCAGTTCGATGGCCCGCGTTACGCGCAGAGTCACGGTACGCATCGCGATGGGGATGGGATAGGCGTCGATGACGCCCTCCACGGCCTCCGGCTGACCCATCTGCTGCAGCAGTTCGCAGGCGCGATCCGCCGCTCGGCGCGCGCCCTCCGGATCGACGACGCGCTCGAACCGGTAACTCGCCTCGGTCCGCAAGCCGAGCACGCGGGAGGCGCGCCGGACAGCCAGCGGACTGAAGTGCGCCGATTCCAGCAGAATGTCGGTCGTGGTGTCAGAGACTTCCGAGTTCATGCCGCCCATGACACCGGCGATGGCAACGGCCTTCTCTCCATCCGCGATGACGAGCATGGAATCGGTGAGCTCGCGCTCGATCTCGTCCAGCGTGGTGAACTTCTCGCCCGCCGTCGCGCGGCGCACCACGATTCGCTGTTCCGCGAGGAGTGCGAGGTCGAAGGCATGGAGCGGCTGGCCGAGCTCCAGCATGACATAGTTCGTCACATCGACGACGTTATTGATAGGCCGCTGACCTGCCGCTTCGAGACGCTGCTGCATCCACAGTGGCGACGGACCTATCTTCACCCCGCGAATGACCCGTGCCACGTAGCGCGGGCACAGATCGGGATCCTGTAACGTGACAGACGTCAACTCCGTGACCGGGCCGCCTTCACGTGACGGGGGTGGGGCAGGAATCCGCAGCGGCAGGCCGTACAGCGCCGCGATCTCGCGCGCCACGCCGACCATCGAGAGACAGTCGCCCCGGTTCGGCGTGATATAGACGTCCAGCACCGGGCCGATGGCCGACTCTTCGATGCCCTCGACTTCGAGCCCGCCCATCGTCAGGCGCGTGGCGATCTCTGCCGCCGATGCCTCGATGGTCAGGAACTGTTTCAACCACTCTAAAGGTACTCGCATATCCGTTCCTCAATTTTCAGTACTGGCGCAGAAATCGCAGATCGTTTTCCAGGTAGAGGCGCAGGTCGGTGACGCCTGTGCGGATCATATGGATACGCTCGATGCCCAGGCCGAACGCGAATCCGCTGTACTTC
>JBBQPO010000058.1:0-24643 GCA_038217285.1 Chthonomonadales bacterium
ATCTGGTTGAGCGGTCTCTCTTCCTTGAGGGCTTCGAGGACGGCTTTCGCTTTGAAATCGGGTGAATGTCGTTTTCTCATGGTGTCTTGAGTCTAACTTATTTTTGCCCGTTTCCGTGTCTAGATTCCCCCGACCATTATAGTCGCGAGACGACATGCGGGAACGGGATATTGGCAACACCAAGCCCGGGAATGGCTAAAAGAAGCCAATGATCTCTCTGTTCCCCACGAGAACAAAGCAACGATACGCGGGTGAACCGTTTGGCGTCTTGGACCTCTGTCGAATCTATCGACAGAGGCCACTTGGATTCTGAACGGGTTTGCGGTACAATGAGATTGTGAAAAAAGGAACTTAGTGGCCAGTGGAGGTCTGACCTGCGCTGTGCCCGTGCGATAGAAGGAGGGGGAGCGATGCCCCGAACCGTAACCGAGATTTCCCTGCACGATTCTGCGACCCCGACGCCCGCGTTTGGGCCGGGAGGCTCACCGTTTGTCCTCGCGAAAATGGACGAAGTGGTGAACTGGGCGCGCCGCAACAGCCTCTGGCCGCTCACCTTCGGACTCGCCTGTTGCGCCATCGAGATGATGGCGTCGGCCTCCGCACGCTTCGACCTGAGCCGGTTCGGAGCGGAGGTGTTTCGCGCCTCGCCCCGTCAGGCCGACGTGATGATCGTCGCCGGGCGCGTCTCCACGAAGATGGGACCGATCCTGCGCCAGATCTATGATCAGATGCCGAACCCGAAATGGGTCATCAGCATGGGGGCCTGCGCCTCCTCGGGCGGCGTCTACAACAACTACGCCATCATCCAGGGCGTCGATCAGATCATTCCGGTCGATGTCTATGTTCCCGGCTGCCCGCCCAGTCCGGACGCCTTGATCTACGGCATTATCAAACTGCAAGAGAAGATCAAAGCCGGCAACTCCGGGAAGCTGATCGATCTGCAACCTATCAAACTGCGCGGCGACGAAAAGAGAAGGGGTTAAGCGCTGTGGGCTTCCTGAACAACCTGAACGCGAAGATCCATCAGACGACGCTGGCCGTGACGGAACCGATTGCGGGCGCGAAAGCCCTGGCGACCGGCTTCAGCATCACGATGCGCCACTACCTGGAACAGCAGCTCAAGATCAAGCCGACGGAGACGATCCAGTACCCGGAGGAGCGGCGCGAACAGTATCCCCGGTCCCGCTGGCGGCATGTCCTGACGCGCTACGACGACGGCCTGGAGAAGTGCATCGGATGCAGCCTCTGCGCCGGGGCCTGCCCCGCCCGCTGCATCTATGTGCAGGCGGACGAGAACACGGACACGGAGCGCTACTCACCGGGTGAACGCTACGCAGTGAAGTACGAGATCAATATGATCCGCTGCATCTTCTGCGGCTACTGCCAGGACGCCTGCCCAACCGGCGCCATCGTGCTGCGCAAGGATTTCGAACTGGCGGACTATACACGGGAAGATTTTCTCTATACCAAAGAGATGCTGCTCGAACCCGCGCCGATGGCCGACCTGATTCCGCTGACCGCGATAGGAACGGTGCAGCATATCGCGGAGTCGGTCGAATAGCGCTGCGCAGAAGGCCGTGCCGCTCGTGATGCCCATTCCCTCAAAAGCCAAAAAGACCGCGCGCAAGCCCACCAAGCGCGTCCCAAAGTGCCCTGCCACCGACACGCTGGAAGATTTTTTCGGGCCGGAGGGGCCGCTCGCGGGCGTGCTGCCGGACTATGAAAAGCGCGAGGAGCAGGTGCAGGTGGCCCTGGCGATCGAAGCGGCGATGCAAGCAGGCAAGCCCTGTCTGGCGGAAGCCGGGACCGGCGTCGGGAAGACGCTGGCCTACCTGATCCCGGCGATCCGGGCCGCCCTTGGTGGCAAGCGCACCATCATCAGCACCCATACCATCAGCCTTCAGAGCCAGTTGATCGAAAAGGACATTCCTCTCGTCCTCAGCCTCTTCCCGGAAGCCGAAGCCCGCGTCACCTATACCCTGATGAAAGGCCGGAGCAACTTCCTCTGCCGCCAGAGCCTCGACAACGCGCGTGGCGATCTGTTTCTGATGGCCGATCCCTATTTCCGTCGGCTTCAAAAATGGGCCGGGGCGAACGACTGCAGCGGCGATGTGGCCGACCTGCCGTTCACGTTCTCCGCCTGGAGTGAAGTCACCTCGACCCCCGAAACTTGCCGTGCGCAGGAGTGCATGCACTATAACAACTGCCACTACTACCGTCGCCGCTGGGAGGCCGCCGAGAGCAACCTGATCGTCGTCAATCACGCGCTCTTCTTCGCGGACCTTGCCCTGCGCCTCGCCGATCCCCAGTCCGGTATCTTGCCGGAGTACGATCACGTCGTCTTCGACGAAGCCCATCATCTGGAAGATGTCGCCACCAAGACCTTCGGCATCGAGTTCGGCTCTCGGCGACTCGGCAACCTCATGGATCGCGTCAAGCATGTGCGGGGCTTCGATATCGACAAAACCCGCTTGCAGACCGTCGAAGAGATGAACAACACCCTGTTCGCGCCCTTCTTCCAGTCCGGCAAAAGCGAGTTTTTCTTCGAGGACGCTCTGCAGGAGGACGGGCGGAATCAGGCGGAAGAGTGGACAGGGAAGACCTGCAACGCCCTCTCTACCCTGCAGAACGACATCCTCAGCAGCGCGAAGGACGATGAGAACCTGCGGGATCAACTGGAGGGAATGGCGCGGCTCTGCGGCAGAGCCCGCGAAGAGCTGCACCGGCTTTTCTTCGAGAAGGACGAAAACGCCATTCGGTGGGGACAACTCAGTCTAGGTGGGGGGCGCAGCAAGCCCGAACCCCGCGCGACGCTCTATCTGACTCCCGTCTCCGTGGCGAAAGTGCTGCAAAACGCGCTCTGGAACCGAATGGAGGCCCGCAAGGGCAGCGTCATCATGGTATCCGCCACGCTGGCCACCTCCGGAACATTCGCCTACCAGCGCGCCCGTCTCGGCATTCCGGCGGATGCCATCGAGTGCATTGTCGGCAGCCCGTTTCAGTTCAAGACGCAGGCGCTGCTCTATGTTCCCGCGCACCTGCCCGCTCCGGCGCCACTCAGTGTGCCCGCCTATCTGGCGCAGGTCGTCGCCGAGATCGAACGCCTCCTGAAGCTCACCGAGGGACGGGCTTTTTTGCTTTTCACGTCCCGCGCCATGCTCAACGCCGTCTACGATCAGCTCCACGGCAAGCTGCCGTTTCCCTTTTTCAAGCAGGGCGATCTGCCTCCCGGCAAACTGATCGAAGCGTTCAAGGAGAGCGGCAACGGCTGCCTCTTCGGGGTCCAGACCTTCTGGGAAGGGGTCGATGTGCAGGGGGAGGCGCTCTCCTGCGTCATTATCGACCGCCTGCCTTTTGCAGTTCCCGATTCGCCTATCACCAAAGCGCGGTTCAAAGCCATCGAGGAGGCCGGCGGCAACTCGTTTCGTGACTACTCGATTCCCCAGGCGCAGATACGGCTCAAGCAGGGTTTTGGACGGCTCATTCGGACACATGCCGATAGGGGAATCGTCTGTATTCTCGATACCCGCCTACTCCATCGGGAGTACGGGGCCGACTTCGTGCGTTCGCTTCCCCCTGCCGCCCGCGCCAGCAAATGGGCGCGCGTCGAACGCTTCTGGCACGGAGAAGAGGCGGAAGGGGGAAGCGAAGCGAGCGGGAAATAGAGCAGAGCGTGGGGAGGTTGTGGGGAGGGCCGGGGGGAGGTTGTCGATTCAGGCGTTCCAGAGGTTCAATCTCTGGGCCTTGGCGATCAATTCCTGGAGGGAGGGACACAGATACGAGTGCCCGTCCAGGGTTCTGCGGATCGCAGTGACAAGGTTTTCCGAGCTGGCATCCTTCAGGACATAGCCGTAGGCTCCGTTGCGCAGGGCTTCCAGCACGTAAGCCTCGTGGGAGTGCATCGAGAGCACGACGATGCGAACCTCCGGATTCCCCTCACGCACCCGTCGCGCCACTTCCAGCCCGTTCAGATCCGGCATCATCAGATCCAGTATGAGCATGTCGGGATGCAGACTCGCGACCGCCGGCGCTACCGCGTGGCCCCGTTCGACCTCGCCAATGATCTCCATATCCGCTTCGGCTTCCAGCAGCGCGCGGACACCCATCCGTACGACCCTATGGTCGTCTGCCAGCAGCACTTTGATGTTACCCATTCTTTCACGTCCTCTCAGGACATTCCAACTGCCAGTCTATCATAGCCTGAGCGCAAAAAAAGTACATCCGGGAAACTACGTAGTTTGCGGTTGGAAATCCCGTAGTTTGCCTCAAACGAGGAGAGGCGGCGCGGCTAATTTTCGAACGACAACAGCCCTTTGCGAATCGCATATTTGACCAGACTGGTCTGGTTTGTCAGTTGGAGCTTTTCCATGATGCGCGCGCGATGGACTTCGGCAGTGCGTGGGCTGATCGAGAGGCGATCTGCAATGGCGGTGTTGGTGTGACCTTCGGCAGCCAGTTGCAGCACTTCACGTTCGCGACCGGTAAGCGAGTCGTACGGATCGACGGCGACGTTCTGCGCTTTTTGCATAAACGCCTCCATCGCCATTTCCGACAGGGGTGAGCAGAGGTACCGTCTGCCTTCCATTGTGGTGCGAATCGCGGTGACAAGTGTCTCTGTACTCGACTCTTTCAGCACGTAGCCAACGGCGCCGTTACGCAGCGCTTCGAGCACGTAGGCTTCGTTCGCATGCATGGAGAGAACGATGATGCGGACATTCGGCGAACGTTGACTGACCTGCCGTGTCACCTCGAGTCCGTTGAGGCCCGGCATCATAAGATCGAGCACCAGCACATCCGGGTTGAGCTTGGTCACCATATCGGCCACCGTCAGGCCCTCGGACACCTCGCCTACCACGTCCATATCCGGTTCCGATTCCAGTAGAGCCCGCAAACCCTGTCGTACGATCTGATGGTCGTCCGCCAGTATTACCTTAGTACGATGCAAAGTAGACCTCCCTCCACCCCGACCTGTGGATACTTCCTAACAACTTATTCCTGTCAGAGCGGAAGTTCCGCCATGAGACGGGTTCCTGCTCCGGGAGAGGACTGTATGCCGAACGTACCTCCTAACAGCAACGCACGCTCACGCATGCCAGCCAGGCCGTTACTGCGTCCGGCAGCCAGAATCTCCTCTGGCTCGAAGCCCTTGCCCTGATCTACGATGCTCAGGTGCAGTTTATCGCGGACGACCCGCAGCCGCACGCGGGCGACCTTGGTGTCGGCGTACCGGGCCACATTCGTCAATGCCTCCTGAACAATACGATAGGCGGCTGTTTCGGAGGCACGATTGAAGCGTCGATCCCGCAGGCCCTCCTCCTCGAACTCCACGCAGACACCGGTCTGTGTGGTGTAGCGATCCAGATGCCACTGCAGCGCCGGCAAAAGGCCGAGATCGTCGAGCATGCCGGGTCGCAGGTCGAGCGACATGGCGCGTACCTGCCCCATCAGCTCCGTCGTCAGCTCCATGGCGAGCTTCAGGTTACGCTGTTTCCCCTCTTCTGCCAGACGGGGAATCGCGCCTAAAGTGAGTTTCAGGCCTGTCAGATTCTGTCCGATCTCGTCGTGGAGTTCGCGCGCGATATGGGTGCGTTCCGCTTCCTGCACCTCGACGAGGCGACGAGAGAGCGCCTGCAGCTCCTGGTTGCGTTTCGCCATCGCTTCGCGTACCGCTTGGTCGCGCAGATTGCGTAGGCTCTCCTCTTCGCTGCGTTTGCGCTCGGTGATGTCGCGGGCGATGGTGGAGAAATATTGCGGCTCTCCGTCGGCATTACGATGCACCTGGATCATCTGCAGCATCGGTATTTTGCGTCCGTCCGCCGCCTGAATGACGGTTTCGCCCATCCAGATGCCGTCGCGCTGCGCCATCGGCATGCCCACGTTCAGGATAAGGTTCGCCGCCGACTGCGTGTATCTATTGCGAATATCGTGTGTTTTGACCTCCGCCTCGGTCAGATTCAGGATGTCCCGTCCCGTGCGGTTCAGATAGAGCAGACTTCCCTTTGTGTCCGAGACGGCCACATAATCGGGAGTGGCCTCGAGGATCTCGAGGAGGCGTGTCCGCTCCTGCTCAGCCTCTTTGTGTGCGGTAATGTCCTGCACTGTGCCCCACATGGCGTTGACATGTCCGTCCGCGTCAACGTGGCACTCTCCACATCCCTGAAGGAGGCGCGAAGAACCGTCCGGCAGCAGAACGCTAAATTCGAAGTCGTAAGGCTGCCCACTCTCCATCGAGGCACTTACGACCTTTGTCCAGCGCTCGCGGTCGTCCGGAATTATCCGCTCGAGGAGTTCCTCAAAGGTCGGTGCCGGACTGTCTGGCGACATTCCATACAGGCGGTAGGTCTCATCGGACCATTTGATTTGACCCCCGATAGGATCGAACTCCCAACTGCCGATACGAGCCATCTTTTGTGCCGCGTTCAGACGCACTTCACTGAGTTGAACCGCTTCCAGTGCCTGTTTCTGCTCCTGAACATCGATGCAGGAGCCGATATAGCCCAGAAACGCGCCATCGTGCGCAAAGCGGGGCGAACCGGTTTCCAAAACCCAACCATACGCCCCATCGGCGCGGCCCAGGCGGTACTCAATGCGGTATTCGGAGCGATCACTCCACGCCAATCCGACAACCTCTCGGCAGCGTATCAGATCCTCCGAATGCAGACCCTCCGCCCATCCATACCCCAACTCCTGCTCCAGCGTTCGGCCCGTATAACGGAGCCACTGGCGGTTGAAGTAGAAAGTCTTTCCGGTAGCATCCGCCATCCAGATAAGGACGGGAGCGCTGTCTGCCAGGACACGGAAACGCTCTTCGCTTTCGCGCAACTCCTCCTCCGTGCGAATACGCTCGGTGATATCCTGCAAGATACCCAAACTGCCAAGCACGACTCCGGCCTCATCACGCCGGGTAATGGAAGCGTCGCTGACCCAGCGCGTCTCGCCCGCCGGGGTGACATACTGATAGTCGGCCGTCCAGTAGTCCAGTTCCCCCGCCTGGAAACGCCGGTTAGCGTCGAAGAGATCGTGGCCTTCGAGGCTGCCACGCATCCTGACCTGTTGATTGATGCGCTCCCAGAGAGCGGGAGTCACCTCTGCCACTGGATAGCCCATGATTCGTTCTATCTGCGGGTCGATATAGGTGTAGGCATTGGACGCAGACTCGAACTCGTAAACAGCGCCTTCCGCACCCGCGATCGCCTTACGATAGCGTTCTTCACTCTCCTTAAGAGCCGCCTCGGTATTCTTGCGGTCCGAGATGTCCCTGGCAATGGTGGAGATATACTGCTCGCCCATCGGGGAGCGGTGTGCGATCAACACCTGTGAGAGAGGAATTGACCGCCCGTCCGGGTGATTCAGAGCCGTTTCCCCACTCCAATGCCCTGTTTTTAGCGCAGTCGGAACGCCCTCATCCAGCAGAAGCCGGACGGCCCAGTCGGGATGATAATCGGTAATGTGGCGTTTGCCGCTATTTCTACCGGAGTTGTAGAGCGAGCGCAGCGCCATGTTAGAATAAGTGATGTTACCTTCGACATCCGCTGTGCAGACAAAATCCGAAGTCTCTTCGAGGATGGTGACCAGGCGATCCTGCGCATTTTCAGCCTCCTCTTGCAGTTGCTGAAGCAGCAGGTTTTCGCGATGAAAACTTTCGAGTTGGGCGCTCCGCTGTTCCGCTTCCCGCATTTTTAACCGCAACTCGATCTCCGTCACGACGGCAGCGGCCAGGTCGGTCATCGTCTCGATCTCCTCGGGCATCCACTCGCGGGCATGTCCATCGATGACGCAGAACGTCCCGAAGACGTGCCCATCGGAGGTGATGATGGGGATACCACAATAGGAAACGACTCCGAGGTCACGTATGGCGAGATTAGTGCCGACGAGCGGGTGGTTCGGTGCGTTTGCGACGATGAGAGGTTTGCGCGACTGGACGACATGCTTGCAGAAGGAGTGAGATAGCGGCGATTCGCGCTGCGAAGCCCAGGGATCGGGCAGGCCGATGGCGCTCTTGAAAAATTGCCGTTGGGACGTTACGAGGGAGACAAGCGAAACCGGGGCCTTCAACAGACGGCTGGCGAGTCGAGTCAGTCGGTCGAAGGCCTCCTCCGCTTTACTATCGAGTAGACCGGACTTTTCCAGAGCTGCTAATCGCTCTACATCGTAGACGGGATCAAGCTTTTCCATATCTCATATCATACCTTTTCCCCACCCGGATTTGTACGCAGGGAGACGACGATTTATCGGCTTCGTTCTAGCGGAGGCGGGCCGAAAAATAGTTTGATGGTAACACAATTGAAAATGAACTCTTGCTTCTCAACGGCGTCTGTGTTTGTAGTCAATACCTGTCGTCTTTGTGGGATCCGTTCTCATCTATCCGGTCGAAGGGGATAATTCTAACATGAAATGGAAATACCTGACCGTTGGTCTGCTCGGACTGTTCGCCATCGCGACCGTCGGATCGGCCTATGCGCAGTCGAGCGCGACGCTGAAGCCAGTCGAGATCGATCATCTCGTGCGGGCCGAGTGGCAGAAAGAGGGGGTCGTTCCGGCCGCACCGGCAGACGATGCCCGCTATCTGCGCCGTATCTATCTCGATATCACCGGCACGATCCCGCCGCCGGAAGTCGTCAGCGAATTTCTGACGGACCGCTCACCGGACCGACGCGCCAAGGCGGTTGATCGTCTGCTCGATAGTCCGAACTATGTTGCCAACTGGACCAACTACTGGGATCGTATCCTGATGTTCGGCCGCATGGAGCAGCCGCGTATGGTGGATAAGGGCGCGTTTCGTGCCTGGCTCAGCGGCCAGGTCGACAAAAACACCCCCTGGAATAAGTTTGTCTACGACCTCATCACCGCGACCGGCCAGAACAGCGCCGGGGGTGATTATAATAAGATCCGGCAAGGTCTACAGCCCACCAGCGCGACCGATGCGGACGGTCATACGATCAACGGCGCGACCAACTGGGTGCTGCGCTTCAATGGCAAACCAGAGGATCTTTCGGGAACGGCTTCGAAGATCTTTCTCGGAGTGCAGATCCAGTGCGCGCAGTGCCACGACCACAAGACCGAGAAGTGGAAGCAGACCGATTTCCGCTCCTTCACCGCCTGTTTCGTCAACACCCGCCCGAAGCCTGTCAACCCCGAGGGCTACCGCGATAAGATGGCGAAGGACTACCGGATGGAGTTGACGGATGTCAACCGACCGTTTGTGCCCCGCGGCAAGAAGGTGGTAAACGACATAGCAGTCTATGCGACTGCCAAACCGGCGGCGCTGGACGGAACCGACTTCTCGGACACGGCCAACCGGCGCCAGGCCCTCGCCGCCTGGATGACCGCGAAAGAGAATCCCTGGTTTGCCGAGGCGATCGTCAACCGCATGTGGTCGCACTTCCTGGGGCGCGGATTCGTGGAGCCGATCGATGACTTCCGCCCCTCGAACCCGACGATCATGCCCGACCTGATGGCGCGCCTTTCCGACGACTTCGTCGGCAGCGGCTACGATATGAAGCACCTGATTCACACCATCTGCGCAACCCAGGTCTATCAGCTCTCGTCCGCTCCCGCCGGAAAGACCGATCCGAACAATACGCTCTGGGCGCGGTTCCGGCTGAAACCGATGGGGCCGTCGCAGCTCGTGGACTCCCTGGTGCAGGCGACCAATACCAAGCCGGTGCTGGAGCAGTTGGGCGGCGGCAATCTGGACGCGATCAAACTCAACGTCGAACGGCAGTTCTCGTTCCTATTCGATGTCGATGAGGAGTTCGAGCAGAAAGACTTCGAAGGCACCATTCCGCAGGCGCTGCTGATGCTGAACGGCGGAATCGTCAACACCTCGGTGACGCCCATACCCGGCACCGCGCTCGCCGATACGCTGACGATGCCCGGCAGCGACGCTCTGAAGATCGAAGCCCTCTATATGCGGACGCTCTCCCGGAAGCCAACCTCCGCAGAACTGAAGAACTGGACCCGATTTGTCGATGCACCGCGGGAGATGGTGAACGATGGCCGACAGCCGCAGCCCGGAGGCCGGCAGCCGATGCGTCCGAACGGAAAGCCCGGGAAGGGTATGCAGGCTCCGTCCGGGTTCAACCCGCTGGCCCGCGCCGCCAACCGGATCGATCCGGCCTTTAAGACGGCAAAAGGACAGGCTTACGAAGATATGTTCTGGGCCCTGCTGAACTCCAGCGAGTTCCTGTTCAACCATTAAATCAACGCGCTTCACGCCGGGGCGACCAACCCGCCCCGGACATAACTTCACTCGCCTTGCCGATGGGCCGACAACCGGTTCGCCCTTACGGAGCCATTACGACCATGAAAACCAATGAGATAAGTGAAGAAGAGAGAGAGGTTCTGGAAGACCTCGAAGAGGAGCGGATCCGCGAAGAGAACGGCGGCTCCTGCCCCGGACCGGTGGACTCGTTCGCGACCCCGGCGCTTGATCGACGCGGCTTCGTCAAAGTGGGCCTCGGCGGTATGCTGAGCCTGATGATGGCGCAGTGGCTCGATCCCCGCGCCGCACAGGCCGCGCAGCAGGCGGGCGCACCGAAGAAAGCCAAAGCCTGCATTCTGCTCTGGATGAACGGCGGCCCTAGCCACCTCGACACCTGGGACCCAAAGCCGGGGGCCGCGACCGGCGGTCCGCTCAAATCGATCAAGACCCGCGCCACCGGCGTCGAGATCAACGAGCATATGCCGCAGATCGCGGACGTGGCGGACCACCTGGCGATTGTGCGCGGCATGACCAGCAAAGAGGGGAACCACCAGAGGGCGCAGTACCTGATGCATACCGGCTATTCGCCGAACCCGACGATAACGCATCCCTCTCTGGGCGGCTGGGTGAGTGAAGAGCTGGGAGACCCGAATTTCGATCTGCCCTCGTTCGTCAGCATCAGCGGGCCGAGCCTTAGCGCCGGCTTTCTGGGAGTGCAGTACGGGCCGCTGGTCATCCAGAAGCCCGGTACGCCACCTGCCAATGTGGCCTATGCGCCCGGCATCAATATGAGCCGTTTCGACATGCGCCAGAATGCGCTTGGAATGCTGGAAAATCAGTTCGCGGCGGAGACCGGCGACAGCAAGGTGAAGGGCCGCGACGCGGTCTACGGCAAGGCCGTCCGCATGATGCGATCGCCGCGCCTGAAGGCGTTCGACATCGCCGATGAGCCGGAGGCCGTGAAGACCGCCTACGGCGACACCGACTTCGGCCGGGGCTGCCTGATGGCCCGACGGCTGGTGGAGTCGGGCGTGAAGTTCGTGGAGGTCGTGCTGGACGGCTGGGACACGCATACCGACAACTTCAATCGCGTGACCAAACAGATGAACACCTACGATCCCGCGATGGCGACGCTCGTCAAGGATCTGCAGGCGCGGAACCTGCTGGACAGCACCCTCATCATCTGGATGGGCGAGTTCGGCCGGACGCCGAAAGTCAATGCCAACGACGGTCGCGATCACTTCCCCGGCGCGTGGAGCGCGGTGATGGCGGGCGGCGGAGTGCGCGGCGGCCAGGCCTATGGGCAGACCGACGCCGACGGTATGAAAGTCGTCGATAAACAGGTCATCGTTCCCGACCTGTTCGCGACGATCTCCACCTGCTTGGGCATGAACCCTGCCAAGAGTTTCATGACACCAGTGGGCCGACCCATCTCCATCACCGAGAAGGGAACCCCGGTGAAGGATCTGCTTGTCTGAATCCGCCGCCCCTAAAGGAGCGGCCTGTTGAGGAAGTTAAGGCCCATAAATGGGCCTGGGAGGGCTGGAAAGCAGAACCAAGCTCCTCAATAAGGGAGGCTGACACCCTGTTTCCTTGCGCCATCGTCCCGGCTCACGTCCGACCCAGCCCCCTTTAGGGGGCTTACCGCATCAGACCGCTCCTTTAGGGGCGGGGAGTAAAGCGCGAGGCGGTCGTTCTTTGCCAGGGCAGGCCCTTTTCAGATCGACCGCAGATCAGCCGCGTGGGGCAATGAGCGCGAGCATCATGATGAAATGAC
Organism: Chthonomonadales bacterium; assembly: GCA_038217285.1. Classification (GTDB taxonomy): domain Bacteria; phylum Armatimonadota; class Chthonomonadetes; order Chthonomonadales; family Chthonomonadaceae; genus JANXLO01. Next base: position 11,982 of record JBBQPO010000058.1, read on the forward strand.
AGAGGCTGCCGCCCATGACGAAAATGTGCCAGATCTCGTGACCTTCCACTTTGCCGGGCCAGAGGCGGGGGCGTTCCGTGGCGTAGAAGACGACGCCGCCCGTATAGACGAGGCCACCGGCCACCATCCAGTTGATGGCTTGCGGAAAATTGGCGTGGAGAGAGGGCAGAATCAGCATCGCCAGCCAGCCCATCACCGCATACAACACCAGACGAATCCAGTGGGGCATCCCTTTCCAGAGCAGCGTGAGCGCGATCCCGACAACCGCGATTCCGTAGACCGCCAATAGCAGGTTACGGCGCATAGGATCGGGCAGGCAGAGCAGACAGACGGGGGTATAAGTGCCGGCGATGAGCAGGTAGATGGCGATATAGTCGCAGCGCTGCCACCAGGCCTCCTGCGCTTTAGTGATGTGCAGGGAGTGATAGAGCGCACTGATCGTATAGAGGACGATCAGACTGGTCCCATAGATCGTGAAGGCGAGGGTGGGAAGAACGCGCCCATGCGCCAGAATGAGCAGAACGATCAGCCCTGCCACCGAGAGAGCGGCGCCCAGCAGATGCGAGATGCCGTTGAACGGCTCCCGAATCCAGTTACGTTTTGGCTCCATAGACCTAGTCGCTCCCCGTTACGCATGGCGCAGAAAAAGATCGGGAACATTGCCGACGGTCGAATCGTTTACTAACCAGCGCATGTCCTCCTTTTAATTGAAAGTCCATCTAATTTAAGATGGAGCCTGTGTCGATCCCACGAGGGAATGACACAGGTTCTTTTTTGTCTGTATTGATCCTCCGCCGGCTTTAGAGGGCGGCGATGAAGGCCTCGAACAGTTGGCGCGAGTGGAGATCGTTCGGTGCCGTCTCTTCCGGATGGAACTGCACCGCTACCACATAACGATGGGCAGGACTCTCCGCCGCCTCGATGATGCCGTCCGGCGCAACCGCTGTCACGACCAGACCGTCGGCCACCTGCTTCAAAGACTGGTGATGGAAGGAGTTGGTCTGCATCTCTTCCACGCCGACGATACTACGCAGGCGAGAGTCCGGTACGATTCGCACGGAATGAGAGGTCGTATTACGGGGAATGCCGACATCGCTCTGCTGATGGTGAATCGCCGAAGGCGCTTGAGACGGTATGTCCTGGTAGAGTGTGCCGCCAAGCGCGATATTGAGCGACTGAATGCCCCGGCAGATGGCGAAGACAGGCATATCCTGAGCCAGAGCGTCCCGGATCAGCGGCAGTTCGGTCGTATCGCGGTCGTCGTCTACCGATCCCAATTTCGGGTGGGGCTCCTCCCCAAAACAGGCCGGAGCGACATCGACGCCGCCGGAGAGCAGCAGGCCGTCCACCACGCCGAGGTAATGCGCAATCACGTCCGGCTCCCGTGTCACGGGCAGGATCACCGGGATTCCCCCCGCGTTCTCGATGGCCCAGACATAGGCGCGGTTCAGGTACTGTTTTGGGCCGGAATCGGCTGTGGCCTGGGAAGTGCTGCCGAGGATACCGACGATTTTACGGGACATAAGCGGAACCAGACCTCCTAGATAGCTGCGGGCGATGTCGTTGCGGGCGGCAGGACGGCATCACTGTAGGCCGGACGTCGTCGTCGCAAAATGAGGATCGCTGTCACGCCGAGAATGACCATGAGGGCGCTGACGATGTGGGTCAGCGTAAGACCCGTCCCTGGAATCAGCGATGCCGTCGCCCCGACGCGGAACGACTCGACGATGAAGCGATAGAAGCCGTACATCGCGAGGTAACCGAAGAACATCTCGCCGTCGCGGCGCGGTCGCCGCTCCCACCAGAGCAGAATGAAGAAGAACGCCAGATTGAAGATCGAGGCGTAGATCTGTGTGGGGTGGCTCGGCGGCGTGAACAGGCCCGGATGCTGCTCGTCGGGAAAACGGATGCCCCAGGGCAGATCGCAGACGCCGCCGTAGCAGCAGCCGTTGAACAGGCAGCCGAAGCGGCCGATAGTGTAGGCGATGGCCCACGCCGGAGCGCACACATCCCCGACCGCCAGCAGCGCCATCTTCTTGCGCCGACAGAACCAGACCATATAGAGGATACCGAAAAACATGCCGCCCTGCAGCGTAAGGCCCCCGGACCAGATCTTAAAAGCATCGACCGGATGATGCACGAAGTTCGCCCAGTCCAGCGCCACAAACGTCAGGCGCGCTCCCGCCAGCCCCAACAACAGCCCCATGATGCCCAGATCGAAGATACTGTCGGGATCGATGCGGCGTGGAGAGCCTTGGGGTTCGGCGGCCATACGGTGGCGACAGAGTCGCATCGTGCGCCACAGTCCGACCAAAAATCCCGCGACAAGCAGGGTGCCATAAGCGCGGACAGGGAGGTTGAGGCCAGGAATTGTAAAGAGAATAGGATGCATGGATGGGTTACTCCGCCGTCCGTTGGGCGGTGGGGGGCGTTGCGTCCGCATCGGCTCGGGCGGAGCGGAGGAAGTGAATCAGCAGCAGCACGATGCTGAGCGAGATCGCGGAGTCGGCGATGTTGAAGATCGGCCAGTGGATGATGCGCGCCTCGAAAAAATCGACGACGAAGCCGAAACGCAGGCGATCCAGCAGGTTCCCGAACGCGCCGCCGAGCGCCAGCGCAAACGCCCCGGCGATCAGACTGTCGGGGCGCGCCACACGATGGTAGGCAAACAAGAGCGCGACCGCTGCCAGGATCGCGAACCCGATGAAGAGCGGATTGCCGTGCGGAAGCAGCCCCCAGGCTCCGCCCGTGTTATGCGTCAGCGTTAGCAGAAACGCCTTGCCGAACACCTCGCGCGACTGCTCGTAGGCCAGCGTCTGTTTGATCCACGCCTTGCTTCCCTGATCGGCGGCAAAGACGATCAGGACGATCAGATAGAAGACGAAAGGGCGCAGCCCGCTCTCCTGGGGAGAGCGGGATTGCGGAGATTCGGGAGTGTCGGTAGTCTGGGTCATGGATTCAGTTGTTCAGCCGCTTCGACAGTCATGGTGGCCCAGGGAATGGCGCGAAGGCGAGCGACCGGGATCGGCTTGCCCGTCACCTCGCAGATTCCGTAGGTTCCCTCTTCTATACGGTCGAGCGCGTGGTCGATGTCACGGACGATCGCTTCGACATTTTCCTGCTGCAACTCCGAGCGCTCCTCATCCTGCAGAATGCTGCCGCCGTCGGCATTGTCGCCGGGATCGAAGGTCGCATATCGCGACAGCTCGTTTTCGCCCGCATCGCGGGCCTCTTCCAGTTCTTCGGCCTTCTCCTCCGTGAGAACGCCGGTCAGACGCCCTCGCTCCCGCACCAACATAGTGCGGAACTCTTTAAAATTCAGATCGCTACGTTGCTTCGTGGCACTCATGGTCTCTCCTCTTCCGGAATGCAGTAGTCTCATCGGTCAGTACGAAACGAACGACGTTTCTGTTTGCGTGCCCCAACCACCCCGACGCAGGAAGCGCAGTGGGTGGTAGAAACGGCATTCGTATTATGCCAGAGCGTCGGCGCAGCGGGCGCAGAGGTCGGGATGCGCGGCGTCTGCGCCGATGTCGGTTTTGATCAGCCAGCAGCGCGGACATTTGGCGCCCTGCGCGACCGTCACGGTGACGGTGAGGCCCGCCTCGCTGGCGCCGTCGGTAAGGTGGACCTGCGAGACCAGAAATAGGGCAGGCAGTTGGTCGAGGAACGGCAGCAGCGCGGCGTAGGTCGCTCCGTCGGCTGTCAGTGTGACGGCAGCTTCGAGAGGATTGCCGATCGTTGCGGCCTGCCGGGCCTCTTCCAGCGCCTTCTTGACGGTTTCTCGGGCGGCGAGAACGGGCTCCCAACGCGTCAGAAGGGCGGCATCCGCCGTTTCTGCTGTCGGGAAGTCGGCGAGATGGACGCTCTCTGGTTTGTTGGGCAGCTTCAGGTAGTCCCAGACCTCCTCCGTCGTATGCACAAGGATAGGCGCGAGCAGACGCGCCAGCGTCTCGGCGATACGGTGCATGGCGGTCTGGGCCGAGCGGCGTTCCGGCGAGTTCTGCGCTGAGGCGTAGAGCCGGTCTTTCAGCACGTCCAGATAGAACGACGACAGCTCGGTCGCGCAGAAGTTGAGCGTTGCCTGATAGACGCGATGGTACTCGTATCGCTCGTAGGCCCCTGTCGCGGTCTGCACCACGCGGTCCATCTGGGCAACAGCCCAGCGGTCTAGTTCCAGCATCTCGCTGTCGGGCACGGCATCGGTCGCCGGGTCGAAGTCGTAGAGGTTGTTCAGCAGGAAGCGGAAGGTGTTGCGGATACGGCGGTACATCTCGCCGACCTGCTTCAGCAGATTCTCGCCGCAGCGGGTGTCCTCCATGAAGTTCTGCGAGACGACCCAGAGCCGGACGATGTCCGCGCCGGACTGCGCGATCACCGTCAGCGGATTGACGCCGTTGCCTTTGCTCTTGCTGAAGGCCTCGCCCTTTTCGTCCAGCGTCCAGCCGTTCGTCACAACGGCGCGATAGGGCGGATGCCCGCTCGTGCCGACCCCGATCATCAGGGAGGAGTTGAACCAGCCGCGATGCTGATCGCCGCCCTCCAGATAGACGTCGGCGGGATAGGAGAGGTCGGGCCAGTGGGCGCTGTTTTGCAAAACGGCGCGATGGGTCGAGCCGGAATCGAACCAGACATCCAGCACGTCCGTCTCTTTCCGCAGCCGTTCCACCCCGGCGTCGCAGTGCGGGCACCGGAACCCCTCCGGCAGCAGCTCGGCGGGCGTCTTCTCGTACCAGACATCGGAGCTTTCGCGGCGCGTCCACTCCGCGACCGCGCCGACGCTCTCCTTCGTCAGGATATGTTCGCCGCAGGCGTCGCAGTAGAAGGCCGGTATGCCGACGCCCCAGGAGCGTTGGCGCGAGACGCACCAGTCCGGACGGTTGCCGACCATGTTCGTGATCCGATTGATGCTCTCTTTCGGAAACCACTCCACTTCGCCGATCGACTGGAGCGCCTTCTGCCGGAACCCATCGTGGTCGATGTTCATGAACCACTGCACGGTGGCGCGATAGATCAGCGGGCTGTGGCAGCGCCAGCAGTGCGGATAGGAGTGGACATACTTGCTGGCGTGCAGAAGGTTACCCGACTGCCGCAGGGCTTCTACCAGGACGGTGTTGGCTTCTGCGTCTTTACCGCCCGCGTTGCCGAACGTCGTGACGCGCAGCCCAAGGAACGACTGCCCCTCGTACTCGCCTGCCGCCGCCGTATAGCGGCCGGAGCCATCAACCGGGTTCAGCACTTCCAGGCCGTACTTGTGGCCCGTCTCGAAGTCCTCTTTGCCGTGGCCGGGCGCGGTATGGACGATGCCGGTGCCGCTGTCCATCGTCACATAGTCCGCCTGCACGACCGGGGAGGTGCGGTGGAAGAGGGGATGCCGGAAGACAAGCCCGTCCAACTGCGCTCCCTGCACCGTCTTGACGATCTCGACCTCGGTGACGCCGACCGTCTCCATAACCGATGCGAGCAACGGCTGCGCGACGAGATAGTAGTTCGTCGCGCCCTCTGTGGAGGTGGCGCGCACCACGACATATTCGGCGTCCGGGTGTACCGCCACGGCGACGTTCGCGGGGATGGTCCAGGGTGTCGTCGTCCAGATGAGGACGTAGGCGGGAACGCCGTCTCCCGCCACGCCGTGCGTCGCCGGGGCGGCGTCGGGCAAGGCGAAGATGCCGTTCGGATCGTTCCAGAGCGGAAACCGGACATAGATGCTGTTGGAGGTGTGGTCTTCGTACTCGACCTCCGCGTCTGCAAGCGCCGTTTCGCAGGTCGCGCACCACATGACCGGCTTCAGGCCGCGATAGATGAAGCCCTGGGTCGCCAGCTCTCCGAACGTCTCGACGATCTTGGCTTCGAAATCGCTCGCCATCGTCAGGTAGGGATCGTCCCAGTCGCCGCGGATGCCGAGCCGTTTGAACTGCTGGCGCTGCACTTCGACCCATTTCGCGGCGTAGTCGCGGCAGGCGCGGCGCAGCGTCACCCGGTCCACGACCTGTTTGTCTTCGCGGAACTTGCGGGCGACGGCGTTCTCGATCGGCATGCCGTGGTTGTCCCAGCCGGGCACATAGGGCGACTTATGGCCTGTCATGGTGGCAAACCGCGTCACGATGTCTTTGGCGACTTTGTTGAGCGCGTGGCCCAGGTGGATATCACCGTTGGAGTAAGGCGGCCCATCGTGCAGGATGAAGCTTCCGCGTGGGGCGGGCTTATCGACGCTTTTGCGATAGAGGTTCATGGCCTCCCAGCGCGCCTGCAGCTCTGGCTCGCGGGTCGGCAGGCTGGCGCGCTGCGGAAACGCGCCGGGATCTTTATCGTTCAGGGTGATGTTCAGCGTACCCCGATACTCTTTTTTGGTCTCGTTCTCACTCATGATCGTTCTCAACTCTTTCCGTTTTCGTCCTCGAAGGCGATAATTCACGCGCAAAAAACGCCTCGCCGGGAACGCAAGGAGCGTACTGGCAGGGCGCGGTCGAGAAGGCGACGCCGGGGCGGACGCGTAAGCGTCAGGCCGCCTGCATCGCCTGCATAATGACGATTATCGTCGCTCGCAAGGCGCGGTCAGGTCGCTGTATTTCGGCGGCACGATTACGGTTCACGGTTCGCATAAGTCTCGGTCATCCTCTGCGGCAAGTCTGCCTGCTCCGTCGGAACGATCTACTTCTCCCATTTAAAGGAGGCGACGAGTTTATCGAAGGCGTCGATATACTTTTTGGCAGAACTCTGCGGCACGTCTTTTGGGTAGGTCAGCGTCAAAATAAAGGCGCGATCCTTATGCAGGGCATAGACTTGATAGTTCCGCAGCATCGGGATATCGGGTCGTTTCGGCATCTGAAGCTCGGCGATCACGGTATGCACCGGTCCGCCCGCCATAACTTTTGTGCCGTCCTTCAGGATCGTCATGCCGATCTCTTTATGGGCTTCGACCTGTTTGTGCGTCGCGGCGACATACTGTGCCATCGTCTCATGCGGTGCCGGTTCACTCAGAATATTGATGTTCACGCCAAAATTCAGTTCACGCGGCCCCATAAAAGCGATCATGCCTTTCGACACGTTCTCCGTCGCCCTCTGCCAGCCGACGGGCGGCACGAACGAGTAGAAGCCCGCTTTAAAGCGTTCTGCAGGCGCGTGTACGGCTGCCACCACCAAACAGGCGACGAGCGCGACCACACGCGCTCCCGACGAACGAAGGATAGGCACATTCATCTCCGGCAGTGATTTCTTCGGCCCAAGGAGAACGGTTGTTCTGTGCAGCCTGTCTTATTATATCTCATTCTGTAGGGCGCGTCAATGTGGCTGCCAGCGCAAACCTTTGTCGAACAGTGGACGGCGAGGAGGGGAGACGGCTTCGGCTTCTAACCTTGTAACAGTACTGGTCCTGTTGCCAATACGATCCTGAATGTAGTCACAGACAGGCCCTTGGCTGCCGGAGAAGGTGACGAAATGCTTTGTCGTGCCGTCCATGCCATGCTCGATGTCGGCAAGAGGCTTGATGGGGCCGTTGACGAGGAACTTGTCGTACTCGGCATCGGTCTCATCGTAGAGATAGGGCGGCGGCGAGTAGAGTCCGTCGGCATCGCGATGGTACTTGTGCTTGCCTCCGAAGAAGTCGGTGCGATCCATGAGGTTGAGGCTGTTGTCGGAGTAGTTGGTGGCGGGGTTCTCCTCCTCGGTGCGGATGTCGTAGGCATGCGTCCAGCCCTGACCGAACGGCCCGATCCGGTCGTCCTGGCTATTGTACGTCCGCTGCATCGCAAGCCCTGCGCCCTTGGCAGGTGCGACCTGAATGTCGGTGAAGGACTTGAAGAGGTTGCCGTTGCAGAGGTTGGCGTCCCGCAGGCTGCGCTGGCAGGGAAGCGTTCCGCTGAATCCTTGGCTCCGGTATGGGCCGCGCCCTTGCGCTCGCTTCATCTCCGCCGAACTAAGCAGCCGCAGCTTCGGCTTGCTCTTGTCCTCCTTCGCTCGCCTGGCGTCCACGGCTCTCCACTACGCGGCGGTCAGTTTGTCGGTCTTGTCAACGGGCATCTCAGAGACGGGACGCGGCTTGTTTCGAGGCTCTCCCAATGGCCCATAGGGGTAGGTCATGGTCTCGCCTGATGCTGCATGTAATTACGCAATTGAAGGGTCATATCAGGCCAGCCTCTACTCATCGCCAGAGACAATGCTGTTCGACCATTCTTGTTTTTAAGAGCGGCATCTGCTCCTGAGTTTAACAAAGAGTCGACGACAGCAGTTCGCCTCCGGTCTACCGCCAACATGAGAGCCGTGTTGCCAAATACATTTTTTGCGTTGATGTCGGCCCCATGCGCCAGCAGTATCTTGATGTTCTCTAAGGCACATGGATTGTTTGACGAAGCTGCCACGATCAATGCAGTGTTTTTTACAAGAGGATCCCGTGCGTTGGCAGACACACCGCGATCAAGCACTGCTCTCACGTCGGCACTGCAGCCATATCCAGCGGCATGAAACAAAGTATTGTAGGAAAACATCAGATACCAGACGCTCCAAGCAATTACTGCCAGGATTGATGCGCCTCGCAAACGATGAGTAATATTCGATGGTAATTTATCTGATATAGCCATTTTTATGAAAAGTCCGGGAGTATCGGTACGATTGGTCCTCCAGCATTGCGCAGAACCTCAATGGCGTTTGAAATGTACGCTTGGATGATGTCTTTGTCCCGCTCATAATCGTCTGCATTCATCCCACTCATAAAATTGGAAAGCGCACAAAACAGAGCACCAGCGATAACTAGGGCGGCTCCTACTTTGAACAGAAATGCATCCACAGCACTGGCCCATTTCCCCGCAGGACTACCCCCGTTTGCAACATACCAGGCTGCACCTGCCAAGACACAAATGCCAACACCCAGTTGCATCAGTGACAGTCCTGCGCCTTGATAAAAGTTGGTCCACCAATCCCAATTCTTCTGATCCCATTTCCCATTTGCGTCTCTAGCGTTGACAGGGTTGTCCGATCCGTAAATATACCAATTCACGCCGTGACCAGACAGATCTTCGCTAATGAAGCGACCCACTGATGGATCATAATATCGCGCGCGCATGTAGATTAGCACAGTGTTATCCTCGCTCGGATGTCCTAACTGTCCGACGAACTTGTGGCTGCTGGTGCCTCCCGGATTGTTGCCTCCGCGAACGAGTCCGTACGCATCGTATTTCCGGCTACTGGTGATATTGCCATTTGGGTCCGCCTCACCAAGGACAGAGCCTAGGCCGTCATATAAGTACCAGCGAATCTGGCCGGTTGCGTCGTCTCTTCGGTACTCCGGCCCTCTAACTCCCACTAAGTAGGTAGCAAGATTCGCACCCGTCGTATGGTTGCGCTCTCGCACAAACATGGAATTGTCAAGCACAAAGTCGGTGGTGGATCCGTTGACTGTGCTTTGTCGGCGGATGCCATCCGAGCCGTACACAAAGTTGCAGGTGTTGGTACCGTTGACGCACTGAACAAGCCGGTTCTGACTGTCCCAGGTGTTGGTGCGACCGCCGCCAGTAAGCGTATGACCATCGGTGTCATTCGTATAGTTGTCTATACCTCTCGCTAGAAACCTTAACTTGTCAGCCATGGTCTAAGTCGTTGATCGGTTCGAGAACTATTACGGTTGTCGCCCCCGTGACCGTGACGGACGCGGCGATCGAGGTTCTGCCCCAGAATTGCCCTTCGCACTCCCGATATCTCCGGTTCCTGAAGGGACCAATCGTAAGTCCGCCCCCTTCAGGAATTGTATCGATCACCGCCGTCACCGCACTGCGGCTGAGGAGGCCTTCATAAATGCCCCCAGGCAGCAGTGACCGGCATTGATTGCGCAGAATGGTCGCGCCGACACTGTTCGCAGTCACGAGGCCGGCGAGATCATTGAGTCGTGCCAGCGTTGTTTTGGAGACTGTGCCCGATCCCGCGATTTCGCCCTCCACCACTGATTCCATGAAACGAGCGGCCACAGATATCTCGGACGGCATCTGCGAGTAGTCAACCGTTTCTCCTTCCGGCCCGAAGATGAACCCGTACTCGTAACTTTCGCGCCCTGAATACACGTTGGCCACAATCTGTGCTAAGGACCCCGCCGTCTCGTGCAGGGCGGTGCCGACGTGCCCATCTAGCTCCGCCCGACACTGACCGCAAAGCGTGATTAACGCAAGGACATCGAAATTAATCCAGAACCGTCCCGCTGGAAGTGCCGAAGAGGATTCGATGCGGCGCAGTTCAGCCTCCACGCCTTCTGCTGACAGCATTCCCTTCGCACAGTCGTTCAACGCTCGGTTCAGCAGTTGCCATCCGTCGCCGTACAAAGTTTTTTGCACCTCCGCCTCCTCCTATTGACCTTCAGGTGATCCAGCAACGATGCGCCCAGGTTTGCGCAATGTGAGTTAAGTACAGTTCCACAGTGATAGGGTTTAGAAATAGCGAGTCGTTTCGATCTCAGCGAATTCCAAACCCTACTTGCGCGGAGGTAGGGTACTTAGGGTCCGTACGGCGTGGGATGAGTAATAATCTCATTCGGCACGTCTATGAGCAGTAAAGCGACGACGCGCTGGCCGTCATAAGCTACCCACGCCTTTAGCCATCCACTTCCGGGGCCATCAACTTCAGCCATTAAGTGTCGCCAAATTTGGGGTTTCTGCTCGAGGTCGATTAAAAGTTGGTACAACTTCGAGCCTCCGAGAACTGTACCGCCTTTTGAAGCCCACTGGAGGTTTCGGAGAGTGTAACCCATTCGCTGTGCAAGCCATAGCATAAAGCGAGCGGGTGTCATGTTGGATATCCCTTCGATCGATGCCGTGCCGCCCCCAGAAAAGGATATTTCCGCTAACGTTTCGCGACCACTGGGATCAACGAAATTTATAGGATTGGACTCGCAGTACAAGAACCAATTGCTGCCGTCGCGAGATAGGTCCTCGCTGCCAAAACGGCCGGTCGCTGGATCATAATACCGCGCCCGCATGTAGATCAATCCAGTATTGTCTTCGCTCGGATGCCCTAGCTGCCCGACGAACTTGTGGTTGCTCGTGCCTGCCGGATTGGTGCCTCCTCTGACAAGGCCGTAAACATCGTACTTCCGGCTGCTCGTTATCGTGCCGTTGGGATCGACTTCCCCAAGAACGCTGCCAAGCCCATCGTAGACATACCAGCGTACCTGACCGCTCGCCTCGTCCCGCCGATACTCCGGTCCTCTGGCTCCGACCAGATAGGTCGCAATGCTTGCGCCGGTCGCATGATTGCACTCCCGCACCAACATGCTGTTGTCGAGGACGAAGTCCGTGGCCGTTCCATTAACCGTGCTTTGACGGCGAATTCCGTCTGCGCCGTACACGAAACTGCTGGTGTTGGTGCCATTAACGCATCGCGCAAGCCGGTTCTGACTGTCCCAGGTGTTGGTCCGACCGCCGCCCGTCAGCGTATTGCCATCGATGTCATTCGTATAGCTGGCCGTTCCCCTGTTCAAGAGCATGTTGGCCGCGTTGTAAGAGTAATTCTCAGTACCTGCTACGGAGTCCTGCTTGCTGAGGCGGTTGCCCATTGCGTCGAAAGCATAACTCTGCGTCTGGCCGTCGCCGTAATCTATGGTTTTCAAACGGTTCAGTTCGTCATAGCTGTATTGTTCCGTGCGACTGGCACCGCTGGAAGTAATCTGATTGGTCAGACGCTGGCCTGAGTTATCGAAGGAGTAAGCGTTCTGAACGAGCATACTCTGCTGCCACACACCTTGCCCATTCTTGAAGTTCCAGGTGTTGGCGAGAGATGTCAGTCCTGCGGAAGGATTGTTGCCTGTGCTGTTATCGTAGTTGTAGGCCGCCTGCATGTATGTAACAAGGTTCAGGCTGGCGTCGAAGACCTGATTGCTTCGCACGATATACGGTCGCCCGCTCTCATCCATCCAGTAATCGACTGCTCTTCCCTGATCGTCAGTAATACGGGATAGCAGTCTCGCAACGCTATTGGGATCATCCTTGCCCAGCATGTTGAATGTTGAGTTGTAACTGTATGTCCAGACACCTCCGCTGGGCAGCGTCATCATCGTACGCTCGCCTGCTGGTCCATATGTGTATGACATAGTACCAGTGACAGGGTCGGCAACACTGGCAACGCGGTCGTTTCCCGCCTCATACGCCATCGAGGTCGTTCCTCGGTTGTCGCTGACGGTCTGAGTCCTGCCATTGGCACCATAGCTATAGGAGATCGTCTCGGCGGGCGTATTGGCGGTGGCAGGCGAAGAGACGGTTGTCGGCTGGCCGAGCGAGGAATACGAGCATGTGGAAATCTGGCCCTTCGGATCGGAGGACTGCAACACGCGCCCGGAGGCATCGTAAACCATGCTCGTCGTTCTTGCCAAATGACTGTCGCCGTTGGTGACGTGCGGATCCTGCACCATCTGCGTCAGATTGCCCCATTGGTCGCCATAGGAATACTGAGTGACGACGCCGTTGAGATTGGTCTCGCTCGCCTTTTGACCGTTGGCATTGTACTGATAGGCGAACTGCTTGTTGTAGCTCGGCGACGTGCTCACGCTGTCAAACGCCGTGTAAAAGTGAGCCATTTTACGCCGTAAAGAATTGAGCCACCCTCGCCCGGTAATCAACACTCAGGGCCGTTCTTCCGCCATGCTATTGGCTGGAGGAAGCCCACATGATTACCTCGGAGAAGTGGAT
>JBBQPO010000059.1:0-24568 GCA_038217285.1 Chthonomonadales bacterium
CTACTGGGTGTTCTACCATGCGATGTTCGTCGTCGGAAAGAACGGGGGCCTGCCGCCGATCGCGGCAAGTTTCCTCGCGGACATCGTCGGTGCGATAGCGGGGTTCGCCCTCGCCATGCGCGCCTCTCGCTAACACGCAGAGATCGCTCTGCTCTCTTATCGCATCAGGGAGTTTCAGGTAATGCTCTGGACAATGCTCGCCCTGCTCCTCTGGATAGTATTGGGCGGGTTCATTTCCTATTATGGGGATCTGCAGGGACGGCGCTGGGGCAAACGGCGCGTCTCGTGGTTCGGCATGCGTCCCAAACACACCGCCATCCTGATCACCAGTCTGACAGGCGGGGTCATCGCGTTGCTCAGTGTGCTGACTCTCTTTTTGATCGTGCCGCCCGTGCGCGAAGTGTTGATGCGCGGCGAATCGGCGATTAAAGAGAACAAAGGCCTGAACGACAAGTACAAACAGGATCAGATGCTCACCGCGCGACTGTTGCGCGATGATGTCAATCGGCTGCATCTCTCCCAGGTTCAACTGCGGCAGACCAGCGCTCAACTCGACCCGCTCATCAAGCAGACCGAAGAGTTGCGCAGTCAGAACGCCGTGCTTATGGCGCGCAAAGCCGAGCTTCAGACACGCGCGACGATGCTGGAACAGCAGGCGCTGCATCAGGAGATCAGTGTTCGACTGGCTCAGTCCAAAATCGGTCGTCTGAACCGTCTCGCCGCGAAACTCACGCTCCAAATCCAGAATGCTTCCTCCGTCAATGGGGACCTCGGCAAAGACAACATCGCCAAAACCCGCGAAAACGATGCCTTGAAGCAGACCAATACGGACTTACAAACAGACATCGCAAAGCTGCAAAAAACGAAGACCGATCTTGCGGACCAAACCCGCACTCTGCAGGCGAACTACGACGGGGTCAACGACGCCTATCACAAACTGCTCGATGCCAATGCCGACGCGAGTAGAGCTTTGGACACGGAGATCGCGGCGTTGAAGCAGGAGCGCGATGGCCTGGCCAAAGACCGTGAACAACTCTTCACCCAGATCGCCGGGAATAGCCATGAGTTCGCGCAGACCTACCTGGCGTTGCGAGAGACGAAAATGGCGCTGCGGGCGGGCGGCGAACTGGCACGACTCACCGTCGGCTCGCATGAGCGCCCGGAGCGTGTCCGCGCCGAACTGAACGATCTGCTGAACAGAGCTGCAGAGACGGCCAGAATGCAGGGGGCGGCGCGAGGCGAAAACGGCCGTGAAGTCGCCATTGTCACCAAACGGGTCATGACCGCAAGCGGGGCACAGAACGCCAATGAAGAGGCCAGTTTGGGAGCGTTGACGGAGAACATGACGGCCCTCGACCGCCCTGAAGTCGTGATCGCTTATGTGGTCTATAACAGCCTTGCGGGCGAACCTGCGCTGATAGAACTGAAACGGCTGCGGATCGTACCGGTCTACGCGGCAGGGGACACGGTCGCCACTCGACGCATCGATGTGCGCCGCGCCACCGATGACGTTTTCGCGGATATTCTGGAGTTCCTACAGAAGGAGGTACGAGACGCTTCTATCCGCAAGGGCATTCACCCGCGCGTCGATCCTCAGTCCGGAGTACCTGAGGTAGGTGTGGTCTCTTACAGCGAGCTTTTCCACGTCACGGAGCAGGTGCGTCGTATGGGCGGCACCATAAAGATATCGGCCATTGCGCGCCATAATCTGACATCTGCGGACGCCGTCGATGTCGTTCTCCGCGCCGAACGCGTCGCCAAGAACAGCACTGATGATGCCCCAACCGACACCCTGCGTTCTGGCAATTGATCCCGGCAGCGCCAAATGCGGTATGGCCGTCGTACAGCGGGACGGGATCGTGCGCTTTCGTGCCGTCGTTCCTATTGGCAGGGTCGTGGCTCAGGCGCAGGAGCTGACCGTCGCGCACCGGCCAGATGTAGTGATCCTGGGTAATGGTACAGGTTCAAGGCCACTTCTTCTACAGTTACAAGCGGCGGGCCTTCCTGTCCCCCTCCTTTCAGTCGATGAGTCTCACACTTCGGAGGCAGGTCGCGTCCGATACCTTACTGCAAATCCGCCTCAGGGATGGCAACGCCTGCTGCCTGCGAGCCTCCGTACACCTCCTGTCGCGTACGACGATTATGTTGCTCTCATACTGGCCGAACGCTACTGGCAGGCGCAGGAAGCGACTGTTTCCTCCCATGATCTATAAGGAGCGATGATGTCGCTGTTCAGTCGTCTGTTCAAACCGAAAAAGATGTCGGTCGGTGCAGGGCCACATCGGGAACTTGTCGACGCGGTCGGGCTACTTCTGTTAGCAGCACGCGAGAAACGTGACGACTCCTTACGTCGCTCCCCACGATTTGGAGAGCTGCTGGGCCTACTCTGGCAGGACGACGATCAGGCGCTTACGACGGTTCACGACACTTTCTCTTCCATGGAAAAGCTCGATAAGGAGTATATCAAGGATCTGGCCGTGCGTCTGCGTACCGCACAGCGTAGTCCCCCTCCGAGTCCAGAAGGCCGCTATGAGGCTGTTGTCGAGGAACTGCGCGCACAGATCAAGGCGATGCCTCTCCAGCCGCTTCCGTTCTTTCAACTCATCGTCACCGCCCCTGGAGCGACACGCCTCCTCAATGTACTTACTCTGGCGCGAATTCTGCTTCCGCCCGAACTTCACCAGCCGATCTGTGAGCTTCTTGTTGCCAATAACCGGGCCTGTCGGGGCCGCATGGACGACAGTGTGCCCTATCAGCCTCTGATTCGCGATAACATCCACCGATTTCTGGCTTTGATCGACGCCGATGCAATGCCCCACTTCTGGGAGATGATGCGCAACGCGGCCGTCTCGGAGGAATTCTGGCCCGGTCTGCGACGTATTCAGGACATGAAAGCCATACCCTACCTGCTGGAACTGCTGCGCGAGGCACAGGATGAAAGCGGACTGAGTGCGCTAAGCATCGCCGGACAGATGGAACTCGTTCAAGTTTTAAGAGAGATAGGAGACCTGCGAGCAGTTCCAGTACTACTGGCAATAGAAAGGCAACAGTTGCCCTTTTCAGTAGGCAATCCGAATCCGAGCATCGCTCGGGATCCCGATCATTCGAAAAAGTGGAGAGAGCGCAGCAAGTTGGCGCAGGTTGCGGGACAAGCGGCGCGGCACATTATCCGAAACAGCGGAGATGCACGAGTACAACTGCTGCGCCCAGCGGATGCGCTCCAAGAGGACAGTACGACCTTACTGCGTCCGACTGCGCCCGTATCAGGAACGACGACGCCCGATCAGTTGCTGCGTCCTGCGGAGGAGACGGAGAGAACGAAGCGCGCACCATGAAACAGTTGATCGACAGCATCGCACTGGGGCGTGAGGCATTAGAGCGGGGCGCAGGCGACCGGGGCAAAATGCCGGATTCGCCTGTCGCGACGTTGCTGGCGCTGTTGTGGCATGACGAGCGAGAGGTGCGGCAGGCGGCGGTACGATCCCTGCCCGGCGGCAGCCGCGACCACTACCATGAGATACACTACGGCTATTTCGCGGAGGCTTTTTTGCGGGAGCTGACAACGCGTTACTCGCCCGCGCCCGGTCTGCCTGCCGAACGCTACAGAGTGACTGCGGAAGTGCTCAGTGACCTGATCGGTCAGAGCGCCCGCGATATTCGCGCCATGAGCGGGATGCACTACTCTTTCCTCAGCAGTGCGCTCTATCTCGCTCTGTTCGCCACCTGCCGCGATGCCGTGCTGGCCGCTCGGCGACTCCGGTCCGGTGAGGTGCACGGAGCTTTGTGTCAGTTGCTCTGGAATCTCTCGGCGGTAGCTGGCGTCGGACGCCTGAACCCGCAGGACACCTTGCTTCTGATGGACTTAGCGGGGCGCGCTGTGGCGGCCCTTCCGCCCGACGAGATACCGGCCTTTTGGGAGGCGCTCTCCCACCCCAATGCGACCCGCCGCAGCGCCGTGTCGCCTGCTCTGCCACATCTCTCCGACTGCCGTGCCGTTCGCTATCTCCTTGCGGCTCTGCCTCACCAGCACCCCGATGTCGCGGAGCGGATCATCGCCTGCCTGGGGCGTCTGGCGGATCCGCAGGCGCTACCGCTGTTGGGCGAGTTCAGTCGGAGTTCTGATCGGGTGTTGAAGCGGGCGGCGCAAGTCGCCATCGATACGATTCATCGCGCGCACAAGCATCATCCTGTCCAGACACTGCTGCGTCCTTCGGCTCCCAATCCTCAGGAGCTGCTGCGCTCCATCGGCACGCGACCCGACACAGAGGCCGACGCCCTCTTGCGGCCTTTGGCGGAACCCGAGCACGAAGGCAGTCGAAGATGCAAATAGAACCCGATTGTGCGGCGAATTCGGCCTTTCTCAACCCCGGCCCTTCGGTGTTGCCGCAGGTCATCGCCGCCTGGGATCCCACTCTGCGCGAACTCTGGAGTGCGGATGTCGCCACCGCACACAGGGCTGCTGCTTCCCTCTACGCACCCACGACGACCGATGGCGAAAGCAACGACCGCGAGCCTGAAACGATCCTCTGTTTCCAACAGGAGTTGAATCAGCGTACCCCCCGGACGCCTCCCACGCCTGCAGAACGCTACCGTGCCGTCGTGGCAGCCGTTGGGGGCCAGTTACACCGTGTACGAGAGGCTCCGACCCAGCCGTTCGTTGAGGATCTGCTCGCGGTCGCGCTGCGTCCGGTGAGCCGCCTCGGGGCCGGAACGCTGACGCAGGAGATATGCGCTGCCCTGTACGACTATCATCGCGGGGTCTGGTCACCGCATCTGACCCGCTCGCAACGATTGAAAATCGAGGCCGCGCTTGCAAATGCCCTGGCCTGCCTCCCCCCGGATGATTTAGAGGAGTTCTGGGAAAACCTGCACAGTGGGAACGCGCTGATGCGGGGCGCCATGCGGCTCGGCCTGGAGTGGCTCACGTCCGATCATGCCGTTCCCCATCTGCTTTGTGGTCTGGACCGAAGTACCGACAGCGATACCCGTTTTGCACTTGTGGACAATCTGGCACGCATCGGCGATCCCCGCGCCCTGCCAAGGCTCTATGCGCTGCGCCGCACGGCTGCTCTCACCGACTGGCCTCTCGCACGCCGTATTTCGGCGGCGATCGGCGTTATCGAGCATCTCAACCGTGACCAAGCGCACCGGTCTCTGCTCCGCCCCGCTCAAGCTCCTCCTCAGGATCCCGGTACACTGCTCCGTCCCACTGCCGAGATCGATCCTGCCCCCGCAACCCTGTTGCGTTCGGCCGATCCCGCCCCACCCTCCTGAAGCACAAGCGCGTCCGGACGAGAATTCAAGTATTTGATTTGCGGGGGCAAATACGGTACACTGAAATCCTACCTATCGTCTTATTTCGAGCGCGTGGGCAGGGGCCGAAGCGCTGACAATAATCTCTTCAAGGAACAATTTGCTGTGAACTCCCGCCTACCTGAGTGGCTGAAAAAGCGCGTCCCGAGTCCGCTGACCGTGGGCATGGTCAACGACATGATGCGCGAATCGAAATTGAACACCGTCTGCGAAAGCGCGCGCTGCCCGAACATAGGCGAGTGCTGGTCCAAAAAGACCGCGACGTTTATGATCCTGGGCGATATCTGTACTCGGAGCTGCGGCTTCTGCGCTATTAAGGTGGGCCGACCGCTGGAGATAGATGGCGACGAGCCGCGACGAGTCGCGGACGCGGCCAAGCAGATGGGCCTGAAGCATGTGGTCGTCACTTCCGTTGCGCGGGACGAACTGCCCGACGAAGGCGCCGGACATTTCGCGGATACTATCCGGGCGTTGCGTGCCGCCATTCCCGGCGTTATCGTCGAGGTGCTGACCCCCGACTTCAAAGGCAAACGCTGGTGCATCCGGCGCGTCGTCGAGGCGCACCCCGACATCTACAACCATAATATCGAAACCGTCGAGCGCCTCTCTCCCACCGTCCGTCCGCAGGCGAAATATAGGCGGACCCTCGACCTGCTGCGCACCGTCATCAACATGGATCCGACCATCTATACCAAGTCGGGTATTATGCTCGGGCTTGGAGAGTCTCATGAAGAGATCCTTCAGACCCTGCGGGATCTGCGGGAGGCCGGGGTCAGCGCCGTCACGATAGGCCAGTATCTGCGACCTACGACAGATAAGCATCTGCCGGTCGTCGAGTACGTCCATCCGGATCGCTTCGCGGAGTACGAGCGCATCGGCGATGAGATGGGCTTTCTCTTCGTGGCGTCCGGGCCGTTCGTCCGATCCTCTTACAACGCGCAGGACTTCTCCGAGAAGCTGCTTGCGGATCGGCTCGCCCGTGTCGGCATCGCCTGATCTCCGCATCGTCTGAAAAGAAATCGTTATGCGTCGTCTGCGTCTACTGATAAATGCGCTGCTTTTCCTGGTCCCGATCTGTGTGCTCAGCATCGGGGCCTATCGTTTCGTGCAGCGCATCTTCCGTTATCTTAATACCGACGCCCGTCTCGCGGGAACCGCTTCCGCCGAAGCGACCCGCGCTCTCGGGCGTCGGGTCGTTATCGGCGACGTCAAGATCGACGGTCATCCGTTCGGCCTGTTCGGCGCCAGTCGGATCGTTCTGAAGAATATTTTCGTTGCCGACAGCCCTACCGACGACACTACCGCGTTTGTTCGGGCAGGCAGTGTCACCATCGCGTATAGTCTACGCCAGATCCTCTCCGGCGACGCAAAGACCGCATTGGTGGACGAGATACGGGTCGTACGCCCGGAACTGATGCTGTCGCGCGATCCCCGCGGCCTCTGGAACTTCACGCAGTTGATAAAGCCGCGGACAGGCGGCGGTCGCCCGTTTGTGGACCGTGTCGCCTTCACCGACGGAACCGTCCTCTACAACGACCAGGCGTTTCCGCATCCGCCGAAAGTCCCGGCACGGCCGCTCCGTACGCATCTGGGCCATCTCTCCGGCATTATCCTCATCCGTCCCGATAAAAGCGTGGCCTTCGATGTCGCCGGGATCGCCACCCCCGATATCGTGAAGGAGTTCCATGTTGTCGGCATCTTCGACCCGGCCACCCTTCGCTCCACCGTACATGTGGCCGCCAACGACCTCAGCCTGCCCTTTTTCAGCGGACGGTTCCTCCCGCCAACCGTGGGGCGCACCACTTCCGGCTTCGCGAACCTGGATCTGACGGCGCTCTACTCTCCTGTGAACACCACGCCTCCCAACACACTGGACCCCAATGCGCTCGATGTGCATGGCGCGGTTACGTTCCGCAACGTCACGGTCAGCGTTCCACAGGCGACTGCGCCGCTTGAAGGGATGCACGGAGTCGTCTCCCTTGTCGGCCAGTCGGCGCTTACCGATATCACAGGCCGTTTTTCCGGAGCCTCCTTCCACCTGAACGGCAGCGCCTTCAACCTGCTGCGCCGTGCCCGTCACAACAATAAGATCACCTGGGAGCTTGGAAAGCCGACTCTGGCGATGAAAGGCTCCCTCCAAAACGCCGAATTCGTCCGGTTCGCCCATCTGCTGCACTACGAGAGGTACTTCCCGAAACTGCCGCCGCAGGTCGTGGTCGCCCTCAACAAGAGCCGTGCCTCCGGAGATGCCGATTTTCAGGTCGTCGGACCACTGGACGATCCGACGGCAACCGTCAACACCCATCTGCCGACCGTACAGTACGATACGTTTCGAGGGGAGGCTGTCGAGGCGCAGTTGCTCTATGCGCATCGGATCGTGGACACCGATATCCGCGCCCGTTACGCCGGAGGCGAGGTCGTCGTGCGGGCACGCGTCGGCCTGGACAAACCCGGCACATTTCAGGTTCAAGGACACGGCAAAAACCTGCACATCGCGCGCTTGGGCATCGATCTGCATGACACCGTCAGCGGCACTGCTCGCGTAGACTTCACGATGCGCGGCCAGATCGGGCAGACACCCAACGTCACGGCACAGGCCGAACTGCTCGATGCCGGAGTGCATGGTCAGACGTTTCACTCCGTCTATGTGCGCGCCGAAACCGTCGGCCACAAACTGGTGCTCCGAACTGTACGCGCGGAAGACACGAAAGGCTTCGCCCTCGCCTCCGGCACCGTCGATCTCAAGACGCAGCAGCTCAACATCAATATTGAGGCGAATGAGCTGGATATCGGAGCGCTCGCCCAGGCCTTTCCGCTCCCGGTCATGCTTCCCCTCGGCAAAAAGCCAAATCCGGCGGACGCCGAGACGGAGCCGCTTCCTATCGACGGTATCGGCTATCTGCGCGCGAGTATCGGAGGAACCGTAAAGGCTCCCGAACTGCGCGGCAAGCTGAGCGCTTTCGCTCTCCAGACCGATAAAAAGGATGCCAATAGCCTGCTCGCGAACAAAGCCGAGGTCTCCTTCGCACTGAATCGTGACGCACTCCACATCACGCAGGGCACGGTGGAACGCTATCCAGGGCTGATCACGTTCTTCGGAGATATAGACGGCCTCTTCGCTGGCAAGCCGGAACTGCACCTCACGGTTCGCACGGACGATAAGAACAGACTGAGCGTCGCCGACCTGCTTCAGGTGGCGAAAATCGAAACTCCCGGCTTTCTCCTGGCAGGAACTCTCGCGACCACCGATCTTAAAATAGAGGGCACACCCAATGACCTGCGGGTCAATACTCCCTTCACGGCCCGAATCGTGGACGCCACCATAAACGGGGTGCGGGTAGACAACGTCTTCGTCACCGCCACCTTCGACGGCACGAAACTGCACCTTTTAAAAGCAGGCGCCGACATTGCGGAAGGCTCACTTACCGCCTCTGGCACCGTGGCGAAGGACGGCACGCTCGATCTGGACGTGTCGGGCAGCCACATCGTGCTGGATAAGCTGCAGCAGACGCTACCTGACGTCATTCTGGACAATGTGACAGGCATCGCGAATGTGGAGGCGCATATCACCGGGACCATGCAAGATCCGGTGGCCGATGCGCGCCGGGTGGAACTGCTTGGACTTGCCTACAACGGCTATAACGCAGGCGATATTCGCGGTACCGCCCGCTTCGCCGACAAGACGCTGTTCGCGCAAAACTTTACGCTGACAGACGCCACGACGAACAGAGCGGTGCTCCTCGTGCCGGACCTGGCCTATCATCTGGCATCGAAGAGCTTTCAGACCGACAGACCGATCCGCCTGGACGGCATTCCCATTGCCCGTGTCCGCGATCTCATTCGCAGCCTGCCTGCTCCGCAAAACGACCCTACCTCTTCCCTGGCGGGCTCCTTCGGCCAGACCGAATTGGGCCGCATCGCCACGCAGTATATGAATAAGATGGAAGGGGCGCTGTCCGGTACGCTCAGCGTCACCGGGACCGTCGAGGATCCACGCGCCGACCTCAAAATCAACTCTGCGGACATCCGGCTGGATGACTATGTGATTACCGAACTGACCGGCCAGGCGACGCTGACTAAAACCGCCGCCACAGGTTCCGGAGCGCGTATTGTTTTGCGACCGATACTGCCTCTGCCTGACGCCAAACCGGACAGTCCGGACACCACGCTGGCCCTGGGCCGCTTCTCTGTCGCCTATAAGGGGAATGTAGAGGCCGATCTTACGGCCTATAACCTGGACGCTGGACTTCTGAAAGGCTTTCTGCCACCGGATAGACGTATCGACGTCAGCGGCACCGTCGACTATCTCAACGTGGTCGCCTCCGGAAAAACGGCATCTCCGAACCTGGAAGTCTCGCTCAACCTGCGAAATATCGGCTATCGCGGCCAGACCCTGGATCGTGTAGACATCTCCAGGGCGGAGGTACGTGGAGCGACCGTTGAGAACGGCAAGGTCGTCGAGACAGGCTACATTCGCGCGAGTGATATTCAGGTGGAGAAGCGGGACCGGAGCACCAAAGAGATTCGCAAATATACGGGTCATGCCGCCGGGTCGATCACCGGCTTCCAGTGGCAGGCGCCCTTTGTTCCCGACGATGCGAAACTGGATCTGACGGCGACATTCGCACCGCAGGACGCCACCGACAACAACCTGCGCGTGGTATCGCTCTTCGCGCCGAATCTCCTGCCGCCCACGGTGGAAGGCACCCTGACCTTAAATGCCGCCGTGCAGGGCACACGCGCCGCGCCGCGTCTTACCGGCGGCCTCGCGGTCACCGCTCCCAAATTTCAGTTCGGCAACTTCGCGACCGGGCTGCGTGATCTGCGCGCCGTGCTCACGTTCCACGATGATCGGATCGAGGTGACGGAGTTCGGCGGCCACACGCAGGTCTACGATGCGCAGGGTCGCGAGATCAAAAAGGGCGGGACCGGCTCGAACATCGCCCTCACCGGCAGCCTTCCACTTGGCGTCGATGGAACCCAGGACTCAAGAGGAATGCACCTCTTCGTCGATCAGACGGTGTTCGATGAGACAAATCTTCCAGGGCTGAAGGGAGCGAAAGCCCGTGGGATGGCCCGGCTCAATCTCGACGTGACCGGCTCACTTGTAGATCCAACCTTGAGTGGAACCGTCAGTATACATGATACGCAGGCCAGCCTTCCGACCGAATTCGGTGGTCTGGCAGGTACCGGGGTGTCGCTGCCGATCGCTCCCCGTTTCAATCTTTCGATACTAATCGACGAAAAGACGGTGCGTCTGGTCAATCCCCTGTTGAATGTGCGCGCCGGAGGCTACGTCACGATAAAGGGCAGCCTGCCGAAAGCGGAGGCCATCTTGCCGCCGACTGCTCCGAAACCAACCTCCGTGCCAGCGGAGCCACCGACCTCCGCCGACAGCCTGAACATTACCGGCCGAATTACGCTGGCGGAGGGAGTCCTGACTCTGCCGACCGCCCGCTTCAAGATCGTCCCTCCCGGTGTGCTCAGTCTGAACTATCCTGTGTACGACGCCGGTCAGCCGAGTTTCAGCTTGAATGTGGACGGCCTCAAAGCACAGACGTCGCTGTCGGCGACCTCGCTCGGCGGGGTGCGGAAACGCTACAAGGTGACGGTGAACGTCTCCGGGCCGCTGACAGGCAGCAGTGGCAACCGTTTCGCAACCCAGTCCGGACTACGGCTCATGTTCGAGACCAGTCCCGATGACCTCGCTCTCGGTCAGGCAGCTCTCACGCAGCGTCTGGTCGGAGCGCTGATCGGCGTCGACAATATCAATCAGTTCGGCCAGAATCCTGCCCAGGCATTCGCCTCCACCCTCACCAACGTTCTCACGAGCTCCTATCTGCCCGGCGTGTTCGACAAGTTCGCGGCAGGCCTCGGCTTCGAAGAGTTGGTCGTCAACTACGATCCAGTGCAGCGTCTGACGCTCTCGATCAGTCGGCACCTTTTCGGCCCGATCTACGTCAGTTATTTTCGCACACTGGAAAGCACACAGGAGAAATACGACCTGAAACTCAGTTTCCGGTTCCGACAACGCTATCAGTTATCCTACGATCTCGACGAACAGCATACTTCGCGATATCTTCTGGAAGGAGTCTGGCGGTTCTAAGGCGAAAGAGGAGAGCAAGACGAATGAACGTCGGCGACAGTCAACAGTCAGTCCATTTTTTTTAGCGCCGCGCAGCGGCGACCATGTAACAATTCCTCCTGGCGTGCGTCCTATTAGCAGCAGAACGAGTTCACTTGCCACACTTCCAGCGTACCCAAAGGGGCCGGAAACGGTGTAACACGCCGCCGCTCAGGGGGATCAGGTATGTCGTCTATTCAGGCCGAAGCCGCCGGTATTTTCCCGGGGTTGCTTGCAGGCGGAGCCGCGAATCGGGAAACCGAGCCGACTTCCGTGCCGCAGGCTGTCGCATTGGGCGACCGGTATGACCACTGCCACTCCGCGCCAATCCAGGACAGAGACCGGGTCATGAATGCACTCCCGCCGGAAGATGCCGACAGAAATCTTGACTTCGACGCTCTTGTCGCCAAATACGAGAAGAAGATCTTCAACATCATCTATCGATTTATCGGCGATTACGAAGAGGCGACCGATCTGACCCAGGAAACGTTCATCAGCGCGTTTCGCCACTACGACAAGTTTCGTGGCGAATCCAAGGTGTTCACCTGGCTCTATCAGATCGCCCGCAACCTCTGCATCAACCGTATTCGGCAGCGCGAACGGCAACGCAGTCTGCGCATCGAGTCCCTCGACCAGCCCCGGGATGCCCACGACGAAGACAGCATGACCCGGGAAATCGCCGACCTCACCCAGTCCCCGCACCAGAAACTGGAAGAAAAAGAGCTGCGTCAGCGCGTTCTGGCGGCCATCGAGTCCCTGCCGCCCGACTATAAAGAGGTTATCCTGCTGCGCGAGTTTCAAGAGCTGTCCTATAACGAAATCGTGGAGGCGACTGGCCTGACGTTGGAAAACGTCAAGACCCGTCTCTCCCGCGCACGCGGGATGTTGCGGCGTAAGCTGGAACCCTACTACCGCATGTAGGTTTGTTTCGGTTTTAGGGTACTATAGACAGGGATTTTCTAACCTGCCACACGACGCGCCATTCCCTCGTACTGCGCACTATCTGCCCTGTCCGAAAGCCTGGAATCATCGCGTTGTTCCCGCTACCGGACACGCGCATTGGAGGATCGCTTTTTCCATGAAAACTCATAAACTCAAGAGGCGGTGTTTCACGCCGTCTCTTCTGCTTATCTCCCTTCCCCTCGCCGGACTTTGTCTCGGCACAGTCGTCCCGGTCGCCGCACAGGCTAAACAGGCGCCTATCGGAACGCAGGTCATCGGCGACTTCATCATCACAGGCAATAAGACGCTCTCGAAAGACGCGATCATTGCCCTCAGCCGACACCGGATCGGGGATCCCTGCAACGATCAGGTGCTCAGCGAAATCAAAGCCAATCTGAGCCAGACCGGATACTTCGGGACCCAGCACAATCTGGATACCCCGGAGGACTGGGTCCGCGTACAGGCCGAAGATGAGAACCCGCCCACCGGTAAGTGCAAGGTCGTGATCCGCGTCGATGAGAACGATCCCATCAAGGACTTTTCCATCACGGGGTCGGGTCCGGTCAAGATCGAAGAGGTCCAGAACCTGGTGCATGCTAAGAAGGGCGGCGTCTACAACTATATTCAGTTCCAGCGAGACGCCGAAGATATCATGCGCCTCTACAACAGCAAAGGCTATGTTGCCACGCTCGGCGAAGGCGCAGGGATGGACGATAAGGGTGTTCTGACCGTGCCTATTACGGTCGTTCGCGTCGCGGAGATCCGTCTGGTCAAGAACCGCAAAACACAGCGCAATGTCGTACTGCGGGAACTGAAGACAAAAGTCGGTGGATTCTACAATCGTGATGTCTGGCAACAGGATCGAATTCGCCTGTTGAACCTCGACCTGTTCGAAGAGGTCATTCCCGGCGAAGAGATCATTGCGCCAGGAGAGATTCGGCTGACGTTCAGCCTGCCGGAGAAACGCACGGGCAGCATCTCCGTCGGCGCGGGCTACAGCAGTCGCCAGCAGTTGATCGGGCGAGCAGAGATTTCGGAGACCAACTTCCGTGGGCGAGGCGAAGCCGTCAACCTGCTCTGGGAGACCGGCAGCGTTTCCGGTAAGAGCAGCATCGAACTCGGCTTTACCGAGCCTTATCTGGATCGACGCCACACGTCGCTCTCTGTACAAGTTTACGACAAAACCATCTACCGATTCGCCAACTCCTTGACCAACAACGTGGTAACAGGCGGAGCAACGTCCACGACAGACACTCGGTACAACGAACAGCGCATAGGAAGTACGCTCGCCGTCAGCAAGCCCATCAACAGCAGCACACGCGGTACTCTCAGCCTGCGCGCCGAGAATGTTCGCACCGATCCTCTCGACCTGACCGGGATCAACGCCTCCATCATTCAGGATGGACCGATCTTTTCCGTCGGCAGCAGCCTCCTGCACGACAGCCGCGACCTGATTCTCGATCCCGTCAAGGGCGGGTATCAGACCTTCAGCCTGATGGTCGGACATGCCGACCTCAAGCCCCCTGCAACCCTTAACGGAGGGATCGTGAACGGCGGCGTCTACGGCAGTCACAGTTTCGCCAAGTCCTCGATCGAAGCCCGGCAGTTCTTCAATCTTCAGAAGCCGCGTCGCCGCGACAAACCGGATGAAGAGAGAACCTCCCTCGCGCTGCGCATGCTGGTCGGAGCCTCCAACGGTACACTCCCCTTCTTCGAGCAGTATTTCGTCGGCGGCGCGGAGACCCTGCGCGGCTATCGGGAAGACCGTTTCTGGGGCAAGTATCTCATGCTCGGCTCTGCTGAGTTGCGACAGCCGTTGGCACGAGGCTTGAAAGGCGTCATTTTCTCCGACCTCGGGGATGCCTGGGGCGGGGCCTATCAAGGGGTAAATATTCAAGGCTTCAATCAGGGTGGGTTTCGACCGCACGTGAGCGTCGGCCTCGGTATACGCGTTCGCACTCCCCTCGGCCCTATTCGCCTCGACTACGGCATCGGAAATGAAGGCGGACGTACGCACTTCAGCATCGGCAACGTCTTCTGAAACAGGCGGGGCACGGGCCGGAAAGACAGCTTCTCGCCTCCGTGCCCCGGCTTTTATTCGCACTCGCGCCACCAGATTTTTCCTTCGGGAACGGGCGAGGAATGCCGTATACTGTCTTGCGTTCGTGTCGTCAATCTGCTATAATACGACGCCTGTGAACCAGCGAAAGGATATTCTGTGATGTCACCATTAACCCCCAGCCTTCGGCTGGTTGTGATTACTCTCGTCGTCGGCTGCGTCGTCGCTTCCTTGACGGGCGCGACGGCGAAAGAGCGTGCCGCCGACACCGGCCTGAAGGTCGCGGTGGTCAATCCGGCCCGCATTATCCTGGAAACCAAATACTACAAGACCGAAACCGACAAACTGTCCAAGCTTCAAGCCGATATGCAGACCATGGTGCGCACCTGGGAACAGAACAATCTTCTGTCACAGGCCGACCAGCAGACGCTAGGCGAACTCGTGGTACAGGAAGAGACCAAAGAGGGTCTGGACGCCGGTAAGAAGGCCCAGAAGCAGCAGATCACGGATCGGGGCAAGGCGCTGTTCGGCGAGTTGCTCACTCTGCAGACGAAGGGACAGCTCAACCAGGTTGAAAACGACCGCCTTCGCGAATTCGCGAAGGCGGCTGCCGATACTCAGAAGCGTGAACAGGACAAGGTCAACACCGTCAAGGCGGAGATCGATACGAAACTGGCGGCGATCCGCGAAGCGACCGACAAGAATGCGCGTGAGAGCCTGAACAAGATCGCCAAAAAGGACGGGTACAACCTCGTCTTCTCCAGCGAAGTCCTTCTCTATTCTGAGAACGATATCACGGAAAAGGTGCTCACCGATCTCAACAACAGCAAATAGGAGTATCGGCTGCGTCCGGTACAGGGTGAACGCGATGTTGCCCAAAAGACGGGGCGGGGCGGTGGCGCGGAACGCGTCGCTCCTCGCCCTCCTCGCTATGATTTCAGGGCTGGCGTCCGGATGCCGCAATTCGACGCCGACGCCTCTTAAGACGCGCCAATACGTTCGCCTGGACGCTCTGCTCCCTCTCCATCCTGTCTGGGCTCAGGTGCTGGCATTGGACGCGGCGCAGGCGCGTTTTCCTGCCGCTCAGGCCCAGGCAGCCGCACTCAAATACCCTCTGACGCCGCTGCCTGAAGTGTTCACCCCCCCTGTGACCGTTCCCCCGAGTCTGGCGAGCGAGCGGGAGAAAAGAGTGCAGGAAGATTCTCTGCACTACGTACAGCAGACCGAACAGGCGCTGACCGCCAAAAATATAGACATTGCGAAGCGGATGGAACGAGATGAACACCGGCAAACCGAAGCACGTTACGGTCGCGCACTCGCGGACAGCGAGTTGAAATTGAGCGAGGCGAACGCGCTGGAGGCGGATCGGTTGGACGCCCGGATCAACACACTCGGCTTTCGGCAGGTCGCGTTGCGTTCCCAGATCACGGCCTACACCAATCGGCTGAATCAGGATCCTCGTAATCCGATCGTACAGGACGCCGTCCGGCAGGAAGCCCTGGTCTCCGCACAGATGAATGCGCTGGAAGACCAGCGCAAAGCGGTTCTGGCGCGTGACGTGCGAACGATCGCGGTTGGGCAACTGGCTCCGCAGCGTCTGCAGTGGCTGGCGGAGAGCGCCGCCCGCATGCAAAGCCGTCGAGCAGAACTGGCCGACAGTGTCCTGCAGCAGGTTAACCAGGCCCGCGCCCGCCTCAAAAACGATACCAGGCCGATCCCACCGCTGGCGAGCACGGTTCTACCGCCCGTCGATCCGCAGGCCACACCCCTGCCCCTGCCTCTGGGGCCGGATGCACCCCGCGCCATCGGGAATGCCCAGGCTCAGTTGAGCGTCGCGATGGCGCAGGAGCGGCAGGCCTGGCAGGCGCAGAGAGAGGCGTTGATCGCCGTGATCCGCGCCGACACCGCGCAAGCGGTGGCGCAGATCGCGCGCAAAGAAGGCTGGAATATGGTCCCGAGCGGACAGGCTGGTACGGATATCACGGCAGAAGCGGCAGGAGCCCTCCGCGCCCAGTGGCGTCAGAACGCGGGCTCGGCGCCCTGAAAAGCCCCGAGGCGTTCCCGCATACGGTCGTAACCTTTGCATTCGATAATGAACTCATCAGGACAGAACCCTTGAACTCTCTCCCCCTATCGCAATGGACGCTCGCAGAGATCGCCGCCCTGGTCGGCGGCGTCGTGATCGGTGACCCGCAGACCGTGATAACCGGCGTCGCCGGAGTGGACGTGGCCGGGACAGGCGATCTGGTTTTCGCCGAGTCCACGGCCTTTCTTACGACGGCCCTCGCGTCGGCTGCGACCGCCGTTCTCGCGGCGGAATGCCCGGATCCCGTGCCCGTCAAGCCGCTGATTCAGGTTGAAGCGCCCCGCCTCGCTTTCGTAAAGGTGCTGGAAGCCTTCGCGCCCCCGCTCGATCTGCCGGAAGGCATCCATCCCTCCGCACAGATCGGGCGCGATGTCACCCTGGGCGCCGACGTGCGCATTGGAGCCAATGTCGTTCTTGGGGACAATGTGACGCTGGGCGAAGGCGTCCGGCTGTTTCCTGGGGTCTATATAGGCACGGGGTGCGTCGTCGGCGCAACGACCGTTCTTTTTCCGAACGTCGTACTTTACCACGGTGTCCGGGTCGGGCAGGGCTGCCGGATTCATGCAGGAACCGTACTCGGATCGGACGGCTTCGGCTACCTCCCGGTAGGCGGTCGCATTCGCAAAGTGCCCCAACTCGGCGGCGTCGAGGTCGGAGACGATGTGGAGATCGGCGGAAACACATGTATCGACCGCGCCAAGACCGGCATGACGACCATCGGGTCGGGAACCAAAATAGATAATCTGGTGCATATCGCGCACAATGTTCGCATCGGGCCGATGTGCCTTATCGCAGGTCAGGTCGGGATCGCCGGAAGCAGCACCCTCGGCACAGGCGTCATGCTGGCGGGGCAGGTCGGCGTTAAGGACCATATTCACTTGAACGACGGCGTCCAGGTGGGAGCGCAAAGCGGACTGATGCGGGACGTGCCTGCAGGTGAGACGGTGTTCGGCTCCCCGGCGATACCGATACGGCAGAAGATGCGGGAGATGGTCGCCGCCACGAAAATGCCCGACACGCTGAAACAGATTTCCGCTCTTGAAAAGCGCCTGGCAGAACTGGAACGGAGGCTGCAAACGTTGACGCCGCCCGAAGGCACACAGAATTAACGTATGAAACAGCAGACACTGGCCGGATCGTTTACACTGGAAGGGGTGGGCATCCATACCGGCGTGCATGGGCGCGTCACGGTCACTCCTTCGGGAGTCGATACCGGACGTGTTTTCAAGGTCGGGAGCGTCACAATTCCGGCACGTGCCGAGTTTGTGGTCGATACCTCCCGCAGTACGCGTCTCGGGCGCGATGGCGCGACGGTCAGTACTGTCGAACATCTGCTCTCGGCCCTCCATGCCTTCGGAGTAGATAACGCCCACATCGTGGTCGAAGGCCCGGAAATACCGATCATGGACGGCAGCGCGGCCCCTTTTGCGGAAGCTATCCGGCGCGTCGGCGTGTGCGGGCAGGGCAAGTCGGCGCGGCGAC
Organism: Chthonomonadales bacterium; assembly: GCA_038217285.1. GTDB lineage: Bacteria > Armatimonadota > Chthonomonadetes > Chthonomonadales > Chthonomonadaceae > JANXLO01. Next base: position 18,007 of record JBBQPO010000059.1, read on the forward strand.
TGCGCCTCCGTGCCCCTATCACGACCGATCAGGGCAGTACACGGCTGACGGCGGAGCCTGCGGCAGGACTGAACCTGCGCGTCTGTACGGAGTTCGAGGACTGGGCAGAGGGCACCGCCGAATGCCTTGCCGACGTCTGTCCGACCACGGCGGCGTCCTACTGCGTGGAGATCGCTCCCGCCCGCACCTTCGCCTTTCACGCGGAAGTCGAGAGGCTGCTGGAGGCGGGACTGGCACGCGGCGGTACACTGGACAACGCGCTCATCATTACGCCGCCATCTGGCTTTTCCGCTCCGCTCCGTGTACCGCAGGAGTGGTGCGTTCATAAGATGCTGGACCTTATCGGCGACCTCGCCCTGGCGGATGCGCGTCTGGAGTTGCGCGTCTCCGCATCGCGGCCGGGCCATCGCGCGAATGTCGCCTTTGTGCGGGCGCTGCTGGCGCATAGCCAGACAGAGGGAGATCAGGAGAACGGAATGGATTGTACGCTGGATATAGAGGACATTCGCGCTCTGCTGCCGCATCGCTACCCGATGCTGCTGGTAGACAGAGTGCTGGAATTGACACCGGGGCAACATGTGGTCGGACTGAAGAATGTGACGATTAACGAACCGTTTTTCGATGGACATTTCCCGAACCAGGCGGTTATGCCGGGCGTCTTGATTCTGGAATCGATGGCGCAGGTCGCGGGCTTGATGATGTTGTCTCTGACGGAACAACGCGGCAAGATCCCCTATCTCGCCGCCATGGACAACGTCAAATTCCGCAAACCGGTGGTTCCGGGTGACGCGCTCATCACCGAGGCAAACCTGATCAAGGTGCGGGGCATGATCGGCAAAGTACGCATGGTCGCCCGCGTCGCCGGTATGGTGGTCGCCGAGTGTGACATGACCTTTGCGTTGAAAGAGGCCACGCCTCATTCGACGGAGCAGAGACTGGAGAAACTGAGGTTCGGACGCCCGACACCGGTTGCTTCCGAGGCCGCCTCCAACGACGCCGGGAACGCTGACGCGCATCCGACCAATGAGGGAGACAGCCATCGTGTCTAACTCGCGTATACATCCGACCGCAATCGTCGACTCATCCGCCGAAATCGCACCCGATGTCGAGATCGGTCCGTACTGCGTCATCAGTAAGAATGTCAAAATCGGGGCAGGCACGGTCCTTCATCCCCATGTCGTTATCGAGAAGAACACCACCCTGGGAAGCGGCTGTCACGTTTTCAGCGGCGCCATCATCGGCGGCCCCCCGCAGGACTTCAAATATCAGGACGAGGACACCTGCGTCATCGTTGGCGACAACACGACCCTGCGCGAATGCGTCACGATCCACCGCGCCACGGGCGAAGGCTGTGAGACGCGTATCGGCAGCGACAACATGATCATGGCCTACGCCCATGTCGGCCATAACTGCGATGTCGGCAGTCACGTTTCGCTCGCCTCTTACGTCGGTATCAGCGGACACGTCACGCTCGAAGACTATGTCAACATCGGCGGGCTGACCGGGGTCCATCAGGGCTGCCGCATCGGTACACTGGCCATGCTCGGCGGCTTTTCCAAAATCACGCAGAACATCCCCCCGTATATGCTGGCCGACGGCAATCCTGCGAAGGTCTACGATATCAATAAGATCGGACTGAGGCGCGCCAATATCGTCCCGAAGGTGCGCAACGAGCTGCGACAGGCTTACAAACTGCTCTACCGCTCCAACTTGAACATGTCGCAGGCGCTGGAGACCATCGAAGAGGAGATCGACAAAAGCCCGGAGTTGGAGCATCTGCTGAAGTTTATCCGGAGTTCGCGCAATGGCAAGGAGTTCCGCGGCAGCAATCCGGCCGAATAACCCGCAATGAATATCGCGATTCTATCGGGAGAGATTTCCGGCGACCTTATCGGAGGGGCGCTGGCGGAGGAGTTGCGACGGCAGAGGCCTGATGTAAAGCTGTGGGGCCTCGGCAGCAGCGCCATGCGTGACGCGGGTGTGGAGCTGCTGGCCGATAGCGGGGAGTGGGGCGTCATCAGCCTGGCGCAAGGTCTGGTCAAATATCCCTATCTGCGCTTCAACGTCTATCCGAGCATCGTCAAAGCCTTAAAACAGCGTCGCCCGGACGTGCTGGTGCTCATCGATTTTGGGGCGTTCAATGTCAAGGTCGCGCGGTTCGCCAAGCGGGCCGGCATCCCCGTCTGCTACTATTTTCCGCCCGGTGCGTGGCGGCGCGAGGGCAACAAGGGCGCAGAGTTGGGGCGGATCACCGATGTGCTGGCCGTGCCGTTCCCGTGGTCGGCGGAGCGGTTTCGGCGCCTGGGGGCCAACGCTGTCAATGTCGGGCATCCCCTGGTCGAACGGGCCAGGCCCAGCATGACGCGGGCGGAGTTCGCCGCAGAGTTCGATATGGACCCGGCGCGCCCGATCATCGGCCTGCTGCCCGGCAGCCGCCTACACGAAATCGAGCATATTCTGCCGGCGCTTCTCGACGCCGCCCGACTCATGCACAAAGAGGTGCGGGAGGCCCAGTTCGTCATCGGAGTCGCGCCGAATCTCTCGCCGGAGATCGTGGGACGGTATCTGAGCGGCCAGCCGGAACTATTGGCCCAGTTGAGCGAGTACTGGTATGAGTTCGCCCTCGAAGCCGGCACACAGGTTCGCAAGCAGGTTTCGCGCACGGCAAATGCCTTCGCACCGCAGCTCCAGCGCAAGCTCGTGACCGTCGAGGGACTGGTGGTTCCCGAACAGACCCTGACGGACGAAATGGAAAAGCGGGATCGCATCGACCGGCAGCGCGAAAAGCCACTGCTCCCGCCAACTGTGCTGGCCAAAGGACTTACCTACGACGTTATGGCCCATAGCGATGTGCTCATCACCTGCTCGGGAACGGCGACACTCGAAGCCACGATTTTCGCGACCCCGATGGTCATCCTATATCGTCTCTCCAAATTGATGGAGTTCGAAGCCCGCCTGTTCGGGCTCGATAAGAAACTCAAGTTCATCGGACTGCCCAACATTCTCGCCGACCGTCCGATTATGCCCGAACTGCTCCAACATGCCGCGACACCGGAGGCTCTCGCCGCCGCCGCGCTGCGCCTGCTGAACGATGTGACCGCGCGTTCAACGGCCAAACGTGAGCTCGAAGCCGTCCGCACGATGCTTGGTGGCCCGGGAGCCAGCGAACGCACCGCCCGCCTTGTTTTGGAACTGGCTGAAAAAAAATAATGAAAAACTTCCCCCCGGACACTCAGAAACGCCTGCTCACCTATCTTAAGCCGCATATGCGCACACTCGGGTTGGGTCTGCTCTGCGCTGCAGCCGTCGCCGGAATAACCACCAGTATCGCCTACTTCATCCGCGAGACGATCAACTCGATGGTCGACGGCGAGACCGGACACCTGAACGCAATGTGCGGCGCCGTGCTGCTCGTCTTCATGGTGAAGGGAATCTTCTCCTTCGGCCAGAGTTACTATCTCTCCCTAACTGCAAATCGTCTGGCCACCCATTTCCGCGACGATATCTATTCCCATCTTCACACGCTCTCGCTCTCGTTCTTCAATCGCCGACGCACCGGCGCGATCATGTCGATCCTCACAAGTGATGTGCCGGTGCTGCAAAGCGCTGCGATGAGCCTGCGGGATACCGTCTCCGCCCCGATCACCATCGTCGTCAGCCTGACCGCCCTGTTCTTTGTGAACCCGAAATTGGCGCTGATCTCGCTGTTCTTCATTCCGTGCATGGCCGCCGTTATCTCGCGCATCAGTAAGAAGATGCGCAGCATCTCCGGACTGGTGCAGGACAAACTCTCCGACGTGACGACGATCCTCGAAGAGACCGTCGCGGGGGTGCGGATCATCAAGTCGTTCGCCGCAGAAGACCACGAGGTATCACGCTTCTCAGCAGAAAACCATCGTACGCTGCATACGATGATGCGCGGCGTTCGCAAAACGGCGCAGTTGAGGCCGATTGTGGATTTTATCGGAGCGTTTGGCATTGCCCTTATACTGTATATCGGCGGTAATGATGTCGCACATACCAACAAAATCCAGCACCGGGAGCAGCAGCAGTGGATCGTTGCGCATCCCGGGGAGCTCGTAATGGAGGCGGAGAAGTTCCCCAAGCAGGGCGGAATGGATCAGGGGCAACTGATCATGTTCGTCTTCCTGTTGAACTCGGTGGCACAGGCTGCCGGCGGAATTGGCGCGATCGCTACCACACGGGCCCAGGCGCTGGCGTCCGCCCAGCGAATTTTCGAGGAAGTACTGGATGTCGAGTCGGAAGTCCAGGAGAAGCCGGATGCGGTGCAGATGCCGAAAGTCGAGGGACATATCGTTTTCGAGAACGTCTCGTTCCGATACGCGCCCGACAGTCCGGATGTGCTGCACAACGTCTCGTTCGAGGTCAAGCCCGGTGAGGTCGTCGCGCTGGTGGGGCGGAGTGGAGCGGGCAAAAGCACGCTCGTAGACCTGATTCCGCGCTTCTACGATCCGACAGGAGGCCGTATCCTGATCGACGGGCACGATATTCGCGATGTGGCCACCGCCTCGCTGCGCCGCCAGATCGGTATTGTGCCACAGGAGACCTGGCTGTTCGCCGGCAAACTGCGCGACAATATCGCCTACGGCAACCGCGACGCCTCAGATGAAGAGATCCAGAGCGCCGCCTATGCCGCCAACGCCTACTTCATCGAAGGCATGGAGAATAAGTTCGACACCATCGTCGGGGAGCGCGGCATTCGGCTCTCGGGTGGCGAACGGCAGCGTATCTCGATCGCGCGCGCTATTTTGATGAACCCGCGCCTGCTGATACTCGACGAAGCGACGTCGTCGCTGGACGCCTCCTCCGAGGCGCTGGTGCAGGAGGCGCTAGACACGCTGATGAAAGGGCGAACGACCCTGGTCATCGCGCACCGTCTCTCCACGATCATCAATGCCGATCGTATCCTGGCCATGCGCGACGGAGAGGTGATCGAAGCGGGAACCCATCGGGAACTCGTCGCCGCCGGCGGCTACTATGCGCAGCTCTACGAGACGCAACTGCGCGGCTTCGACTAACAGAGGGTTCATGTCTACTCCGTCTGTGCCATCCCCCGAACCGGCCGAACCCGATCCGCTTGCCGCCGCCGCCGACCCCCGCGTGGCCCGCCGCGCCCGTTGGCTCGGCCGGGCCATCTACTACGTTGCACGCCTGGTCTTCGCGACGCTTCGCCTTCGCTTCGAAAATGAGGACCGCCTGCAGCCCTCGGGCGGCGCGATCTACGTCACCTGGCACGGACGAACCCTGATCCCGGCGCTGGTGCTGAGCCGTCGCGGCTGGTGCGCCTTGATCTCCCTCTCCCGCGACGGCGAGATACAGAACAACTTCTTTCAAATGCTCGGCTTTCAGACGGCACGGGGTTCTACCGGGCGGGGCGGTATTCGCGGCGCACTGCAGATGGCACGGCGAGTCAAAGAGGGCGGCGTCCTGGTAATGACGCCGGACGGCCCACGCGGGCCGACGCATAAGGTACAATTAGGCGTTATCCTGATGGCGGAAAAGTCCGGAGCGCCCATCATCCCCGTCGCCGTCAGCGCCGACCGACGGTGGCTCATGGGAAGCTGGGACTCCTATATGCTGCCGAAGCCGTTTGCGCGCGTATGTTTTTTGACCGGGGAGCCGATCCCGATTCCCCCCAACCTGAACGAGGCCAGTCGCAACCACTATGCAGCGCTTGTTGAAGTCGCCATCAATCGCCTGGAACGAGAAGCCGAACGCCTTGCCGGGCATACCGACTATCCTTCCGACTGGCCCACCGAACCGACACAGGCTGTCTCTCTTGGGGAAACACAGTAACAGGAGTCTTCGACATCGTACACTATGCGTTGTATAATCTGGGGGCGATGACCGTAGGGTCGCCGTTTATCGCGGCTTACCTCGCGCAGCGTTACGTCTCCGGAAAATCGCGTCCGGGATGGCGAGAGCGGTGGGGACATCTGCCAGCAGAGTTTCACAGCCGATCCGACAGCAGACGTCGGCTCTGGGTGCATGCGGTGTCGGCGGGTGAAGTCGTGGCGGCGGTTCCCATTTTGCGGGAGTTGCGCAGGCGACTGCCGCACGATGAGATACTGCTCTCTACGATCACGCCGGCCGGACACGAGATGGCGGAGCAGCAGGCGCTACCTTATGTAGATGGGCTGTTCTACTTCCCCTTCGATCTGCCCTGGGTCGCCCGGAGGGTCGTCGGTCTGATTCGTCCCACGGTCTTCGTCAGTCTGGAGAGCGAGATGTGGCCCAACCTGCTCCACGAGCTGAAGCGGCAGGGCGCGACCACCGTCCTGGTAAATGGGCGCATATCGGAGAAGAATTTTCAACGTGTGCAGAAGCGTGTCCGAGGCCGGATGTCTCGATGGCTGTATCGATGGATGCTGTCGAATATGGATCGGCTGTTGATGCAGTCGGAAAACGATGCGGAACGTATCGGGACGCTGGGAGCCGGGCAGAACGTGGTCGTGCTTGGCAACTCGAAATTCGATCAGGAGATCGCGCGGCTGAACGAGGCCCAGGTGCAGGCACTGCGACAAGAGTTGAAACTGCCGGA
>JBBQPO010000060.1:0-24465 GCA_038217285.1 Chthonomonadales bacterium
TGCCAGAGAGAGCCGTTTCGCGGCAAGCTGCATGCTGTCGTAACGTCCGAAACTCTTCACTTTGCCGGAGGAAAGCGCAGGCAGACGGTTCTCCATGCCCGAACCCAGCGACGCAATCGCGCTGTCGCGCTCAGTATGCAGCCGCTCGTATTCGCTCGTGTAGCGCATCTCGTCTTCTTCGCTCAGGCTGCCGCTCTTCCGCAAGGAGGCCAGCCGCGTATTCAGGACGCCCATCTGCTTCGTATCCAGCGCCGCCGTCTTCAGCGCAATTTCTGCGGGACGGGACGGGGAGAACGGCATGACCTCACTGCGCTCCCGCTCGCCCTGGAGCCGCACCGCCGCCAAACCGTAGCCCGTGATGTCATCCGCCCGAAACTTCTCCCGCTGCGCCTCACGACGACGCGCCCCTGTTTCCGCATAAGCGGCGCTGTCTTTGCCGCCGGGCAGGCTGCCAATGCTCGCCATCTCCTCGGAGAGCGCCGCAAACTGCGCCGCGCCGCTTCCGCGCGCCTGGTAACCCCCGATTCGGCTCTTACGTTCCGCGCCGCGAATGTCCGCCGACGCGCGGGCCAGGGTCACAGCAGACAGGCCGGACGGCATCCGCAGGTCATCGTTCTGCATCCGCAAAAACGTAGAGGTCTCTTCCGCCCCGAATTTGAGCAGGTTATCAACGAGGTTGCCGCCCGTCTCGGGCTGTTCGCCCAGAACGCTCGCCATCCGCTTTGACGCCTCTTTGAAATTGTCTTTTCCGACCATCCTCGCCAGGTTGCGCGTGTAGGTCTCCATCAAAGTCTCGTCGCTGCGGTAATGGGCAGGGGCGTCTTTGATGGCTCCGATGGCGATCTGGCTTAACATGCCAATAAGCCGAAAACCCTTGCCGTTTTTGCTTATGTCACGAGCGCGAGCATAATTAGCATCCGAGCCTTCGCCCCCATAATTGGCATAGGGGCGATAAACCCCATTGACGCCGGAGCCAGGGGAGAACGGATTGCCGCCGCCAGCGAGAATGCCGCTGCCCAGCGTGGACATGCCCTCCGCAATCTCGGTGCCGCCCAGTCCGAACTGCGAACCCTCGGGCAGAAAGCTGTTGATGTAGCCGGTCAGGTTCTCAAGGCGACTGCCTGCTTTGGTCGGCGCCATCATGCCGCCGCCGCGAGCGGGCATGCGCTCATTGAACATGCCTATCATGCCATCGGCATGCGAACCGAACATCGCGCTGAAGAGGGGCCGTATGGCCGAACCGGAGTTCTGCGCCGCGACCGCGCCGCCTACGAACGTTCGGGCCACGGAATCGAACATCTGCGAGGCGATCACGGAGCCGTGCAGCGCGCCTGTCGGGCCGCCGCCTAAGAATCCCACCGCGCCGCCCACGATAGCGCCGCTGATGCGGCCGTACAGCGAGGCCCGGCCTTCCAGTTGGTTGCCGCCGTCGCGATACTGCTGCATCGCCAGGTCCGCGCCGCCTGTGATGCCTGTGACAGCGATCTGGGAAGCGATGCCCGTCATACCGCGATTGATACCGACCGCCGCGAATGGACTAACGCCCGGAAACGGCTGACCATTCCCGCCCTGCGGCGTGGCGCCGCCCAGAATCATAACCGAGGCCGAGGAGGGCTGGGGAGCCATCGCACCCAGCGGACTGGCGACGCCAAGCGCGCTCAGAGAAACGGTATTGCCCGTAAACCCGGCCGCGCCCGTAATGCCGCCGGGAACCCCCATGCTCGAGGTGGCCGGAATGCTGGAGAGCGTCGCGCTCGAAAACGAGCTGCTGGCGCCGCCGTGGGCCGCGCTGCCGATATTCAGGCCCGCCGCATTGATCTTCTGCTGCAACGCCCAGATGCGTTCCAGTTCCTGCCGAACCGCCACCATATCCGGCAGAGAGCTGTTCGTTTTGATGTCGAGCTTGTACTGCATCGTCCGCCAGTCAATAAAGCAAACAGGTTCCGATCCTTAGTGAGCGGAACCTGCGGGAGGAGTGGGAACCAGCGTGTCGGGAAGCGGGGCCTCGTTGGCTTCAAAGCCTGCCATAGCCTGCTTCATCCCCGACACGCCCTTATTATTCGGCGCAGATTCGTTCAGCAGGCAATACAAAAACGCCATCGCATCCGCATAGTGCAGCCCGTCTAGGCTGGGCGGCGCGATCTGGTGCGCTTTGAAGGTGTACCAGAGCGTGACTCCGGGATGGAGGTCTCCGAGCTTGCAGCTTCCGCTTCTAAGCGCTGCAGCCTGTCCCCCAACACTCCGAAAAAATCAGCGTCTCCCTGGGCCGAACCGTACAGGTGCATCGTAATTTCGGCATCGAGCAGCGCGAGCAGCACGGGATGGACCTGCAGCGCGCCTTCCAGCGAATGCTCGGCATCCAGGTTCCACTTCGCCGTCGCCGCAAACACACGCGCCGGAGCGCGGAGTGTTTCGTCCACCTCAAACCCGTCGCCTTTGGCAGTCAGAATTAGCCGCTGCGTGTCGCGCTCGATAGAGTAGCTCGCAGGCTTCAGCCAGACCTGACGCCACGTATGCCCCTCGGGAAACAGCGCGTTCAGCGCCGCTTCGTCCAGGTACAGCCGCGCGGCGTCCGCTTTCGAGAGGAACCGGATCTCCCCGCTCTGCAGCGTGATTTCCACGAACTCGATAGATTTCAGCAAGGTCTCTCCTTAGAACGCCGCGATGGTCGCAATCGAGCCGGAACCGGCCAGGTCGACCAGGCTGTAGGCGCGCTGCACCGCCGCGAAGTCGGGCACCTGCGCCTTGTGCGTCAGCTCGCGATAGATATTGAAGTCGAATCGTGTGCCGCTGCTCGTGCCGATTTTCACCGTGAAGCCGGTGGAGGGAACGATTGTGGACTTCGAGTATTGCGTCAGTTGTACCCCGCCCGAAGGCGGTCCCGAGGCGACCTGCTTCATAAACAAGGTCTGATCGGTCTCGCCCAAATGCTTCTGTACCCGCACCAGGGAGAAGGAACAGGCCGCGACGGCGTCGGCGGTCGAGTTGAAATCAATCTCGTTGACGCCCGTCGTCTGCCCGTAGTCGCTCAAACCACTTGTGGAGATCGTGGTCGGGACCGGCGCGTCGCTGTCACCGTAGCGGGCCAGCCATGCCATCTCTACCATGATGCCCTGCATACTCGCAGGCCCCGTCGAAGCGTCCCACGCCACCGTAATTCCGGCGCAGCGGCAGCCATCGTAGACGCGGACATTGCCCTCGCCGTCGATCACCGCCATGGCGTACTCGTCGGAATCGCCCACGCTGTTGACGTTGCCGATCCAGGAGAGGATGTTGGCGGGCGTCATATACGAGGGCTTCCAGAGGCCGCGGAACACAATCGCCGGAGTGCGTTTCCCGAGCGTGACGTGGTTCATCGTCGAGGCGCCCGACATGAGCATGGGGTAGTTGTTGTTGAGCGGGTTCGAAGGGTCGATCAGCATCGGCGGGAACAGCGTACGCGTTCCTACCGACACCGCCCCGACGCCGTCCGTCTTCTGCAGAATCAACCGTCCGTAAAAATCGTTAGCTGTCTCTTGAGGCATCGGTTGACCTTACAGGGAGATCGAGGAGAGTCCCGCGATGGTGCGCTCGAGCTGGCCCGAGGCGAAGTGGATGGCGCTGCGCGCGGCGACGGCGTATTTGTCCTGGCCGAGTTCCTGCGACTGCTCGCTCAGGAAGTCGCGGCACGCGCTCAGTACCTTCGCCGCGGCGCCCGAATCGCTCACGCGGGCATCGGCATGCGCCTGACCGTCGGCAAGCACGTCCGGCACAACGCTGGCCATAAGCCCGCCGGAAATCGGAGAAGGCCCCAGTGCCTCGGATGTAATCTTTTCAGCCACAGAGGGCCTCCTTATGTGTGCGCGATGTGCCGGGCATGGATGCAGGCCACATCGAATTTATCCCCGAAACCCTTGTTGGTCTCGGAAATGTAAATGTCTGTCAATAAACCGTTTTTGAGGTAATCGCCGCCGCCGGGGTTGGCGAACTCGTTACTCGAGAGCGCGATCAGGGCGCCCGAACGCACATCGAAGATACCGGAGAGCCAGTCGATGAGCGTGGAGAGCAGCAGTTCGCGCTGCTCGGCGAACGCTAAATGCCCCGCGCTGGTCTGGCCGGGAGCCGGAAGGGTGTCGGGAGAAATGTAGACGAGGAGGTTGGTGCCGATGGCATGCTTGATGCCCCCCTTGTTGGCCTCGCGCGTCGCGATCTGCTCTGTGGTGCGCTCCACATTGTCACTGGGGCCGCCCGCCTTCACGCAGATCAGAACCGGCGCATCGGTCGCGGACGGCAAAACCTTGGGGTCTCCGATAACCACATTCGCGGTCGTGATGGTCGCGATACCGGTAACGCCATTGGCGGCGATGGCAGCATTGAGCGTCCCCACTTGGGCGCGCATCAGGTCGCGGAGAGCGGTCAGTCTGGCAACAGCGAGTCCCATCAGACAGCCTCCCGGCGCACACCGACGTGCGCCTTCTTAATCAGTTTGCCTTCGACCGTCGTCGGGATCAGCGCCCCGAGCCTATACCAGAAGCCCTGGTAAGAGACCTCGTCATTGGGAGAGATCGCGGCGCCGCCCTTGAACTGGAAAACCGTCGCCGTCGCCTCGCTCGTATCGACGCCCGATTCCAGCGAGATCGCCGCCAAATCTCTCGCCCGAGCCGGCTGCGCCATCGCCCGAACCGTCCAGGTCTTCGCCACTCCCGGCGTCCTGGCCGTCAGGTCGGAACCGTAACTCTGCACGGCGGCCGCTATGCTTTTCTTCGCGTCCAGCGCCATGCCTGCCATTAAATCTGCTCCGGCTTCAGGCGGTCGAAGCGGTTAATGCGCTTGCGGCGGTGCGTGGCCAGCGCCCGCAGCCACTTATCGTGGAAAACGGTCAGGGGACTGGTCAGCTTGAAGTTGATCGCGCCGACGGACGTATTCAAACTGAAATCCCCGATGGCGATCTCGCTTCCCACGCCGTTCAGCCCGACAAAGCCGGTGACTAAGGAGCGGTAACAGACCTCGCAGCGGATCGCCTCGCGAATGTCAGCGGTGACCACAGCGCCCCACGTCGTATTGACGTTGATGTTCTGCAGCCCCAGCGGGAAAATCCGCTCCGGATAGGGCAGGCTGCCCCGTCCGTCCGGGTCGCTGCTGAGGCCCTGCAGCGCCTGGATATCCAGCGCGCCGCCGTACCACTGGGTTCGGTACAAAATGTTGTGAGGGCGTCCGGGTTTTGCCTGGCGCAGCGCGACGGCCGCGAGGGGCGCGCCGTAGATGTTGACCGTGATCGTCGAGCCGGGCACGATGTCATCCACCATCAGCTCGGTATGGCCGTTCCCGTCAAAGGCGCGCGTCTCCGTGACAGGCGTGAACTCCCGTCCCGTGCCGCCCGTGTTTTTCGGGCCAGGCGGCGACTGGAACTCGGCAATCACGTCGTCGAGGAGGTCCTGCATCTCGTCAGAAATGGCCTGCGACAGGTCGTCGGGGGCGCTGAGCGCGAGCTTTGTCAGGCACTCATCGACACTGGGAAGAGAGACAGGCATGGAGACCTCAAAGAATCTGGGTGAACACATCAGCCCGGCGGAGAGGTAACTCTACCGGGCTGATGTGTCGCGCCTCTACCTTCTAAGCGGAAGCGGGGGGAGCGGGCGCATCGAGCGCGGAAGCGCCGTTGCCCCTGGGCGCAGGAGCGCTCTTCGAGGGCTTCGCGGGCGCGTCTTTGTCTGCCGGGGGAGCGGGTGGCTCAACGCCGGTGAGATCGACGATAGGATCGCCGGAGGGCGCGAGGGCAGGCTTGGCGACCGGGGTCACCAGGCGCAGGAAGCTGGCTTCGTCCAGAATCTCAAACGGCGCGCTGCGCTCGGAGAGAATACAGGCCACCTCGTCGGAAACGTCGGCGCAGGCGATGTAGCAGCCGCTCTCCTGGTCGAGAACAGAAAGGAATTCGGTGCGCGTCTCCACATCGTAGAAACGGCTGTAGGAGCGTAGAATAGCTTTGGGCAAAAGTGTTTCCTCAAAGCGGTCCGCCCGGGCAGCCTTGCCGGGCGGACGCGCTCAATGGGACATCCGGTACAAACCGGGTCAGGCGCTGTTTAGTACAGCAGGCCCGTCGGAACCTTGAGGAGAGCGTGCATGAACTCCGGTCCGTGATCCACGCCCAGCTGACCGTAGATCTGGGTCTTGTCCGTGGATCCCGTCTTTGCCAGCGGCTCCTCGAACAGGTAGCCCTTGTTGGGGACTTCCAGGCCGACGATGCCCATGACGCCGTAGTTCAGGATCGCGAACTTATCGGCGGGCATGTCCGGATCGAGCGCCAGGTTCAGGATGCCGAACCTGGTGTAGATCTGGCGCAGCTTCAGGCCCGCCACTTCGCGGTCGTAGGGAGGCGTGGTCTTGCCCTCGTAGGCCGCCTGGATGTTGTTGAACTGATCCGCGCCGGCCTGAATGACCCACGTGTCGTCCGGATTGTAGCCGGTCGTCGCCGTCAGGGTCTTGGTGGCCAGCTCGACATAAGCCTTATACTGCGCCACCGTGGGGGCGACATCCGCGCTCTTGTCGATGTAGTTGGTCGCGATGGCCGTGAGGATGCCGCGAGTCTTCAGCGCCGTGCTGGTCGGGTCCGCCGGGTTGGCGTACGCGCCGTTCAGGAAGCTGTAGTTCGCGTCCTGAGCCACGGTCTCCAGAGCGCGCATGACCTGCCACTCCTCGGAACGCGGGTTGATGACCTCGCCCTGCTGTTTGGCCTGGGGGATCGGCACGACGCCGGAGACCGTGTTGTCCGAAGCTGCCAGGTAGGTCATGTTGACGCCTTCCTGGAAGATCTGGATCACGTTGGTCGCCTGCGTCAGGGTGCGATACTGCGCGGCCGGCGCGTTCGCGCCTTCGAGGTTCGCGGGCTGCGAAGGGGCGCGCAGGTCGTAGAAGACCCCGATGGGGAATTCCTTCGCGCTGGTCTTCTGGATGGACATGTTCTGCATGCCCCCCAGAAGTTTGAGGGTGGTGTTGGGGCGCCGCGCGGTGAGAAACAGTTCTCCCAGATACGAAACGACGCCAGAATAAACGCTGCCAGTTGCCACGTTAGTTGGTTACCTTCTTGCCCGAAACTCGGGCACAAAAAAGGCCCCCGGCGACAAAGCCGGAGACCGTGATCAATGAGGGCCCTTCGCAGGGCCGATTATTTCGCGCGAAATACTGCCAGAGACTATTCCGACCGGGGCGCGAACGCCTGCTGCCGTTTCAGCGCCATAGCCGTGAGGGTGTTGCCCGCCTTCTGAGCGGCTTCGATCCTCTCGTCCATGGTCGGCTGATGGTTCCCTCCGGGGGCGGTCTGCGTCCCGCCCTGCGCCGGTTGGCGGGCGATGGCGGCCAGTTTGGCGGCGTGCGCGGTTAGCGCCTCTTCCGTCTCCCCGGCCAGCAGTTCCAGAGCTTCGGCGGGCAGGTTAGCCGCTTTGGCCACCTTCTCCCGCAGGCGCTCGAGTTCCAGTCCCTTCGCCTTCTCCTCCGCAGCGACGCGCGCCGCTTTCTCCCGCTCAAGCTCCGAGAGTTCGGAATCTTTCACGGCCTTCTCTTTCGCCTCATACTCAGCAATGCGGGACTCGGAGGCTTTTCGTTTCGCTTCCTCGGCTTCAAAGAGGCGGCGGAACTTGTTTTCCTCGTTGCTCGCGGCGCCGGGTTCGGCGGGGGCGGAAGCAGCCGGAACAGCGGCGGCGGGGGCATCGGTAACGATGGCTACAACGGTCTCAGTATCTGGCATGTCGCGTGTCTCTCCTGAATCAGGGTCTCCGGGGATGCTCCGCCCGGTCGGGTAGGTTGGGACCGAATAACGAGGTCGCTATTCGAAGATTTTGGACAGGACGATTTGCACCCGTCCGAGGTCGCGCTGGCCTTCGCTGTCGAAGTCGGCGCGGAAACTATAAGACACCAGCTCGGTGAGCTGCACGTTGTCGAGCAGGAAGTAGGGCTTGACGCCGGGACAAATACTGAGAAATCCCTCGACGACCATCTCAGGCGCTCTGGGAGGCAGCGGCTGCAGAGGCCGGTACTCGTAGATCTTGACCTGCGAGGTCTCCGGCCTGGACAGGCGGAGGCTCTGCAGCAATCTCTTTTTCAAGTTCCTCAACATCCTGGATGCCCTCCATATGGGCGATGCGCTTAATAGCGCGCTTTTTGGATAGATAACCGAGGTTAACTTCGCTGTCGGTGCGGGCGAGGCGCGCCTGCTTCTCGTCGTCGCCCGGCTCGATAAAGTCGCGCCACGCGATCTGCACGTCATAAGAGGCCGGATCGTCGTTGACCTCGAGAAGCATGCCGCAGTTCTGTGCGCCACGGGCGGCCAGACTGAGGAACGCTGCAATGCCGTTCGTGCCCAGGCTCTCGCGCTTCAGCGCAGCCCGGGCGAGCTCCGCTTCGTAGAGCTGCGCCAGAACCGCCACGGTCAGGGCGCCCTTGTGCGTCACGTCCTCCTCGTCGAACTCGACGGAGGAGCAGGCATCGAGCACCTGCTGCGTTAGATCTTTCGCATACTCCATCATGGCCGGACGCAGCGCGTTGCCGCCGGGCGGGAACACGATATGCGCCTGCGCCGAAGCGTCGCCCGTGTCGCTGCCGCTCGACTCGATATGCACCGATTCGCCTGGCCGCAGCGCGCGGCTCGAACCCTCTTCATCCGCTGGCTGCCCGTCGATGATGTAGGGATTGACGTGGCTGTCGTACTGGTTCGACCTATCCATATAGTGGTAGGTCAGATTGATTCGGTCGATGACCCGGAACGTCCCGTCGCCCTCTTCCAGGCTCCACAGGTCGCCCGCGCCCCACACGTCGTTCGTCTCGTAATTCTTGGCCAGGTGCAGCGGGATCAGCCCAAAGGGGTTCACCTTGCGGCTCGAAATCTCCCAGTCGAAATCGTCCGGGGACTTCTTCGCGGCGTCCATGTCCGAAAGCGCCACAGGCAGGTAATGGACTTCCTCGTCGTCCGTCCACTCCTCGCGGTAGTAAAACGACTGGTTCTTCTCGGGGTCGAAATACAGGTACTGAATCCGCGCCATCAGCAGCAGATTGCAGTCATGGGGATGGTGGAACAGCCGCACCTCGCTCACCGGCGAGAGCGTCTGAAACGACAGCGCCTTTTTGCCCTGCGTCTCGTCCACGGAAAACTTGAGGACCACGCCGCCGTCCAGCGCCGCATCCTTGGCGATGGCGGGCAGCCGCGCGTTCATCTTGTTGGCGGTCCAGGCATCGGTCAGTACCTGCAGCAGTTTCGGATTGTTCGGACACTGCAGCTGGATCGGCTTGCCGAATATCCATTTCGCGCCGCGATTGACAATCCGCTTGGGGAGCGTCAGGCAGCGCGGCAGCGGACCGCGATCGCTCTCGCTCCACTGACGAAAATGCCAGTAAGGATAGGGTTTGCACCGGTGATACGCCCGCGCCTGGTTGGCGAGCTCGATGACCGCGCGCAGTCCAGACGGGAGCGCCTTGGTGTTGACGAGGCCATACGCCGCGGCGCTGATGTCTGCCCGAGAAATACTCACGTCTCGTCTCCGTCCAGGGCCGCCAGGAGAACCAGCAGCGCAAAAGTCATCACAAGGGCGGCGCAGAGGCCGCTCCAAAAGTCAGGAGGTTGGGGCGCGTCCATCATTGCAGCGAGACCCCGCCCTTCCGAACCGACTTGCGAATCTTGAGTGTGCCCATGAGCCACATAAGCGCGTAGACAAAGACGTCGACCATGTCGTCGTGCTTCGTCAAAGGGAACGCGAGCAGCTGCGCCAGCAGGTCCTCGACCCACTGCCGCGAAGTGATATGCACCGAGGTGTCCGGGAAAACCACGCTGCCGCCCTGCGCGAGAGGCGTCACCCCATGCGCCCGCGAAACTTTGTCCCGCTCGGCCACGATGGGAATCAGCGCGAGGTCCGGCCGCGTTTTCCTGAGCAGCTTGATCAGCGTCTGACCGCTCGACGTCGATTCGATGAAATCGCCCCGGTAGAGGGGGCCGAA
This sequence comes from Chthonomonadales bacterium, assembly GCA_038217285.1. Taxonomy (GTDB): domain Bacteria; phylum Armatimonadota; class Chthonomonadetes; order Chthonomonadales; family Chthonomonadaceae; genus JANXLO01. The sequence continues at coordinate 9,961 of JBBQPO010000060.1, forward strand.
CATCTTGTGGTAGAAATCGGCGTTCACGGCCAGAAAGTCAGCCAGCGCCGGCGTCTCCCAGCGTCCGTGCGCCAGGCGCAGCGCATACAGGTAGCCGTTCTCGCCGATCCCCACGGTCAGCGCGGCGGTCTCGTCGTTCTGCTGTTCCGCTTTCATGGCCGTGTCCCAGAGCGTGGCGACCCCCTTGAATTTGGGCAGGCCGACATACCGCTCGTGGAACCAGGCGCCCTTGAAAATCGCGCCTTCGTCCGACGTTGGACGCTGCTGGTAAAGGGCCTGAAACCCGTCCCGCAGGACGCGGGCAATCGTGGCGAGCTCTTTCTCGTTGTAACGCGCCGGGCAGAGCGCCTGACCGGACAATCGTCCCAGAGGATCGTTCGCCTCCGCCAATGCCGGTAACCTAATCACCGTCCAGTTCGGGCCATCCTCGGACGCCAGTATTCTGCCCGCCAGGTCGTCGGTATGCCAGCGAGTCATTATTAAAATGATCGGGCAGCCCGGCTCACGGCGCGTGAACAGATCGTCTGTGTACCAATCGTAACAGCGTTCCCGGTAGACCGCGCTGTTGGCCTCTTCGCGGCTCTTGACGGGGTCATCGATAAGAATTAAATTTGCGCCGTGGCCTGTAACTCCTCCGCCCACTCCCACCGCCCGGACGCCGCCACCCTGCGTGGTCTCCCAGTCGTCAACCGCCGTGCGCTCTTTGCTGAGAGCGATGCGGCCTTTGGCGATTTTGCGCATGTTACGCGAAAACTTACAGGCGAGCGTGGCGTTGTACGCGCCCACCATAATGCGCTGGCTCGGGTCCTGCTCCAGCCACCACATGGGGAAGCGGACCGTCGTCATCTGAGACTTCCCGTGACGAGGAGGGACGAACAGCATTAGCCGGTCGATCTCTCCATTGCGGACGCGGAGCAGCTGCTCCTGGATGAGGATCTGATAGTCCCAGTCCCACGTCCAGGTCGGCGTCGTCTCCCGCAGCCAGGCCGGGAACGAATCGTCGCGGTTACTGTCCGGCGGGTTCGCCTCGTAAGCTCGGGTCAGGCACAGAGTGCGGTAATCCTCGCGCCGAAAGCCTTTGTAGGAATGTCTCGCGGGCATTGGTCTCCATCTCCCCCACTATCGACAAAACCTCGTCGATAAACGCCTGCGCCTCTTCAATGGCCGCAGCCGCGTCTTCCGCGACAGGTTTCCCAAAGCAACGGTCAAAGATGAACACCGCCGCGCGCTCGTCGCCAGAGCGAGCCCGGGCCGACATCACGCGGAGGATTTCCTGCATCTCGTCATCGTCGAGAGCCTCATCGAAAAGCTCCTGAAGCGAGGCGCGCAGCGCTTTACGCGGACGTCCGGCGCCGGGGCGGGAACCGCCGTTTTTCTGTCGTTCGTCCGGCATGGTCGCTCGCTCAAAGATTGATTAAAAAGATTGAATAAAAGATTGATTTCACTCTCAAATAATCAATCTTTTTTACGCCAAAGTGAGACACAAATGAGACGGAGTGAGACGAAGTGAGACGGAGTTTTCGGCCCCGTCTCAATCCCTCGGCGCGAAGCCCCAGCAGGCGGCAATGTAGTTGTCCACAGCCCACAGCCTCGATTGAAAATAGATGTCATCGAACGTCGGCGCTGGCCAATCTGCCAGATGCGGATAAAGAGAGGCCACGGAGGCTAAGGGATCGGTATCGGGCATGGCTTACGCCTTGGCCTTCTTCGCCTGGCGCGCCGCATGCTGCCTATTCGCGATAGCATTCTTCAGCGTGTTACGATCCTTCTCGCTCTCGTGCCCGCGCAGCATCGGCGCGGGCGGCATTGCCGCTTCCCGCACCGCTGGCGAGCGTCCTCCGCCTGATCCTCTACCCATTGCGTTTACCTCGCATTTCGTCAAGAGCCTCGGGAATCCAGTTGTATCCCCGCGCCTGACAGCAAAGCGCGACCTCGCGACCGCCGCCATACACCGCAAATTCGATAGCGGACGTTCCCGCGCGCTCAACAGCCATGGCGTATTCCGCATCCAGAACGGGCAGCGACTCCGCGCTGCCACGGGTCATGTAGGCCCGCCAGCCCGCCGGAACGCCCAGCAGATTCGCCTCGGCGAACCGGGGCGCGACATTGAGATCCACGAAAACTCTCACGCCCTGACTCTGCCAGTAGCGCGCCAGCCACCGTTTCCGATAAATCTGATGCAGTCCGACAATGCGCGGCATCTGGTCGCCTGTCGAAAAGTTGCACTCGACCACGGCGTTGCAAGCGCTGTTGACGATGCCAGTCGGGTTGCTCCACAGCGCCTCGAACTTATAGTCGTCGGTGTAAAAATGGTAAGTGCCCGGCATGCGCTGATTCCGCGCTTTGGTTCCCCATTTCGCGAACGGCAGATGGACATATTCCGCCTGCATGTGGATGTCCAGCGTCGGAATGCCAAAATCGTTGTCGCAACCAAACAACGCGTCGGGAACATCGCAGCGGCTGAGAAGAGGATCCATCAGCGCGTCAGGGCCAGATGCCACGGACAGACAAAGCTGAGGTGGGCCAGCAGCGGCATGCGCAGCAGCGCCAGGCGGATGCGGCGTCGAAGATTAGCGCTCATCGGGACCTCCAGGGTTCGGCGCGCAGGAAGCGGAGTCGACAATCGTGGCCGTCTCGCTTCCCCGCGCCTGCTGGCCAGGGCAATTAGCTGCCAGCACGGGGAGAAATTCAGGGATGCCCATCGTCGTCGCCACCAGCAGAACCGCAGCCGCCGCTTTCGGCTGCGTGCGCTTCAGGCGGTGGTAGGCGTCCAGTTCGTTCAGGCAGCCGATCTGCGCGGGCCAGAACTGCGCCAGAACCACGGCGGTTTTGCTGGCCAGCATCTGGTCGAGACGCTCGTAATCCCGAGCGCTGAAGCGGGTACGTGGCACAATCCGGCGCATGGGAAGGGCTCCAAAACGGGCAGAAAACTCGGAGGGGAAAAGGTGCGTCACATATACACGGCAAAAGCAGGCCCGATTATAAGTAGAAACGCCCTAAATTTCCTGAAAATGTTGCTTAAAAAGGGTAACTTGCCAAAGCGAACAGACGTCTGCTATATTAACAAGTGTCAACTGCGATACTTCGCGGAGTCCTAACGCTCCCGACCTCTGATCTGTGCAAAGGGCAACGATGGATCATGCACCGCGAGCCATGGCAGACCTGGATGCCAATGGCGATATTCGCGATTGTCAGGATAGACGCAAACTCGCCGCCATCGAGGGCGGGTATCTCTCACTCTACAACAGGCAAGCCGGGCGCTGCGCCTACTTTCTGCTCGAACACGAAACCATGCGCCTCATGAACCAGCGCGTCGAGCTCTCCCTGCAGCAGCAGCGTCTCGACATCGCCCGCGCACTCCTGTCAGGTAAACTCCCCTGCGACACGCGGGAACCTGTGTAACGCAGGACCGTCCCACTCACAGAGCGCCGTTGAGCGCCGACGTACAATCAGCAAGAGTGCCCCGAGCGTCCGTTTTGGCCAGATCGCCCCCGAGAGCGACCGCGCCGCGCCCGGGACGCTCTTGTGTTGTCAACCCAGCCCTTTACCGCGGACCAGTTCGCCAAAGCCCTTGTTCCGCTCGAACCCGCCCTCAGCGCCTTCGCCCGCAAATATGTAGACATACAGGACGTCGCCGATGTCCTGGGCAATATGCGCCTCATCGCCCTCCTCAAACTCCAGACCACCGATTCCGAGACCGAGAACCGCTCCGGCCTGGCGCGCTGGCTCTTTGCCATCCTCAGGCGCGAATGCCTCGCCTGGCGCGAGCAGCAGGTGCGCCGCCGCGAAGACAACGTCGCGCCCGAAGGCCTGCCCGACCTGGTCGATTACCTGCCCGCCTGTGACGATCCCCGGCCCGAAGAGCGCCGCCATGCCCTGCTGTCGCGGATCCGCCGCGCCAACCTCACCGAGCGGCAGCGGGAAATCCTCTGGCGCAGACTGGAAGGCGAGACGCAGACCCAGATCGCCTACGCCATTGGCATCTCGCAGCCCGGCGTCAACTACCATTTCGCCAAAGCTCTGAACGCGCTCGCCGCCGTGGACATGGACGAAATCGACCCCGGCTTCCTCGCGCTGTTCAACGAGCTGTCCAAGGTCGCCACCTACTCCAAACCCAAATGCAATCCGAAATGGCGGCGCAGTCATCCCGCCGATGCCATTCTGGGCGGAAATCGGAGACGCCGTTGTTACGTGTGAACCGGCAACAGGCCAAGAGCTACCAGCTCAACATCGACGGCGGAACCGACGAAGTCACGACAAAACGGCGTAAAAACAACGCCGAAGAGCAAGCCCAGACGCTGATATTCCAAGAACGCGACACTCAGGCCCTCAAATACCCCGCCCTGCTCTGGCTTTTCTCCACACTGAACGGCGTTTTTCTCCCGCCGGGCCTGGTAAAGCGCGTGAAAGGCGCCGGTCTCACCGAAGGCGTCCCGGACATGCTGCTGCCCGTCGAGCGGATCGACCAGGACGGAACGCGCTACGCCGGACTGGCCATAGAACTGAAAAAAAAGAAGAACGCCTACCCCACCCCCAAACAGCGCGAATGGCTCCAACACCTCGCCGCCAACGGATGGCGGGCCTACGTCTGCCACGGCGCGACCGATGCCTGGCATACAATTTGTTCCTATCTGGGCATAAGCGGCGCCACCGACCACTGGAACCGCCCCCTGCAGCGTCAGGCCGAACAGATCGACGAGGAATAAGCCCCCTGTGTGCCCCAATGTTGAGAGCTACTCCCCCCATTGTTGAGACTGGGGGGAGCTGGCTCCCAACAATGGGGGGAGGTGGTTGTTGCACGGCGTCATGCCTCGCCCCTTGCTATTGCCACCTCCGCGAACAAGTCCCCAGTCCGCTCCACGGGCGGCAGCGTCTCTGTCAGGACGTAGAACACCAGTCCTGCCCCCTCCTGTTTGGAAAAGTAAGTGAGACGATGCTCTTTGAGGAATGCGCGCAGGGCCACTTCGGTGTTCTCCAGCCTGTAGCGTTTGATGATCTTTCGGTGATCGGTGTAGTATTTCACGATGCCTCCTCCCTCCCTATCTACTCGTTTCAAACGGTACATTCCGGTCATTGACGCGGGCTTATATCCTCATCGGCGAAGCGCACGGCATCGAGCGCCTGTTCCACGCAGCGCACCAGATACAGCCCCCCGTCCTTCGCTTTCTTCGCCTTGTCTTTGGCGTCCGTGGACATGGTTCCGGTAATGACGGCGATACGATGCCCTGCCGATTTGAGACGGTCGCGAATGGAGTCGACCGCCGCCAGGTTGTGCGCGAAGATGACGGTCGGTTCGCCGCTATGCTGCCCGATGTAATTGTCAATCCAGTCCCAGGCGTGGAGACGCGTTCGGCACGTAACCTCGTGTGCGTGGAGACGCGCCCCAGCCGCAAGCCCCCGCGACCGCGTCGTGTCGAGTGTCATCCTGCCGGTCTCGCAATCACGACATTGTTAGGATTTTGCGCCTGGTGCATCGCGAGACCAACAAGAGCGTTCGAGACCTCGCTGGCAGCCTGCAAAAGCACGGCATGGATTAGCGTCAACCCTTCGACCGTCTCAGGGATACCCGCGCCGCCGATCTGCACATTGCGCGCGATTAGTCGACCCATAAGATCCTTCGAGTCGAAGATGTCGATATGGATCTTCCCTCGGTGTTCTTCGATGATATCAGGACGCGTTATTGCCGCCATTGCGTGTGACGACGGTCCAACCCCCGGTATGTGTTTCTGCATCTACTTCCCTTTCGTTGCCAGCGTGTCGAGTGTACGCTCCCGCTCTTTCGCGAGACGGGAGGCGAAACCGTCGTTGGCCGCCAGTCTGGCTTTGGGCGACATCGCCAGCAAGTTCCGCACCGTCTCCTGATGCCGGTCCTCCGGGGCGATCCACGGCAGCCCCAGAGCGGCGAAGTACTCCTTTTCCGTGGGGCAGGGAATCACCGTACCGTTGGAGGTTTCGGCAGCGGAGCGGGCCGCCTGCGCGTACATGGCGGAGGGGAACTGCCACAGGCTGCCTTTAATCTGGGCGCACGTGGCCGGCATGAATCCCCCGATCTCCACCGAGGTCACCAGGGCGCGGCTGAAGTCCTTGTCGCCCGTGCGAATTGTGTGGATGGCGCCGAAGTTCCTGGCGGACGCGATGTAGAACTCGAACGGCGCGTCGAGAGCGTTGGCGATGAACCGCTTTAGCTTACGACCGTTCCGCAGCACCTGCGTGTCCAGCGAGAGCGTTCCGTCTTCCACCAAACCCTTGATGACCGCATCCAGTTCGCCGTAGCTGACAAGCCGCTCACCGAGGAGGTTGGTGTCGAAGTGCGGCTGAATCACGATCTCGATGTCGTGCACCTGGTCTTTACCGCGCCGCAGACTGCCGGCCAGGGCCACCTTCTCACAGGCCGGACGCAGCCGCGTGGCGACCTCACTCGCGACACGCAGGGCCGCTTCTCGCTCGATCATCCGTTCCTCTCCTTCGCGCCGCAAGGGACGCTCGCAACAGCCGCAGGGTTCGCCCCGGCGTCTCCCCCAGACCCGCACCCCGCACCAGGCGCACCGCCAGGCGCCAGGGCCATCGCTCTGCCGCATCACGGCATTCCAGGCGGCGGTGTGTCGCCTCTGGGTCTCCTCGTCTTCCCCCAGGCCCCGGTATGTTTCCGCCTCGTCCCGCTCCGCCTGCGTGGGAAGCGGCAGCCCCGCCAGCCAGTCCCGCTTCGCCGCCTGCTGCCGCGCAATGGCGACGTTTTTCGCAGTCACCTTCATCTCAGCCTCTCCCTTCAGTTTTGGCGCGTGTGCGGGCCTTCCAGCAGGGCAGGCACAGGTTCGGGGCGTCTACGGGCACGCTGGCCGGCCTCTGATTGCAGAAACAACAGAGGCCGTTGTCTTCCGCCATGCGCACGTACCCCGCATAGCGCGCCACTTCCACCAGTCCCCCCTGTTTCTCTCGGTCCGCAAAGCAGGGCGGGCACAGTCGTATCCAGAGACCGTTCACCAGCCAGAGGCGGACGTGAAACGGCGTCAGCTTGCCCGTCCCGCAGACCTCACACTTGGCAGGCGGCATGGAGGCCACCAGAGCGGCCAAAGCGGCGCTCTCCTGCGCGATGGCGCCAGTAACGGCAGGCGAGAGGCGCGACGATTCGCCGTGAACGAAGATTCCCTTCACCAGCCGATAGGGAACGCCGTAGGTTTCGAGGGTATGCAGAATCAGGCCAGGTTCCATGTGCGTCTCCAAAAGCCGACTGTTACGGACTTTGGGTGAAATGTTACGGTCTTCAAAAAAGTCCGTAACAGGTTTTTGGGTGGTTTTTAATCTCAGGGAAGAAGAATTGTTACGGTGTTACGGTTGTTACCCTTATTTCTCATGTGCACACACGTACACACGCGCCTTACGCGCACGCGTATGCGCACGCGCGGGGAAAAAGCGTAACAACCGTAACACCGTAACATTCCCCCTCTTTTGAACTCGAAACCGTGTTACGGACCGAAGGCGAGGTCCGTAACACAGAGGTTCAGTCCGTAACATCGCGGTCTTCCTCTCCGTTCTCTGGATTGAGCGTGATACCGCAGCGTGTCCTCACTGCCTTGGTTCCGATGCGCCGCACGCTGTCCGTGAGCTTGCGTTTCGATAGCGCCAGACCGAACTGGTGCTGATTGTCGGGCTTGAGGCCCGCCGTCTCGCACCAAGTGCGGTAAGCGCGGAACAGGTTGGAGCTGACTTCCCAGGCATCGGGGCCGAGCAGGCATTGATCGGCGATAAAGAGCGCCACGCTGTCCTGGCTGCGCCGATACGATTCGAGGAGGTTGTTGCTCTCGCTGGATTCGGTGAACTTCCGCCCCTGCGCTTCCCACCGCCGCAGGCCTTCCAGCGCCCAGTTGAAGATCCCCGGCAGTTCCGCTTTCAGCTTCTCGTCGAGATAAGGGTCGCGCTGCTCTTTGGGGATGTTGTTCCGCCACTCAATCAGGAAGAGGCGCCGCCAGTAGCCGCCGTTGCGCTCTTTGGTGGTCGGCAGTTCGTTGGTGGAAATCACGATGCGGCAGACGGGGAAGAAGGAGAAGACATTCTCGTTGGGACGCCGTGCGCTGATGCGGTCGCCGCCCGTGATCGCCTTGAACTGCGTGGCGTTCTTCGACATCGCTTTGGGGTCGATCTCGTTGACCAGAGCGACGCGCTTGCCGAGGAGATCCGCCCGGTGGTACGGGTCGTGGAGTTGCTCGATGGCGAGGGCCGTGGTGTACTCCTCGCCGATCATCGATTCCAGAACGCGGGTCGCGACGCCCTTGCCGTTGCCGCCTTCCCCAACCCAGAGCATACAGGCCTGCGCGGTGTTGTCGGGAATCAGGCAGTAACCAAACCACTCCTGCAGCAAGTCGATCCAGTCCTGACAGGGCTTGCCGCGCTCGTCTAAGAGCCACTCCTGCACGCACCGTTTCCAGAGCGGACAATCCGCCTCAGAATCGTAATCGTAGGGCGCCTGAAAGGTCAGCAGGTGTTTGGGGTCGTGGGGGAACAAAGTCTCGTCAGAAAGGCTGTAGACGCCGTTTCTGAGGGCAATCCAGTCCGGTCTGGCGTCGAACCTATCGAGCGAGACAGGGCCGATCATGGACTGCGTGAGGAACATCACATTGCGAATGAAGGTCGGCTTCAGCGTTTTGACACGCTTGTCGAGAAACCACTGGACGGAGTGCTGCACGGTGTCGTCGCCGCAATAGCGCCAGCGGTTCGCCTCATAGCCCCACCACTGCTTGCCCTGCACATACAGGAACTTACTCTCGTTGGCTTTGGCCCACTGCTTGGCCAGCCCGTTTTCGTCCCGACTCTTCTTGAGGGCCTCTTCGTCGCCCGAATCTGGCTTTTCTACAATCGTGCCATCGGGCATCAGCTTCTTATTGCCGACGCGCACCGAGGGCATGGGGGGCGGTTCCGGCGATCCGTAACCGGCAGCAGCTAATTCGCGTGTCGCCTGCCGGAAATCGCTTCCGCATTCCAGCAGGGCATAGAGTGCGAACGGTCGATAACTGCGCGGTTCCAGGGGCGCGGCGGAACTGCTGAAGACATAGAAGAAGCCGGTGTTGGCGTAGTTCTCCGTGGCCGAAATTCCAGAAGCCTTGCCGGGCCGGCGCCAGGTCACCTTCTCGCCCTGTTGCCGCACCTGCGTCCAGCCGTGACGCATTAGCAGCTCGCGCCAGTTGCCTCGGGCGTTGTAGGCGTCCCCAGGGCTCTCATAGTCGGGATTGTCGGCAAAGCGGGGGGCAGGCGGCGTGTCGAAGACATCGGGCGGCGGCAGCTCGTCCAGGAGCCGCGCCAGGCTGACCAGGGTCTTGACGTCGCCTGCGGGGAGCGTGGGAATCTTGTGGAGTACGCCTTCGAGAAGCATGTACGGCTTGTTGGCGGGATGGCAGGCCGGGGGGCTGGGGGGAATGAGCACATAGCCGCCTTCGCCCCGTGTCTCGATCAGGGTGATGGCCTTGCGCGTTTCCCCGGCTTCGACTTCCGCGTCGGTGGGACGACGCTGGGCGAGCTTCTGGTTGCCCCCCACGGGGCCGTCTGAGCGTACAAAAAGATGTCTGCCGCCTTTGGGCGTCAACGTGATCGGCAGGCCGGTCAGGAGGTCACGGAGGTCGTGATCGTCTACATGCTGACACCAGGCAAAGAACGCGGACTCGGTTTCAAAATCAACGATAAGGAGGTTGCCAGAAACCGCTCCGCCCACGACTGCCAGTCCGTACCGTTCATCGGTAAACCAGGCTTTGATCTGCTCTCCCGTGGCGATCTCCGCTTGGAACGGTTTCCACGTGACGAGAGCCGGAGCCTTGGCGCCGCTCGGCAGGATTGGTATGACACTGACGCCGCTGGCCGTGAGGAGGCGCGCGGCAATCCGTGTCTTCTGTTTGGCAGTCGTGGGCGAAGTGGTCATAGAACCCTCAAGTGGCAGTCAGTGAACCGGATGAACCCCGGTTCAGGTTATTCGTTGTCGAATGGATCGTCCTTCTCGTCGTCGTCCTCATCCTCGACCGGAGCCGCCTTCTTCTTAAGAACGGTCTTTGCCTGCTCGGCAGTAGCGGCGGCAGCGGCAGGGGCTGCAGGCTTCTTCTTCGGCTTGACTTCCAGTACCATGATGGTCTTGGTGGTCTTCCCCTCTGGCGTGCGCGTGGGAGCCAGCATAAGGCGAATCTTGTGGCCGATCCAGTCGTCTGTGTCGTCTCCGAAGAGATCGATCAGGCAGACGAGGTTGGTCTTGTTCAGCAGCAGGCCCTTTTCCATTGCAAGGAAGTGGACGAGCAGTTTGGTCTCGGCAGGGCGTCCGTCGCGCGCCTCGAAGGTCTCTTCAGTGACCTCCTCGATAGTCACGAGCGGGGCGTCGTCTTCCAGTTCGTCGAAGTCGGCAATCTTCAGGTAGTTGGACTTGGGCAGAAAATCGTTGGCTTTCATCGGTAACCTTTCGTGAGCGGGTGCGGTGTGTTTGCGTTTCCTTTGCGGTTTCGGAGTGCGCTCATTCCCTCCTCGGAGCCGACTGCGCATCGGGGGCTGCGCGATCGGTTCCGAGCAAGGTAGAGCGGAAAAGGACGGGCAGTCGAGAAAAAGTAACCGGCTGCCCGCCGTCGCCTCACGGAGAGGCATCCCTGGTGTGGCAGGGGAGAGAATCCCACTCATCCCTGCTCTAAACCCCCACGTGAGAGGCTTAGAGCAGGGCCGGTCGCAACAGCCGGCCCTGCGATTGTCGATTCGCACTGATTGGAAATTTGTCTATGCGTCCATGGCGCCCTCCTTTCGTGGTTTGCAAAAGCGGCAGGATAATTTCGATATATCGTCCTCCGGCCTGGAGCGACCGGCGCTCTACCTCTGAGCTACTGCCGCGTATCCCCGTCTTTCCGGGGTGTCACCGCTTAGTCGATTGTTGGGGCGTCGCGGTCTTACCCTAGGCGTCATCGACTACGCCTTCTAACACCCCTCGACCCAGACTGTAGGGGAAGCCTGGCATGTTGGGGCGGCTGTTTGACCGAAGGGTCTATGCGGCCAGGCGGGGATCGAACCCGCGACCTAAATCTCTACCACTGAGCTACTGGCCGCGTTTTAACCCCGCCTCCGGAGGTAGAGGCTTGGATAGCCCAGAGATTCCGAGTGGATACGGGCGTCGAAACCAGCGGCTTCGTAGAGGCCGACAAGTTTCTGCTGCGTGGCTTCGGGGATGTCGGTGGGCAGGTCGGTGCGCTGCTCGGTTCCCTTGCGGCGGGCGAAGGCCTCGAACCCTGCCAGGGCGGCTTTCAATTCGGTTGCTGTTTTCAACGTGTCTCCTTTCACTCGTCGAAGAGTCCGCCGATGGCGGGAGGGATGTCGCTGGTTGGGACCGTTGCCGGTTCGACGGTTGTGGCATCGGCAGCGGCGGGGTTCGCCTGGTCAAACGGGCGCGCCTTCGGATCGGGGGAGATGGCAAAGGCACAGGGGGTGTAAAAATCGGTCGGTAAGCGTGTGAACCCGGCCTCGTCGCAGAGGGGCAGGACTTGCATGCGGAGTTTGACTTGGAGCCGCGCACTTGCCAGTTGGGGCAGGCGTCCGGTCTCGCTGACCAGATCGAGGGGGCACGTGATACCCTCGCAAATAACGGCGACGTAGCAGATCGTTGGCGATCCAGAGGGGGAACGAGTCCGGCAAGCGGAGACGCCACGCGCCCGCTTCGCGGTAGATTTGGATTTCGGCCTGGATAAATTGGGCCGTATCGGTGAGTCGGGCCATCACTCGCCTCCCCAGGTGGTCTGTGTGACCGGGTCATAGCCAGGCGCGGAGACGGTATTAACCTCGCGCACGGTCGGAAGCGGGATCGGCGTGAACGTCGCTACAATCACCGCCCAGAAAACCGCGAAGATGAAGAACAAAAAGAGCGCGTTGGAGACGACGCTTCCATCCCTGGCTTTGCCCTGTCGCTCCGCCTCAGAGCGTTCGATGTTAACGCGGCTCCAGGGGTTGGCGGCGTCCTGCGAGTCCTGCCAGACGCTGCAGGAAGCGCGCGCAACGGCTTCGGACAGGCGCGTCTCGTCGATGCCGGGGTCGGGAGCGCAGAGGGCGCGTTCAATCTCTCTGGTGGTCATTAACGTTGTCCTTTCTGACACTGGGGGCAGGGGCGCGAGTCGGCATCCCCGAACTCGTTGTGGCCGTTGATAACGCCACGACCCGCGCAGAGGCAGCAGGGCGCGGCAGAGACGCGGTGGACAGGCACACGTTTGCCGCCGAGGGTCAAAGCGGGAAGCGCGACGCCCGCTCGCGTGAGAATCAAGACGGCCTCCCGCTTCGGCGTCAGGTGAAATTGCAGCGAGGGCATCAGCGTCCCCTTTCCAGCCAGCAGTCGGCCACGGCGCGGAAATCCCAGACTTTCCAGAAGAGCCGCCTCTCTTTGGTTTTGGCATCCGGGCGAAGAGGAGAGGGCAGCGCGTCGATACACGCCTGGGCGCGATTCGCCTCCTCCAAACAGAGGGCCGGGAAGCTTTCGAGATGCTTGCAGGTCCGTGCGCCGCTGGCCAGCCGGTCAAGACCGCGCTGGAACGCCGTGCACGTGCAAGAGCGGAGGCCCAGGTCGATCAGATAGAAGAGGGGTTCGCCGGGCGTGACAGAGGCCTCAGGGCGATACACCCGAAAGGCGCGGGCGTCGAGGACAGCGCGAACGTCACGGCTGCGGGAATGATCGAGCAGCCGATACCCTTCGGAAGCCAGGGAGGCGCTCCGCTGCGAGAGGGAGCGGCCCAGGCTGCGAGCCTTCGGGGGCTTGACAGAGGGAGTGGTGTGAGGTAAAGTGACCATGTGACTGGTTTCCTTGGCGGCTTGAGAATGCACACTCTCAAGCCGCTTTTTCGTCGGTGTTCGGATTGTCTTTGTCGGAACGTAAAGAGGTGTTGGTCTGGGCGGCTTGCGGTTCGACCTTCTCTAACCAGCCGGAGAACGCTCGCTCGCATTGGCGTTTGGCCTCGTCGTTGTTTCGTGGGGGTCGCATGGGGAAGCCTCTAAGCGGCGGGTTTCTGCCCGTTGCCGCACCAGTGGACGTACAGGGACACGAGCATCAGCCCGCATTCCAGCGCCGTCACGATTGTCTGAATTGTCTGCATCGAGAAGTGTCCTTTCGGGAACGGTCGGTCGGAATCAGTTGGAGAAGGGAGGGTCGCCGTAATCACAGGCGAACCCTATTTCAGAAAACACGAGGGACTGCTCGTCCTTAAGCGCCTGCAGCGCCCGCGTCTTGTCCTCGATCATCGTCGCGAAGTAATCAACGGTTGTTTTGCCGTTCGCGAGTGCGTAGTCCCGCCGCGCCGTCCACCCCGCAACCGTCACTTCTAGCTTTGCGATGCGATCCGAGAGCGTCACCGGTTTGTCCGAGTGGTAGCGTCCGTTGTAATCGCGCCCGTTGACCGTTGTGTAACCCCGCTCGCCCCTGCTGTGATTGCCCATCTGTTCGCCCCTCCGCTGAAGTGATGACCTAGATTAACATATAAATGTTAATCTGTCAACCCTATTTAACATAAAATGTTATGCGGTGGCGAAATTTTTTTCGGTGGGGTCTGGCAATCCAATAATTACGTCCGAAACAGCGACAGACAAGCGATTACATAGCCATTCCACGATCTCTTGAGATGCGTTTCGTTGGTTAAGTACTCGACTGATTGTTACAGGTGAGCATCCATATTCTGAAGCTAATTGCTCACCTGTAACATTCTGCTGCTTAATGGCTGCCCGCAAAGGCGCAGTGTCCCAATGGACTTGGATTTTGTAGTTGATTGTTGGCCTCATGTGAAGATTATAACACGGTAAGTGTGGCGTGTCAACATCTATATGTTAATTATTTAACTTGCAATGTGACCGCATTACGTATTAACATTATGATGTTAACAGAACTGACACGGTTTTCTATGGACGAAGCACAAGAACAACACTGGCGCGATTTTGGCAAATACCTTCGGCGTAAACTCGAAGAGGCGAATTTGAACGTCTCCGAATTTGCATAGAGGTCAGAGATGTCTCTTACCCACGCGTCTCGCTTGCTTAACGGGCAGAGTGGCACGAAACGAGCGAAGATGCCTCTCATTGTATCTGCGCTAAGTTTACGTGGTGATAGCGTTCGCGAGATATATGAAGAGGCAGGCTTTATTGTCCCTCCTGGGACTTCTGCCCCCGATCTCACCTATGAGCGCGACCCCGAACAGAGTCGCCGCCTTTTTGAGGCCGTCTGTCACCGCCGCGCACGGCTGGCGCATCCTCATGGGCAAACCGGAGCCCGATCCAGAGGTCGATTACGATACTGATTACCACTGGGACGGAGTCGAGCGGCTGCCCGGAGAGCCACGGCGCGAGAAGCGCGAGATGCCCAGCGACGGTCTCGACCTGGCGACATTAAAAGAAAATACAAATAAATAATTAAATAATGTGAAACTATTTCCGGTTAGTTTACGTCTAATATAGTATAGACAACAAGAGGGGCGGCGAACTCGAACTTCCCGCCCCCGGCCCGACCGAAGAACCGCCGGGCATGACCAG
>JBBQPO010000061.1:0-24201 GCA_038217285.1 Chthonomonadales bacterium
TGGAATGGTGTTCGTGCCGACCGGATCGGCGGCCAGCGACTTCTATGGGGCGGATCGGGTGGGGGACGATCTCTTTGCCAACACGATGCTGGCCCTCGATGCGAACACAGGCAAGCGCATCTGGCACTTCCAGGCGGTGAAGCACGACATTTGGGACCGCGATTTTCCGGCGCAGCCCGCCCTCGTTCGCGTCAAACGCGGTCGACGCTGGATCGACGCCATCGCGCAGACTACCAAGTCCGGTCACGTCTACCTGTTTGAGCGGGATCATGGCAAACTGCTCTTCCTTATCCAATATCGCAAGTATGAGCCTAGCTCGGCGCCCGGCGAGGTGGCTGCTAAGACCCAACCACTCCCCACGAAACCCGCGCCTTTCGCCAGGCAGGTCCTGACAGAAGATATGCTGACCAACCGGACTGCCGAAGCGCACCGCTGGGCCCTGGAGCGTTTCCGGACGTTTCACGGCGGCACGCAGTTCGTTCCATTTCGCGTCGATCAGGAGACCATCATCTTCCCCGGCTTCGACGGCGGAGCGGAGTGGGGCGGTCCGGCGTTCGACCCCGAAACGGGCCTCCTCTATGTAAACGCGAACGAGATGGCCTGGACCTCACACCTAGTTAAGAACGAGGCAGCGAAATCCGCGCGGCAGCTCTACCTGCAAAACTGCGCCAACTGTCATGGTGACACCCTTACCGGATCGCCGCCCCAGTTGCCGAAGCTGCTCAACATGGGCCCAAAGTGGAATGTGGCTGCCATTTCCAAAATCACACGCCAGGGCGCTGGCCGCATGCCCAGCTTTCCGAACCTCTCGGACGCGGAGGTGCAGGCGGTGTCGGAATATGTCCTCAGCGGAGAGAGTAAACCGATCCAGGCGGACGAGGTGGCGGCCATAACACAAGACTATCGCTTTACTGGCTACCGCAAGTTTCTGGATCCAGAAGGCTATCCGGCTATCGCTCCGCCGTGGGGCACGCTCACTGCTATCAACCTGAATACTGGCGAATTCGCCTGGAAAGTACCCTTGGGCGAATACCCGGAGTTGGCGGCGAAGGGCTTGAAGGAGACCGGCAGCGAGAACTACGGAGGGCCGGTAGTCACCGCAGGTGGGCTGGTTTTCATCGCTGCAACGAACTATGATCGAAAGCTCCGGGCCTTCGATAAGTCTACCGGCAAGCTCCTCTGGGAGACCACGCTTCCGTTCTCTGCCAACGCCACTCCCGCGGTCTATTCCGCCGGGGGGCGGCAGTTCGTAGTGGTCTGCCCCGAGGGCAGCAAAGGTCGCCCGAACGATCCGAAGGGCGGCCAGTACATAGCCTTCGCACTACCCCAGCCGTGAGGTCATATAAGACAAAAAGCCTCTCGCGGTGATGCGAGAGGCTTGCATTCGGCGTGAAAAACTAGGGAACGCGCAGATGCACTTCGCCCTGTTTGACCCAGCCGAGCCGACGGGCGGCACGGACGATGCCGGCCGGAGTCTGAAAGGCTTTCACCTCCCGTTCGATCCGCTGGTTCTGCTGCTGCAGTGTCAAATATCGGATTTCGATGGCGTCGTTGGCCAGACGCATATCGCGCGCGGCGAAATAAGCGCCCGAAGCCCGCATGCCGACCCACGTGAAGGCGAGGCACGTCAGCGGGATCCAGAGCAGAGAGAGCAGTCCGCGCGGAGCGCGGCTGCGGGCATGAGTCATTCTGGGACGAGTTGGGTTGGCCATAGCGATCACCTCAAAGGAACACTCAAGTTTAGCACGATCAGATTTTGGCGGGCTGCAGCGGATTGAACGCCTGCCCTACCGTATGCACCTGGATCAGATTGGTCGTCCCCGGATTGTTGACGGGAACGCCTGCGGTCAGAACCACTTTGTCGCCTGTCTTCACCAGGCGCGCCTTGCAAGCGGCGTCCACCGTCACCTGCAGCATGGCGTCCGTATCGGAAACGCGTTCGACCAGCAGCGGCTGCACCCCCCAGGTCAGCGCCAGACGCCGATAGGTCGACTCCTCGGTCGTCACACCGACGATGGGCACACGTGGCCTGTGCTGGGCCACCTGGCGGGCGGTCGCCCCGCTGGTCGTGGCGCAGAGGATGGCTTTGGCATGCAGTTCCGTCGCAATATGCGCGGAGGCCCGCGCCACCGCCTGTGTCGCTCCGATAGGAGCGGGCAGACGCCGGTCGAAATCCAGATCCTCGAACAGAGCGGCCTCCGCCTTGAGCGCGATGCGCGCCATCGTCTGCACCGCCTCGACCGGGAACTGACCCGCCGCCGTCTCCCCGGAGAGCATCACCGCATCGGTGCCGTCCAGAATGGCGTTGGCGACATCGGTCGCCTCTGCCCGCGTCGGGCGCGGGTTCTGAATCATGCTCTCCAGCATCTGCGTCGCGGTGATGACCGGCTTGCCCGCGCGGTTGCAGGCCAGAATGATCCGTTTCTGGACGATGGGCACCTCATCGAAAGGCATCTCCACCCCCAGGTCGCCCCGCGCCACCATGATCCCGTCCACCACCTGCAGCAGCGAGGCCAGGTTATGTACCGCCTCGGCCTTCTCGATCTTGGCGATGAGCGGCACTTTTTGCCCTATCTCCGCCATGAGGGCGAAGAGCGGTTTCAGGTCGTCCGCCGAGCGCACATAGGAGGCGGCGACCCAGTCCACGCCCTGCGCCAGTCCGAACCGCAGATCGTCCAGGTCTTTCTCGGTGATGGCCGGAACGTCGAACTTCACGCCGGGTGCCGTGACGCCCTTGCGCGGCTTGAGCTCTCCGCCCACGGTACACTTCGCCCAGATCACGCGATGCGGGTCGCCAGGGTCGCCGACGCAGCGCACGACGCGCAGGGCGATCTTGCCGTCGTCGAGCAGCAGTTGGCAGCCCGGCTTCAGGGCGGCGATCAGCGGCGGCAGCGGCAGCGGCAAAATCATCTTGTCGCCGGTGCGCTTCTGCCACGCTTCCAGCGCGGAGGAGGCCGTCATATCGGCTTCGCCCACAACCTGCTCCGCGAAACCGACTTCCTGCCCGCGCCGCAGCAGTACGCTCGGCACCGGAAAGAGCCCCAGCCTCACCTTCGGTCCGCTCAGATCCTGCAGCAGCGCGAGTGGGTGGCCCAGCTTCGCGGCGATGGCTCGCAGATCGGCGATGGCCTGCGCATGTTCGGCATGGGTGCCGTGGGAGAAGTTGAGCCGGGCCACATCCATACCCGCTCGCAGCAGTTTTTCGATGACAGCGCGTTTGCGGCTGGAAGGGCCGATAGTACAGACGATCTTAGTGCGTCGCAGCTCCGTTCCTCTTTTCTTAACTTACCGCACGTGATCAGTTTTGCAGAAAACGGTTTTCGTATGCCTCCACGCAAAATGCGATTCAGGATCAAAGGACGTTGTCCTTCGCTACGCGGCTTCGCCGTGCCGTCCTTCGGACGGAGCGATATCAATCACAGAGCCATTTCGTTCTCGGTAAGCAACGGCTTGGTGCCCGCGAAGGCGGTCACTCGGGCCGGAGGCCCCTAGCGAAGGATTTCAATCCATCGCCAGCCCAGGTTTTCATTCCATCGCAATCTACGGATCGCGCACATCCGGCTCTGGGTCCAGATGCGGCGGAAGTTTAGCTCCGGCTCCCACGAGAACAGGCTGATCGGGACGGCGGTAGGCGGGCATTCCCGCGCCGCCCTCCTCGTCCTCCCTCCCCTGTCCGGCAAAGACCGCCGTCGAAAGATAGTGCAGAAGCTCACGCTCCTGTCGGATGCTCTTCATCAGCCGTTCGAGAAACGCGTCCTCGTTATAGGTCGAGCCTCTGCGCCGCCTGATGTGGCGCATGCGCCGATCCTCGTAGCGTTGAATGGTTCGGTCGCAGCGCCAATAACGGCCGTACTGCGCGCTAAATTCCGTGGGGCTGAGCTGCAGCGGCCAGTTGAGTTTCCTGCAGCCCCGCACATACCACCCATAGTTCCTTGTGCCTGATTCATTCCATGCTGATTCATCCATGAGCGGATCCTCCCATAGGTTGGGGAGATTCAGAGGGATTTCCCGTCTCTCGTTCATCGCGAGGCAGGAAATCCCTCCGGTCTACTTCAGGTTGTAGAACGCGTCGCGCCCGCCGTAGTAAGCGACATCGTCCAGTTCCTCCTCGATACGGAGGAGTTGATTGTACTTGGCGACCCGATCCGTGCGGTTGGGCGCGCCGGTCTTGATCTGGCCCGCGTTCGTGGCGACCACGATGTCGGCGATCGTCGAGTCCTCGGTCTCACCGGAACGATGGGAGACCACCGCCGTGTAGCCCGCGCGTTTCGCCATCTCGATCGCGTCCAGCGTTTCGGTCAGGGTGCCGATCTGGTTGACCTTGATAAGAATGGAGTTCGCCGTCCCGCTGGCAATTCCCTTCGCCAATCGCGTGGTGTTGGTGACGAACAGGTCGTCGCCGACGAGCTGGACATGGCCGCCGATACGGTCGGTCAGCAGCTTCCACGTATCCCAGTCGTCTTCGGAGCAGGCGTCTTCGATGGAGATGATCGGATACTTATCGACCCAGCGGGCGTAGAAGTCCACCATCTCTGCGCCGGTCAGAATGCGGCCTTCGCCTTTGAGGTTGTACTTGCCATCCTCATAGAGTTCGGTGGCGGCGCAGTCGAGGGCGAGCGCGATGTCGCCGCCGGGCTTGTAACCGGCCTGCTCGATCGCCTCGATGATGATCTGAATGGCCTCTTCGTTGTTCGCCAGATTGGGGGCGAAGCCGCCCTCATCGCCGTAGCCTGTCGAGAGGCCGCGGCCCTTCAGCACCTTGCGCAGCGCGTGGAAGACTTCGGAACCCATGCGCAGCGCTTCGGAGAAGCTCTCCGCGCCGATGGGCATGACCATGAACTCCTGCAGATCGACGTTGCTGTCGGCATGGGCGCCGCCGTTCAGGATGTTCATCATGGGCACGGGCAGGGTAAAGGCGTTGACGCCGCCGATATACTGGTAGAGGGGCAGGTGCAGGCTCTCCGCTGCGGCGCGCGCGACCGCCAGCGAGACGCCCAGAATGGCGTTCGCGCCCAGATTGGCCTTGTTGTCGGTGCCATCCAGATCGAGCAGGCGCATGTCGATGCCCCGCTGATTGGTGGCGAGCATATCGACGATCTCCGGCCCTATCTTATCGTTGATGTTGTCTACCGCTGTCAGGACGCCCTTGCCGCCGTAGCGTGTGGCGTCACCGTCGCGCAGTTCGACCGCCTCGTGCGCGCCCGTAGACGCCCCGGACGGGACGGCGGCGCGTCCTCGCGTCCCGTCTTCAAGGTAGACATCCACTTCCACTGTCGGGTTGCCGCGCGAGTCCATAATCTCGCGAGCCACAACCTCATCAATAATTAAACTCATCGAATGGCTCCTTCGCACGGTCCTGTTTTGACCGCTATCCTCAACGCGCATTATAACATATTCACGACTCGCGTGTAAACCGAAAGCGCCGAGAGTTTCTAAGCCGCAGGCAGGAAACCTGCTTCGTGGAGCTCCGCGAACAGACGCGTCTCCATGCCCGGGGAGAGGAGTGTCAGCGGGGGGCGGACGCCGAGCCGTGGCAGGCCGCGTTTCGCCAGAATGCTCTTGCTGGTGGAGAGAAACGGATAGCGCGCCGTGATGTCGAGCAGCGTGTTCAGGCGCTCCTGGGCCTGAACCGCCTCTTGCGGGCTGCGTCGAAACCCTTCTCGCACCGCGACAAGCAGTTCCGGAAAGGCGTTGGCTCCGCCGGAGATACAGCCCGCTCCCCCCGCTGCATAGCACGGCGCGTCCAGCCGGTCGCTCCCAACAAAGATGCGCAGTTCCGGATAGCGCGTGATAAATTCGTGCGACCGTTCCCACTCTCCGGCGCTGTCTTTGATGCCTGCGAGGTTCGGATGCCCTTTCAGCAGGCGCAGCAGCTCGTCCGTGATCGCCACCTCCGTGAACTGCGGAATATTGTAGAGCAGCACCGGCACATCGGCCGCGTCCAGCACGCTGCGGAAATAGTCCGCCAGCCCCTGGTCAGACGGGTTTTTCGAGAAGAACGGCGGCAGCGCCAACACTGCGTCGGCTCCTGACTGTGTGGCATGGCGGGTCAACTCCACGGCGTCCGTCACGCTCGTCGCGCCGGTTCCCGCCACGATCCGCATATCGCCCCTGTGCGCTATCACCGTCTCCAGCACCTGCTTGCGCTCCGTCACCGACAGCGCCGTCCCTTCTCCATTCGTCCCGCAGACGACGAGGCCGTCTATTCCCGCCTGCCTCTGAAACTCTATCAGCGTCGGCATGTGCTCCAGCGCCAGTTCGCCCTTCATATCGAACGGCGTCAAAATCGCCGTCATCAGTCCTCGTAGATTTTCAAATCGCGTATTCACTCGTGTCACCTCTTATTTTGGCGAAGAACTATGTTTTTGCGTGGCATACGATACCTGCTAAGTGACGGCGAAGTCACCGGCTTCGCGCATCCGACGGGAGTAGAAACCGAGAACGATCTGATCTTTCGAGATGCCCTTCGTAACCAGATCGGAAGCGATGCCTTCTTCAGTGTTGTCAGTTAATATCCAGATTTTGCCGTCCCGGATTTCCAGATAGGCGAGAAGCCTTGTCTCATAGCGCTCCTTCGCGAAACTCACGTGCTGTAACGTGTAGCGGCCATGTTGTGGATCCTGCACACTGACAATCTTCCAGTCGCTCGGGATTCGCGGCAGTTTTTCCCATTCAGCAAATACGGAGCGGATCACAGTATGTAAAGTGTCTAAAGTTTCCATAGAGCGATCTAAAGCTGGCATTTTCTTTCCTCTCCGATACTCACATACCCTCCACCGGTTCCGGCAGAGGGTATGTGAGGGTTACGATGCGCTCCAGCATAAACCGGACTTTGTTGGATTGCTTCAGTCTCGGGTGGCGGAGAGGCCCGCGAAGAGCATTCCCAGCCCGATCAGACCGTTGACGGCGACCCACGGCAGCAGCTGCCAGAGGCCGACCTCCGCGCCCAGCGGGGTCGTGCCGTGCAGGAACTCCCAGCCGAGCGTCAGGCTCATGCCGAACGCCATCCAGCCGAGGAGTCGCTTCTCGGTCTTCTCCGCTCCCAACAGCAGCAGCGCGCCGGGGATCAGAATGCTGTGCGCGGCCAGGTTCCACGGAGAGGCGTTGCCGAAGAGATGGGTGAGCCAGTCGGGAAGGAGCAGGCCCAGCGCCAGCGCGGCGGTTCCCCAGAAGGGATAGGCGTTGCGTGTGCCGGATTTCTGTCGTGCCTTACCGACGAGATAGCAGCCCGCAAAGAGCGCGACTACCAGCCAGAAACGCGCGGTGGCGTCTCCGCTGACATGTCCGGCCATCTGCGCGGCGGCGGCGGCGTTGAGGATGCCTGCGCCGTACTGGTTCTTCGGACCCTCCACACGCTGCGCCGACTTCTGCAGGATGTTCTTGATCTCATCGGGGTCTTTGACGCCCTGCGACACGATCAGCGCGGCGACGGCGGCCACATGCGGCGTGGCCATCGAGGTACCCTGGAAGGCGAAGTAGTCGTCTTCCATAGTCCCGTTTCCGTCGGGCATCATGGTGTTCTGCAGGATACCGCCCGCGTCGCCGCCCTTCTGCTTGTC
Source organism: Chthonomonadales bacterium (assembly GCA_038217285.1). Lineage (GTDB taxonomy): Bacteria > Armatimonadota > Chthonomonadetes > Chthonomonadales > Chthonomonadaceae > JANXLO01. The sequence goes on from JBBQPO010000061.1 coordinate 7,560, forward strand.
GCCGCCCGGAGCGGCGATAGCCACCTCTTTGCCCCAGGTGGAGTAGAAGCTGAGTTTGCCATCCGGACCCACCGCAGAGACCGCGATACAGTCTTTATATCCCGCCGGGTAGCCGACGCCCTCGCGACCGGAGTTACCCGCCGCACAGATGATCGCGACGCCCTTTTTCTTGGCGTAGGCGCAGGCCGAGCGCATCAGATCGTCGGGGAAGGGGCCACCGAGGCTCATGTTGATGACGTTCGCGCCGTGGTCTGCCGCCCAGCGGACCGCCTCCGCGATGTCGCGGGAGGAGCCGGAGCCTGTGGCGCTCAGCACCTTGAGGGGCATGATCTTACACTTGTAAGCCAGACCCGCCACGCCCTCGTTGTTGTCGGTGCTCTCCGCGATCGTTCCGGCGACATGGGTGCCATGCCCCTGATCGTCGTTGGGGAACGCGTCTTTGTTCACAAAATCGTAGCCTTCGACGAACTGCGTGTCCGCGAAGTCCCGAGCGCGGCGGCCCTTTTTGGTATCCTTGTAAGCAACGCCGGTATCGATAACGGCGACTATGGCGCCTTCGCCCTTCGTGCTCTCCCAGGCCTCTTCGGCCTTGACCATGCGGAAGTTCCACTGCTCGTTATAGCGCGGATCATTGGGCTTCCAGCGTCCGGTATCCTCGGCGGGCTTGACGTCTGTGCTTATAGGATGGGAGGCGACCATCTCGTCCTGGGGTGTGTGGAAGAAGTGGACCACATCGGCGGCTTCCACGCGCGAATCGGCACGCAACGCGGCAAGCTCGGTGTCGCGATCCATGCCAGCGGGCAGATCGGCGTCGGCGACATCGGTCTCCTGCTGCGAAACCTCGCTGTTCCAGTGCAGAGAGAGGTGTAGCTTCTTGCTCAGGTCCGCGAGATCGTCGTTGGTCGTGCCGGGGCGCATCTGGACTTCCAGAGCGTTGGTGTCCACCCAGTCCGACGCCACCGCAGGCGGAGTCGCGGGGAGCGCCTGCTCCTTCGCCTGGTGCTGCCAGGTCAGGAGTGTGGGAGTCGCGGCTGCGGCCAGCAGCAGAGCCGACATCCAGCGCAAACTGCGGGAACCGGATTTTTCGCCCATCGCCTTCACCTCGTTTCTCGAAGCTTTTTACTTCGACTGTGGGAGCCAGTCTTTATGACGGCTGATAATATAGTCGTAGCGGTTGATCGTTTTACCGGAAAACTCATTGAAGAGCGGCGTGCCGCCCGTATACATCGTGTCGGGGGAGTCGCCGTACTCGTTCAGTCCGAGTCGCTTGATCGTCTCGTCAATCCACTTTTTTTGCTGTGCGTCCAGGGATGGCATAGGTGTGACCTCCTTGCGTTGCGATCGTCGCCGTATGTTCTACAAGACGAGTTTGAACGGGTGAGAGTTGCACGCACCCGCGCCTTTCTCTCATTGTAACGTTTCTCCGAGTCGTTGTCAATGTCGCCACGCCTTGCCTTGCGGTGTTGACAGCCGCCGGACAAGCGCGTCATAATGCCGCCATCTTCTGACGACAGGTAAGACATCCCATGAAAATTCCCGAAATTCCCCCCGTTTCCGATTCGCATCGCGCTGCCGCGCAGCGGCTGTTCGACAACAAGACCAAACCCCTCGGCAGTCTGGGAAGGCTGGAACAGTTGGCGGCGCAGCTCTGTGCCATCCAGGCGCGCGTCCCGCCGTGTGTGGAGCGGCGGCATATCCTGCTGTTCGCGGGCGACCACGGCATCGTGGCGGAGGGCGTCAGCCTCTATCCACAGGTCGTGACGACCCAGATGGTCGCCAACTTCGCGGCGGGGGGAGCGGCGATCAATGTGCTGGCCCGGCAGTTCGGAGCTACACTGGAGATCGTCGATGTCGGGGTCGCAGGCTCGACGCTCGGCCTCGCCCTGGACCGCAAGATACGCGCTGGCACGCGCAGCTTTCTCCACGAGCCCGCCATGACGCCGACGGAGGCGGAGAACGCGCTGGAGGTGGGTCGGGAGCGGGTGGAGGCCGCCGTGCGCAGCGGCCTCGATCTGCTGGCTCTCGGGGAGATGGGCATCGGCAACACCGCGTCGGCGGCTGCGCTGCTCTCTCTGCTGACCGGCCGCAGCGCGGAAGAGACGGTTGGGCGCGGGACAGGGCTGGACGATACGCAACTGACGCACAAGCGCGAGGTGATCGCCCGCGGCGTGGCGCTCCATGCGGCGCAGTCCACCGCGCCGTTCGAGATGTTGTGCGCTGTCGGAGGACTGGAGATCGCCGCCCTGGTCGGGGCGATGCTGGCGGCGGCCGCCAACCGCGTTCCGGTTCTGGTGGACGGCTTCATCTGCACCGTGGCTGCTCTGACCGCCGTTCGCTTCGCCCCCAACGTTCGCGACACGATGATCTTTGCCCATCGCTCGGCCGAACAGGGCCATGCCCTCGCACTGGAGACTCTGGGAGCGGAGCCGCTGCTCGACCTGGGAATGCGGCTTGGCGAGGGCAGTGGGGCCGCGCTCGCCTTTCCCCTGGTTGAAGCGAGTGTGCGCCTGCTGCGCGAAATGGCCTCCTTCGAGTCGGCAGGCGTTAGCACCGCCGAGCCCCTGACCCCTCCTTGCGAAGACCGCCGCCCCTAAAGGAGCGGCCTGTTGGGGAAGATTAAGGCCCATAAATGGGCCTGGGAGGGCTGAAAGGGAGAGCAAATCTCTCCATCAGGGATGGCTGACACCCTGTTTCCTTGCGCATTCGCCCCTGCTCACGTCCGACCCAGCCCCCTTTAGGGGGCTTACCGCATCAGACCGCCCCTTGAGGGGCGGGGTCACGGGGTGGAGCTGCTGTGGGTCAGGACCCACTGCAGGTCGTTCTGCGCCACTTCGTTCAGGGCGCGGCTGGTCGCCGTATCGAGATGCAGCGTCTGGTTGAGCACACCGATATAAGCCAGCGAAAGGCAGGCGAGCAGAGGCGGGGTGAGGCGGCGCAGGCCCAGCAGGAGGGCGGCCAGAGGCTCGACGTGCCGGGAGAGACCCCACAGGCAGACGACGGTGAGCAGAGCCATGGTGAGGCCCGAACCCAGCAAGGCTGTCTGGAGGGCATCCTGCGGGGAAGCGGGCGGGGCGATTCCCATGATGCTCGTCAGCAGCAGCGCGACGGGATGCAGGCCGCTGAGGAAGTAACGGCGCTCATAGAGGCAGAGCAGGAGCGGCACGATCAGGAACGCGGCCATTCTCAGCGTCGTGCCCGATTTCCAGCAGAGAGCGATCTCGTTAGCAGGGCCGGACGGCGTCGGGCGAGGGCGGCGGAAGACTCTGGTCAGAGGCAGGATCAACAGCGTCAGTCCGCTTAAGAAGAGCAGCGCAGTGCGGGGAGTCGCGATTCCGAAGAAGAGCATCCCGCCGCTGCCGGCTGCCAGGCAGAACAACAGTACGATCGTGAGGCGTCGTGCCACCGGTGAGGCGGGCAGCTGGGAACCGTAGCGGCGCCAGAGGGCGGCGAGCAGGGCGGCGGCCGTCAGGGTGAGCATCTGCTGCAGCAGGCAGATACCGGTCATCCAACTGCCGAAGAGCGGCACAAGCGGAATACCGGGCGGAATACCGGGATAAGAAGCGTCGTAGCGGGCGACGTCCACACGCTGGCGTAGCTCACAGCAGTTGACCACTTCCCGGCGTACCCATCCTGCATCCCTGTGATTGCGGGCCAGCAGGGCCAGATAGCGTTGGGAGCGTCCCTCCCACTGCGCCAGCGTCCGGATCGCTCCCGGCGGCGCATGGTCTGTGCCGTCTGTGGCGGAAAGAAAGAAAAGATCGGTGCCGATCAGGGCCTCATACGACCAGGAGGCGGTTTCGCGCATAATGATGCCGAGCATCGAGAGATTGCGGCGGATGCGTAGCGCCTCCTCGTCGTGACCGGCGGCGGCGCTTTGTTCGGCGTGCCAGCGCGCCATCTCGACGGCGTGCCGCATTTCGTAGAGGTGGGGAAAGGCGATGAGAGAGAGCGGACCGATCTTCTGCATCGCGCCATGATCGCCATAGGTGGCGGAGTAGAGTCGCCACTGGCCCAACACCTCTTCGTAGAGGTAGGCGTCCCAGCGCGGTTTGTGCGCCGCCCGAGTGAAGGCCGCGAGGGCCTCTTCGTCCCGGTGGGCGGCGAAGTAGGCGACCGCAAGCATGGCGGGCCAGAAAGCGTTGTCCGGGTCACACGCCGCCCCCGAGTTCAAGGCCCATTCGATCAGGCGCACGTCGCGCCTCCAGACGGCGGGCAGGGGCAGTGTCTCCGGAGGCGAACTCTTGCGACCTGTCGAGGAGGCGGTTTCGACGATTTCGGGGCGCTGAATACGGATGCGATCCGCCATCATGTAGCGGGCCAGGTGTGCAAAACCGCCCGGCTGCGTCGGAAACTGGCGCGCCAGTTGCGCCAGCCGAACGAGCATGTGGTCGTTGTCGTCTCCGGCAGATCCCGGGTGTTCGCCAGCGCTCGCCAGAGCGGTGGCGCGCCCGACCTGTAGGAGATAGTCCTCCGGTGCGGCGGCGGCGGTCGCGTCGAGCCGACCCACTTCCCGTTCCGTTTCGTGCGGATCGGCCACCCCCATGAGCGGACGGCTCTCTTCCGACAGCGCGAACTGCAACTGGGCGAGCAGGGTGAAGCGCACCGTTGGAAAGGCCAGCAGTCCGACGGTCACGCCCAGGACGATCCCGATCAGCCAACCGGAGCGGAACGGGGAAGGCCGTATCGATTTCGCGGGCGCGGAACTCTCCGCCAACGTGGCGCTCATGGCGTTGTCCTAGCCCCGGACGAGCGGGCCGGGGAGTGAACCGTGTTGTTGCGACTTTGGCGAATCGGCAGGGGGAGGCGTAGAGACGGAGGGCGCCGGCAGGGCAGGAGGCGACGCCGGTTCCGCACTGCTGCGCGGACGTGGATCAGCGGGGACCGTCCATAGGAAAGCAGCGCGGGGAGACGGACGGTTCAGCAGCGACTCCAACGGCACCGGCGGCTCATTGGAGTGCGTGGCGGTAACGCGGCGCGACTCCCGACCGGTATGCGCGGAGTACTCGATAGGGTGGAGGGCGGTCAGCAGGAACACGGCGGTCAGCGAGGCGGCGCAGAGGGCTCCGCCGGCTATCTGGGTGAGGTAGAGATTGGGAATAGACTCCCAACAGGCCCACGCCTCACGCATTCGGCGCATGCAACGCTGCCGGAGAGTCAGGCGTTCCGGCAGGCCGAGGGCGAGCAGAATATGCTCGTCCAGGCGGCGTCCGCTCTCATGATCGAGCGCAAAACTCTCTCGGGTCAGGGCAAGGTGCAGCACACGGTCCGACTGTGCCGCTTCTCGACACTCCCGGCAGCCGGCCAGGTGATCGTCCAGCGCTTCCCACTCGTAGCGCGACAGGTCCCCGTCGGTTCGGCGCGACAGCAGCATTCGCCACCCGTAACAGCGGTCAGACATGATTGACCTCCTCCTCCAACGCGGTCCAGCGACGTCGAAACTGCTCGCGAGCCGTGTTGAGTCGCGACCGCACCGTTCCGACGGGAATATTGAGGACGTCGGCGATCTCCGCGTATTCCAGCCCTTCGACTTCGCGCAGCACCAGGGCCGCGCGCATCGGCGGAGTCAGCGAATCGAGCACCTGGGCGACGGAAAGGCGATTTTCAACATCGGGCGAGACAGCCACGAAGTGCGCGATATTCTCCTCCAGTGGCATCTCCGAGGTCATGCATTTGCGGCGCATGCGGTCCAGGCAGAGATTGATGACGATCCGGTAGAGCCACGCGTAAAAGCCGGAGTCGCCCCGAAACTGGCCGATCTGGCGGAACGCTTTGACGAACGCCTCCTGCGCCACATCTTCGGCCTCGCGGGAGTTGTGCAGGACATGGGCCGCCAGACGCACGACTCGATCCCGATACCGGTTCAGCACCCAGCGTATGGCCCGTTCGTCCCCCTCTGCGCATCTGTCGAGCCAGGCCCGCTCTTCGCGACGCTGCAGGGCTTCCTCGGCCTCCCCGGTCTTACTGGGAGCCATGATCGTCTCGGCCATTTTCCAGACGTTAGATACCATCTCTGCGTGCCCTCCACCAGCGTCCTACAAACTCATTGTTCGTGCAGGGATGTTTCTCCATTCTCCCCCGCGATTCCTTCCGTATTTTACCGGTTGAATAACACGTATGCACGGCGGTTTCACGGTCGGACAGGAGGCCGCTTGCCTTCCCACCTGGCACGCGCTCCTGCGAACGCCGTATCGAGAGCATTTTGCTGTTCTTCCACCCCTTGACTTCTCCTGGTACAGAGCGTATAATCGTGCGTGAGGAGCCGAAACAGCGCCGTCGTGTTCGGTCTACCGTTAATTTTTATGTCCGTATATTCCCCTGTCAGGAGTGATCGACTTATGAGCGCGGCCTCTTTGCCCATCCTCTGGGCCAACTGTGTGAACCAATTGAAAGACCGTGTCAACAACCGCTCGTTCTGGGAAGCCCTGGAGCAGACGCACGCGATCACCATCGAAAATGGGACACTGGTGCTCGGGATCGATGCCGAAGAGTACACCCGCGCCAGCGTCATCACGCAGGTCTCCATGCTGCACACGGTCCACGAGGTAGTGCGACAACTGTTCGGCCAGCCCCTTCAGGTCCGGCTCGTGGAGGGTATCGGCTTGGGCGACTGGGAAGCCGCCAAGGCCAGAGACGCCTCGGTGGTCGCGATGAAGCAAGCCGCGCCGGCGCCTCGGCCTACTCCCGCCGCTGGCACGGGTTGGGACGGCGTTGCGGAGCAGATTTCACGCCTCTACGCGCAGGCTCCCTTCCGCGCGCTGCCGCAGGGCAAAGCTCGCTTCGCCAATGAGGCGCTCTATCTGCTGGTGGAAGCGATGGACGCCCTCTACCCGGACGACGCGGACGAGCATACCGAGCGCAGTCTGGCGCGAGTTCTTGACCGGATCGCCAATGCCTCGGAAATCCCTGCCGCCGTGCTCGCCTTCGAACTGGAACGTCTGCGCGCCTGGCGCCGGGCCGAAGCCGAAGCCGCCGCCTGACCCGCACGAGACGGTTTACCTACAGAAGCGTAGCATCAAAAAGGAGAACCCATATGGGTTCTCCTTTTTGCACGGTCGGGAGAGCCTCAGTTGGGTTTCTTAGGGTCTGGAGGTGGCGGGGTCTCTTTGCTGTCCGCCGCCGGATCGTCGCCCTTGGCATCATCGAGATTAAAGTTGATCGTCGAATGGCCGGTGCTTTTCAGGGTCTCCTCGCCTTCCTTCGTCCCCACATAGACATCCTTCTCGAAATCGATTTTCTGTCCTTCTGAGTCGAAGGCTTTCACGGGCTGAAAGAGATGCATCGTGTTGGTCTTGCCGTCGTATTCGGCATGCTCTGCCGTCAGTGTGCGCTCGACCATTTTGCCATCGTCTTTCTTGATCGTCTGTTTGAAGACAAGGTGACCGGTCAGGACGATAAACTCCTTCTTGTACGCGTCCTGCACACGATCACAGGTGATGATAATAGGGTACTGATGTTGTTTCGCTCTGTCGCTGTCGGCAGGAACGCCAGGATCGGGCGGGGTCGGTTTCAGCGTGATGACGACACTGCCTGCGATGGTCGCCATCTGCTTTTTGCGGTCTACATGAGAGCGGTCACCGGTGACATGATGCTTGGGATCGTCGAGCTCCAGGCTGCCCTGGGCATCGAGTTCTTTGGTCTTATCGTTATAGACAGCCGTCAACCCGGTGAACTTCATGTCGCCTTCCGTGTAGACGACGTTCTTACCTTTGGTCAAGCCGGTCTTAATATTGAGGTCCGGATCGTCCATGGCGATATGGGCCGCCTTCTGCGTTTCAAGAGTAGGAGACGGAGCGACGGCCGGGGTGCCGTGCACATCAGTAGATTTGCCGAAACCGGGCAGGGCGGTCTGCTTGCCTGCCGGTGAAACGGGGGCGGTCTGCGCCGCTCTTTTCGTCTGCGATGGCGAGGGGGCCGACTGTCGTGCCGAAGCCACCAGGGAGATGGTCCCGCCTGCTGCCACCAACGCGCCAAACGCGACGACGCCATAGAAAGATCGACCGAACGGTTGATGTGTCACTATTTTCCCTTTCCTCCCGTTTCTAAAAATGCAGTTTCCCCAGCGACTCACTACGCAAGTCGAACTCCATATGGTTCGCATGCGCGGTGCGGCTTTTGAGGTCTATCGTCAGACCATGCGCCACAAAGGGCACGCCACGTAAGACGCCGGTCGTATCTTCCGGGCAGCGTACGATGCCTGCGTCTAGGGACCAGTACATTCTTTCGGCCTGGACAACGCCGTCCGGGAAGGTGGCGCGCGCGCCGCCGAGACATTCGACCGTGCGACCGGCGACATCGTAGCGTGACTGGTTCGCCGTCACCTGGGCATCTTTACGCGTCACCTTCATGCCGTTTTCGCAGAGGATACGACGTTCTGAATGCCCTGTTTTTTTGTTTTGGAGATCGAGTACCGTCAGCGATTGGGCTTCGAAATGATCGCCCTCGCGGGTACGGAAATCGACGCCCTGCGAAAGGTCGAACTCCGACTGCAGGCGATAGAGCACCGCCAACTCGGGGGGAGGAAGCGACATCAGGCCGGAACGATAGTGCCCGCGTCCGGCCCTGAACTTTGCGTTCCAGGGACCATAGGTCACTTCGGCTTCCGGAGGAATCTGACCCGGTGCGGTTTGGGTCGGCGAATGCTGGGCGGCGGGAGCAAGGACCAAAGAGGGAACAGGCAAGGGGGGAGGCGCCGGAAAAAGCAGGCCGTCTTTGATGTCGGTGAGGGCGATACTTTCGATACTTGCGAGAGAGCCGCCGGGAAGGCGTTCCAACTCGATTCGTCCGGCCTGCAGCGACCAGGTCTTAAAGCCGTTGGAGTGCCCGACAAAGGGAGCGTTCTCCAGACGCATGGTCACATTGGAACCGAGGGAGGCGCCCTGTAACGTGGCAGGCGTCGGAGGGCTGGTCGGCTCGGCCCAGCGATAGACAAGCACCGTTCCGACCACGCAGCCGACCGCAGCCGTCCAGCGCAAAAGGGTACCGAGCCGACGGCGTAGGTGGTCAGGAACGCGCATGAATCGTCTTCCGAAAAGGAGACGGCGAGGCGACGGCAGGATTCGCCGTTGCCTCGCCGCAGAGCCGTCTTACGGGCAGCCGCTCGGCGGGGGCGGAGGCGGGTTGATACCGCCCAGAAGCAGGTCCACCTCGGCGACCATATTGGTTCCGGTATGCAGGGTCGGCAGGGGGAACGTACAGTCGTGGGTGGAGTATAACTTGCCGCCGAAGTTGGCATAGCTGAAGTAAGTGGTCGTGTTGGGATTGCCGACCGTGAACCGTGTAACGGTATTGGGTACGCTGACGAAACTGAAGTTGCCGCTGGCATCGGTAAGCGTCGAAAAGCTCGTGCCGACGATGCTCACCAGCGCCTTGACGACCGGGGCATGACCGGGAGTGTTGTCTTTCACGGTACCCGTAAGACTTACATTTGTGGGGCCGCCGTTGTTACCGCCGTTGTTGTTGCCGCCATTATTGCTGCCACCACCGCCGCCGCCGCATCCGGCGAAAGCCAGCGCCGCCAGACCAAGCAACGTCAAACACGAAAATAATCGCGTGTGGGGAGAGTTCCAGAACACCCTGTTCCTCATGAAAACTTCCTGCCTTCCAGTATGTGTCTTTCAAGACACGAGATAGTCCCTGCATCGGGGCGCGTTCGAGGACGCTTGAGAGAGACCGAGATGCGGGATACACGGATATTGGGATGCCGGTGAAACGGCGGGAGCGGTTCCGCTCCAGGCGCGTTCATCGGAGGGGGTACCGGAACGCACAAACGGGGGCTTTCGCGCTATTATACACAGTTCCGGCAAATCCTGCAAGCCCCCGCGTCAAAAAAGTTGCGAAAGGGGCTATTCCCCCCCCTTGGCGGGCGGAGCGCCGCTCCCCGATAGACGCCCTTTTACGGGTTGGCAATGTAGGCGTCGAGGCCTGCATCGACAAGGCGCTGTTTCTCGGTCTCCGCGTTTACCCGGTTGCGATGGGCGCTGTGCTGGACGCGGTAGAGCGTACGGTCGCTGCTGGTCACGGTGCGAACCGTGGTGTCAAAGCCCTTGTCGGAGGCGATTTTGGCCTGCTCTTCCGCCTTTTCACGTGTCGAATAGACGCCGATCTGAACCCGGAAAAGGCCGCCTGTGGTCTCGGCGCTTGCGGTGCGCTTACGGCGCGTTGTCTGCACATCGTTGACATCGTCGGTACTGGCGGGAGGAACGATCTCTTCACCCGGCGATTTTGCAGCCTGCGACTCGTCGGGCGCAGGAATTTTTTTGTGTCTCCTCGGCTTTGGCCCGTCCGCCGGAGGTGTGGGATCCACAAGCGCGGCTTCGCCGGGTTTCGCGGCTTCGTTGGGGGGACGGGGGAGGTTATCCTGCGAGGTGTCGGGCTCCTTTTGAGGATCTTTGTTCCCGTCTATCCCGGCAGGTTTCTGCACATCTTCGGCAGGATCTATGCGCGGTGCAATGACTCGAGGGGTGGGCTGCGCGGCAGGCAGCGCCGTTCTCTGGGGAACCGGCGTGTCGTCGCCGTGATGGGAAGGACCCTGGTCGCCGAGGGTCGCGACCATGCTCTTCACCAGGCCATCCCCATCCGCTTTCGGCTTGCTGCTCCAGAAACGGGCCAGCACGAAGAAGCCCAGGGCAAAACTCAGCACCGCGCAGAGCAGGAAAGCGCCCAGAGTACGGACGGCGGTCGATCCCCCGCCGTAGTCGTCGGAATAGCGATTGCGATTTGGCGCAGGCATCTTTCTCACTCTCCTTTTCGTCGCTCCACCCTGTCCTTCAGTCTACCAATCTTGTCCGCCCTTTGTCAATACTTCTTCCAGAAAGTGCAACCTTCGGCTGCGTATGGTACTCTAATAGAAGAGAGAATGCGCGCGCTCTGCAAATCGTTCGAGGCTTGAAAGTTACACTATGTCCGCCGTCGGATTTAACAAACCAGCTCTGTGCAGCCCACTTTTCAAGCGGGCTTCTCTCCTTTTTTTCCCTGCATTGCTGCTTGGGGCCGGAATGACCGGAGGAGCGGGTGAACCGCCCCCCAGTCCCGCGCAGTCCGAGTACGAAAAGACGATGCAGCCTGTGCTGACCCAGTACTGCGGCAAGTGCCACGGCGAAAAGGGCGGGGCTTCGGGGATCAACCTGGGTGCATTCCACGATGTCGTCGCTCTTCAGCGCGATCAGACGACGTGGCGCAAGGTCGTCACACGCCTCCGCGAACGCACCATGCCGCCCCCCGGAACGCCGCAGCCTTCGCAGGAGCAGCGCAATCTGGTGTCAGACTGGCTGACGAAGACCCTGAACAACGTCGATCCCGCCCTGCTGCCGAAAAATCCGGGGCGGGTCTTAATCCATCGCCTGAGCCGCCAGGAGTACAACAACACGGTGCGCGACCTGTTCGGCGTCACCTCCCACCCGGCCGATAAGTTCCCGGCGGACGGCGGCGGGGGCGGCGGCTTCGACAACAACGCCGACACCCTGTTCGTGCCGCCCCTGCTGATGGAGCGTTATCTCACGACGGCAGGGGACGTGCTGGACGAAGGCTCCCAACTGCGGCTCTTCTTCGTGCGCCCCAGTAAGACCCTGACGGAGCGCGCGGCGGCGAAGCAGATACTGACGCACTATGCCACGCTGGCCTTCCGCCGCCCCGTCGAACTCTCGGAGACAGAGCGTCTGATGCGCCTCTTCGACAAGGCGAAAACGGCGGGCGACGACTTCGAAGCGGCGACGAAGTTCGCGCTGAAAGGCGTCCTCGTCTCACCGAACTTCCTGTTTCGCGTTGAGCGCGACCGCCCCACGGCGGAGGCCTATCCGCTCGGAGACTACGAACTGGCCTCGCGCCTCTCCTACTTTCTCTGGGCCTCGATGCCGGATCAAGAGCTGTTTTCGCTGGCGGCGCAGGGCCGACTGCGCAAGCCGGAGGTACTGGACAGAGAGGTGCGGCGGATGCTGCAGAACCCGAAGTCCCGCGCCTTCTCCGACAGTTTCGCGGGGCAGTGGCTGCGGGCGCGGGATCTCTACACGACCGCGCACCCCGATACCAATCAGTTCAAAGACTATACGCCCACCCTGCGCGACGCGATGTATGCCGAGACCATCGACTTCTTCGACTCGGTGGTGCGCGAAGACGCCAGCCTGCTGCGTCTGCTCGACGCCGACTACACCTACCTGAACGAAGAGCTGGCGAAACACTACGGGGTTCCGGGGGTCACGGGCGCCGACATGCGCCGCGTCACGCTGGCCGATAACAGCCGAGGCGGCGTCATGACGCTGGGGAGTGTGCTGGTGGAAACCTCTTATCCCCTGCGCACCAGCCCGGTGCTGCGCGGAAAGTGGGTACTGGAGCAGATCCTCGGCGCACCGACCCCGCCGCCGCCGCCCAACGTCGGCACGCTGCCCGCCGACGATGCGCCCCGAAAGGGCCTGACATTCCGCCATAGGCTGGAGGAGCATCGTAAGAATCCGGCATGCGCCTCCTGCCACAACCGCATGGACCCCATCGGCTTCGGCCTGGAGAACTTCGACGCGGTCGGACGCTGGCGAACCCAGGCGTCCGGCGCCCCCGTGGACGCTTCCGGAGTGCTGACCACCGGAGAGAAGTTCAACGGTCCGGCAGAACTCAAGAAGCTGATGCTTCTGCGCAAGGACGAGTTCGTCCTCAACCTGACGGAGAAGATGCTGGCATATGCCCTCGGGCGCGGCCTGGAGCCTTACGATCTGCCTGCCGTCCATAAGATTACTGAAGCGGTGAAAAAAGACAACTATCGCAGCAGCACCCTCGTACTGGAGATAGCCCGCAGCTACCCGTTCCAGTACCGCAAAAACCTGTAGTCATCGATCCTCGTGATCGCACTTTTCGTCCGAAGGACGATCCGCCGTAGGCGCGTAGCGAGGGGTGCCAACCCCTTGATTCTGTAGCCAAAGGTCATTGCAAGGAGAGTTTCCGTGAGCAAAGAGCAGCCTCTGTTATCGCGTCGAACGGTCTTGAAAGGGCTTGGAGTGACCATGTGTCTGCCGCTGCTGGAGGCGATGCAGCCGCTGGCCACGCTGGCCCAGGGCGGGAAAGACAAGAAGGTCAAGCCTCCGGTGCGTATGGCCGTTCTCTATATGCCGAACGGTGTACAACCGAAGGCGTGGACGCCGACAGGGAACGGCAGCAACTTTGATCTCTCTCCCATCCTCGCGCCGCTCAGCAACGTCAAGTCCGACCTGCTGGTGCTGACGCAGTTGATGAACCGACAGAGCATCGAGGGCGACGGGCACTACGTCAAGGTCGCGCCGTTCCTGACGGGCACCCATATCACCAAGACGACCGGTGCCGACCTGCGCTGCGGCGGGGTCTCGCTGGACCAGATCGTGGCGCAGAGGCTAGGCAATATGACCCCGCTGCCATCCCTGGAGCTGAGCCTTGAGCCGGTCACGGGATATGTCGATGCCAATGTCGGCTACACCGCGATCTATGGTTCGCATATCTCCTGGAATACGCCGACCACGCCGGTCACCCGCGAGATCAACCCGCAGTTGGCGTTCGACCGCCTTTTCCGCTCGCAAGGCGGTGGGGGCCGGGTCGTCTCGCCGCGGGACGCCAGCGTGCTGGACGCCGTGCTCGACGATGCGAAGAGCCTGCAGACGAAGATAGGCACTGCGGATAAGCACAAGCTGAACGAGTATTTCGATGCCGTGCGCTCTATCGAGACCCGTATCGCCTTCGACGCAGCCCGCCGCGCGGGAGAGTATGGAGGCGACCCACTGGCCCGCAAAGAGATCGAGCGGCTCGGCGGGCGCATCCGAGACTACTATAAAGACCCGGCGCACCTGACGGAGCGGGGCATCGACCATACGGAGCAGACCCGCCTGATGCTCGACATCATGGTCCTGGCCTTCTGGACCGATTCGACCCGTGTCGCCACCTTCATGTTCGGCAACGAGGTCAGCGGCAAGAACTTCTCCTTCCTGCCCGGCGTCAACGGCAGCCATCATGAGATTTCGCACCACCAGAACGAGGCTGCGAAACTGGCGCAGTATCAGCTCATCAACATCTGGCACACGCAGCAGTACGCCTACATGCTGGAGAAGATGCGGGGTATCAAGGAAGGGGACGGCACCCTGCTCGACAACTCGATGGTGATGCTCGCCAGCGGCATGCGCGACGGTAACGCCCACAGCCCTTACGACCTGCCCATTCTGCTGGCCGGTCGTGGCGGCGGCACCCTCGCCACCGGCCGTCACCTGGTCTACGAGGCGAAGACGCCGCTCTGCAACCTCTACCACGCCATGCTGAACCGCATGGGCGTCCCGACAGCGCAGTTCGGCGACAGCACCGGCGAACTGGCTGGCATCGCCGATCCGCGCTTCCAGGGCGTCCCCGCCAAAGCCTGAGCATCGCTACCGATAAGGACCAAGCGGTCGAAATGTATCGGTGGGGGAGTCGACGAACGGCGGATATAAGGACTATGGTACCCCTTCTGTGGGCGGTGCGACGACTTCCAGGCGGACGCCTCGTACACTGCCCCCAGGTATATCGAGCGAGAAGGCTCGCCTGGGGGTAGCATTGAGACGCAGCCAGATCGGCTTATCCGGAGGCTGTAACATCAGCGCGGACTTCAAGAAAACAGCCTGCCTCTGCTGATCTGCGTTGAGTTCGCCGAAAGGAAGTCGGCCTTCTATCAATGCGATACGCGCCGTATCGTTCAGACTCGCATAGAACAGAGCCGTATACCGCTCGTGCCGAATACGCTCCGCAAATCCGGCGAACGGGAACACCGTCTGGGACGGACCCTTTTTCGGATGTGTATCCACCGCCGCCCACTCCAGGCCCGTCGCGATCTGGAAAGGCGACAGCGCCATCACAATCCGCGCCTCCAGGTCCATCCTCGCTTTCAACTCTTGAGGCCCGGACACGTCGTTTATAGCCTCCTGTACTTTCTGCGGAGGATGCGCCATAAGATCCGTCGTGAACTGCCTAAGTAACGGGAGTGGCACCTGAAGTCCATCATCGCGATACCAGCGGTTGTTCCGAAAAAGGTAGATACCCTCGCTCCCTACTTTCCAACTGATATCTTGTTCCTCTGCCAGCGAATCCATTTCAACCTTCAAAGGTTCGGCGGGGCTCTTCGTCTTCTCCTCTTCCTTTAAGGAAGTGCCGCTGCGGTCATAATAGTCCGACACGAATTCGATATGAGATTTGTCTCTGAGCCAGTCCAGACGCTCTGCCATACGCGAGGGACCGAAGGCGAACATGCGTCGCGGAAATAGGTTCGCTTTCGGCGGTTCGTTGGGCCACACCCGACCCTCCTGATAGGTGGCCAACCGCTTCCAGTCTGCGGGTGCCCGCTTTCCAAGCTTTTTAACGACACTTATCAGGCCCAGATGCTTCAGACTGAGCGGAGCGGCGTCAGGCGCTTGACCTAACGAAAAACTTAAATCTGACTGCATCTCCCGACCATCGGGCAGGAGATAGTAAAGGGTAAGATTGCGACCCTCGTTGGCAATCCTGAGCGCTACGGCTGACTCGGAGATGTGCTGGCTCGCCAGGAAAGCTCCAAGGTAATCCTTATGGACTGCCTGGCGGCATGCTTCGGGTAATTCGGAGAGCCTATACGTTACGGCCCCCTCCTCCAGGGAACAATCAGAAACAAACATATCTCCGGTGCCATACATTAAAGTGTCGACCAGATGATCGGCGATGGAAAATTTCATATCCTTAAGGAGTGCGTAGTAAAACGTGTGGGCATTGACAATTTGTGCATATTGGTTCTCTGACAGTTGCTCACCCTGGAGGGGCTGCGGCTTCTCGTCAAGCCGCTCGACCACATAACGACGCTGGGCCTCCAGCGCCGCGTCGTGCTGCCTCATGTAAAGTCGCCACCACTCCTCACGTTCTGCGAGAGCCTTGTTGGTCATATAAAAACTGTATCCACGGCCGTTTGCGTAGGGTTTCCAGTAGCCGGGAAGCAACTCCGCGATGGAACGCAACAAGATCCGCAACGGCCGATCATGCAGGGCAAGATGCAGCCGCTGCGCCGCGCATTTGGTATCAACACGGAGTTCCAGATCCTCTGTAGACAACTTGGAAAATAGTTGATCCAGCGGGACTCCCTTCGCTTCAAGGTTCACATGGTGGTCTAATCTTATATCTGTTTCGAATGCCGCCTTTGCAGGTGTTGCTTGCTGCGGTTGGGCCGACGCCCGACGCGTGGGAAGGCTCCCAAGTGACACCATTAAGAGCAACGTAACCGTCACGAAACCCGCACTACTTTTCATTCTTTTTATCTCCAGTTGACGCATTCATTACTTCCGAAATAGAGTGCCTGAAGGTACAGATCACCACGCCTATATCTTCGTCCTATGGCAGGCAGACAAGCACCCCATCTCGGCTGGCGAACTGGGGTGCTTGCACTAGATGATCCGACGAATAGATTTTTGCCCATTTCCGGGCAGGCTATCGCGGCGGGGGGAGCAGACAGACTACTCCCTCCGAAAGGTGTTACCAACGGTCTGTTTGTCACTTCCTTAAACGAGGGCAGAGACCTCGTTAGCGACAACAACTGCACCAAGCCCACCACACAAAGACAGGAACGACCGAACAAACCTGTCGCCAAACGATACTCATCGCGCACGATACGAAACCCTTTCACACGTCGGATACTGTGTTCCACCCG
>JBBQPO010000062.1:0-24116 GCA_038217285.1 Chthonomonadales bacterium
AGTTTCCATGCCTATCGTCGTCGTCAGCGTCAAAAGAAGGTCTATGGTTACTGGAAAATCGCCCGACCAGACGAATTGACGACGCCATTACGGTTTGCAGCGTAGACAAAGTTTCACCCAATGAAATGGAACGCACCCAAAAGAAATCGGCCTTGGGCTCATTGAGGCCAGGCAAAACCACGCCGGATACGGCCTTAGGTTCTATAACGACGATGCCGGCAAAACGCCGAAAGTGAGTGGGGTTCATGGTGAGAATGTGAGTAACGCCATGCGCTTGCATAACGGCTACAAGGCGCGCGTCGTAAACTTGTCGTCCGATGATGCTGTAGGTGTCTACGAGGCTGCGCCACAAAGGAAAGATTGCTTCGATCTTTGTGGCTTCAAGACTGGCTTGGGCTGCTGTCATACCCAGGCCGTTTGCTTCCATGGGGCGGGTCGCAAGCGCATGGAACTCAACAATAACTTGCGCTGTAATGTAAAGGACCTCGCCTTGCTGTCTCAATTGGTCTATCGCCTGGTTCACAACGGTATATTGCGGATCGGCGGGCAGCACACGTCTGGCGGCCACATTGGTATCGACAAGATACGCCATCAGAACCTGTCCTCATACAGGTTCTCACGGTCGAATGCGGCCTCTGTAAGCACCGGCAGGCTCTTGTTCATCTGGGCAACCTCATCCAGTGCGCCATTGAACTGTTCGCGGGTCGCCGTAAAGTAGAAGTGATTTCGGTCAGGCATGTGCGGCGCAGCGATTCCGTTCTGTCGTTCATTGTCAGCGATTTCCGGCAAATGTGCTGTTATGAGATTCTTAATGAACTCGGCCGGATCCTGCCTCTTCTGGCGGGCTGCCGCCATCACGCGTTCTTGTTCGGTCGGCGTCAAGTCAATCGTCACGGTCATGGCGACCCTCCCTCTACTGCGGTAGCTTCCTTATTGTACCAGAACTGCTACGGCGCATCCAAGGGATGGAAATAGACTTTGATAGCCTGTTGGTTTTCGAACAGGTTGATGGCGATAAACAGAGCCGATAGCTTGAGGAGGACCAGGACACCTAACGTTATTTCGGCGGCTCCTGACGAGACCTGGTCAGCCTGGTACAAGATTTGCTTTGGTTCAGAACAACCGGGGCCGATGCGCCTCCGCCTTATCTGCGCCGCCTGCGGAGCACGAACCAGACGACGCTCCAGGCCCCTGCCCACGTTCCTAGAGGCAGACCAACCAGTGTGCCCCAAACAAGGCTGCCGAACATTCTTTCCATATCGATCAACTCGTGTCCGACGGGCAGCAACTGGGCCGCCGCCAGAAATACCAGCACAAAGCCCACCAGGCCCCCGAGTATGCTCAGTCCGGCGCACGCCGCGCAGGCTGCCCACTGCTGTCCATGGCGCACCAGCACCCGGCAGGCCGTAAGCACGGGCAAGACGAAACAGATCAGCATGAAAGTGACGATGAAGGCGCTGCCGGAGACTGTTCCCATACCCCACCTCTTCCGCTCAGGATGATCCTATTATAGAAGAGATAATGCAGAGGTGCATGGGGCTTTCGGCCTATTTATCAGGTTGTTCCTGAGGGAGAGTTCACAGTGTGGCGCGACAACCGCAGGCAAAGGTGAGGGAAACAGGCGAACTGTACTCGTCTGTTTGTCCGTCATGATAGTGGTGGACACGGTTGGTAGTGGGGTCGAAAATGACGATGTCGCGAATACCCTGGGTGAGATAGAAGGGGAGGCTGATCTCGGTGTCTTTCTTTTCGTAGCCTTTGCTGAGGATCTCGATGACGGCTTCCGGGATCATTTCGCACATCGTATCTTCCTCGGCAGGTTCCTCGCAAAAAATCGAAATGTCCGGGCGTTTCGTAGAGCCATCAGGAAAGAGAATGTGACAACTCCCCAGCGATAAATCGCGGGGCTTCTATCCTGTCAAGCAGGAACGCTGTGTTGCCCCACAACGATTTTTAGGAGATACAAGGCGGCGATTAGGATATTCCGAGCGGCGTTCACGTCCCGATCCAGCACAAGGCAGCAGCAGGGGCAGACATGTACGCGAACGGCAAGCGTCTTGCGCTTATCCTTTTCGGGCCGGCAGCCACAGCCGGAGCAGTCCTGAGAGGTGTGAGCAGGATTGACCGCGATCACTTCACGAGCAGCGTTTTCAGCTTTCTGCGTGAGGAGAGCACGGAACATACTCCAACTGGCGTCGGCTATGGATTTGTTGAGTCCGCCCTTCGCGGCGGCTCCGTTGGGAAGAAACTGTCCGAGGTTTTCCGGGTCCGGTTTCGCTTTGGGCGTCGCCATCATATTTTCGACATGGAGTTCTTCGACGGCGATAAGGCCGAAGCGGTTGACGAGTTTGCGGGCGAGTTGGTGAACGAAATCGTGACGGCGGTTTTTGATGCGCTCATGGATACGGCCAATGACCTTCTTAGCTTTCCTTCGCGCGGGGCTTCGATGCTTGTTCTTCACCTTATCGAACTTGTGCTGAGCCTTCGCAAGTTCCTGTTGCTCGTTGCGGAAGAAGCGGGGATTTTCGATAATCTCTCCGTTCGAGAGAGCGGCAAACTTCGATAGTCCAACGTCAATACCGATCTTTTCTGCGGAGGCAGGAAGTGGTTCGGCTTCAACTTCGCAGGAAAAGAAGACATACCATTTCTCGCCTTGACGCTGAACAGTGCAGGTCTTGACTTTGCCGTCTACGCGCCGATGCAGAACCGCTTTGAGGGTTCCGATCTTGGAAAGATAAACGGATTGCTCCAACACCTTGAAACCGGCCTGCGGATAGGTGATGCTGTCGTATTGGCCTTTACTCTTGAAGCGCGGATAACCGGGAGTTTCCCCTGCCTTCACACGCCGGAAGAAGGCTTGGAAGGCGAGGTCAACACGCTTGGCAACGTTCTGCAAAACCTGACTGAAAACGTCGTAAAGTTCGGGATGAGCGTCCTTCCACAGGGGAAGGTGTTTCTGTTGATCGTAGCAAGAAGGCGACTTTCCGCAGAGTTCAAAGTCGTGCTTACGTTGGCTGAGGAGGCTGTTATAGACTTCCCGACACGTTTCCAAAGTCTCCCGCAAGGTCGTTTCCTGCGCGGGGGTCGGATACAATCTGAACTTGAAAGTTTTCCTGTTCATCCTCTATAATATACAGACAAACGCACATTTGTGCAAGTTTATAGACTTGCAAAGCCCGATGCTGAGACATCGGTTTCGCAACACGATGACGCCGTATCCCCATGGATGAATCAAGGGGCATTGGCATTATGGATTTGGTAAATATCTGCATAGTGGATACAGCCGTATCCGCCTGCGTCCTGGTGAGTAGTCGTTATGCTTGCACGAATCCGATCCGTGATACGCTGATGCCGGATCACGGGCGAAGCTTCCCAGATGGGAATACCGCTGACGTATTCCAACCGGATGCCCAGCTCCTCTGCACGCTGTTCCATTGCTGCCGTAAGCATCGTTTCTCCTCAGCTACATTAGCGATCATTTTTTATTGTACCAGAACGGATGCAGTGTATCCCAGGAAGTGCGCTCGGTACAAGGATTCCGGCTGCGCCGCAACGAAAAGCCTTTCGACGAGCGCCGCCGCCCGATCGTACCGGACAGAGGAGAACCCACACCGTGCGTTATCGAACAACCTGTTTCACGGTATTGCGCGCAGGTGGGCTCGGGGTTTTTGTCGCACTAGCCCTGGTCTGTCTGTGGCCACACGCCTCCGCAGCACAGGGCGCGCTGCCGGTGAAGTGGATATACGCCCCGATGACCGAGGTCGATGGCGTGGCCTATTCGCCGGACGGAACACGGCTGGCCCTGGTGGGCGTCTACCACGGCAAAGATCCCATCGTCCAGATTCATACCGTTGCAGGCAGAGCGGTCATCTGCCTTCCGACTTCCGCCAATGAGGCTGTGCATGCCGTCGCCTTCTCTCCGGACGGTAAGACACTCGCGGTCGGCGGGTTGCGGCATCGTTACTCCCTCGACCTCGCCACGGTCGCTTATACAGGCGTGCTTGAGTTGTGGAACGTCTCCACCGGCAAACGCATCGCTGCGCTCGATACTGCGGCCAATAGCAGCGGCGCGGCTCTGCTGGTCACAGGAGGCGTACAGTCGGTCGCGTTCTCTCCGGACGGCACGACGCTCGCAGACGGCGGCTACAGCGGCACGGCAAGCAGCGCTGGCAGCGTCGTCGAGTTGTGGGACGTCGCGACGCGGCAGCGGACCGCCATGCTCAGCACCGCCGCGAATGCGGGCATCTCCTCCGTCGCCTTCTCCCCCGACGGCAGCACACTCGCCGACGGCGGCGTCAGCGTCAACACCGCGACCGGCGCGAATAGCGGCGTGCTGGAACTCTGGAGCCTCTCCGGCAACAATCTCCTCGAATCGCTCGGCACCGCGGCCAATACCGGGGTGCGCTCGGTCGCCTTCTCCCCAGACGGCAAGACGCTCGCGGCCAGCGGCCAGAACTATAACGTCGCGACCGGCGTCTCCAGCGGCGTCCTGGAACTGTGGAGCGTCGCGACCAGCGCACTCACGAAGAGCCTGGGCACCGCAGCCGCCTCGGGCGTGAACGGGGTCGCTTTCTCCCCCGACGGCAGCACACTGGCAGCCGGAGGCTCCAGCGGCGCGGCAGGCCAGTCCAGCACCGTGCTGGAGTTGTGGAGCGTCCCCGGCGGCACACGGATCACCAAACTCTCCGCAGCAGACCTCGTCCACGCGGTCGCCTTCTCCCCCGACGGCAAAACGCTCGCCGACGGCGGCGTGTTGAATGTTGGCGAATATGGCGTGGCCCACCGCTGGAACGTCTCGACCGGCACGCTCCTCGAAACGGTAAACACGGTCGCTATTGGTAACGTCCAGTCCATCGCCTTCTCCCCGGATGGGAAGACCCTCGCCTCCACCGAGGGGGGTTACGACTCTCTGGGTAAGTATTTTACAGCGATCAATCTGCGGAGCATCTCCACCGGCGTTCTGCTCACCTCGCTGCCGACCGCCGCCAACGACTTCGCCCCCTCGGTCGCCTTCTCCCCGGATGGAAACACCCTCGCCATCGGAGGAACGAACTACACCGAGACCCCGACCGGCCCGACCTATAAAGGGGTGCTGGAACTATGGAACGTCTCGACCGGGAAACGCATCGCATCGCTCCCCACCGCTGCCAACGGTATCGTCAAATCGGTCGCCTTCTCTCCGAATGGACGCAGACTCGCCATCGGCGGAGCGAACTCCATTCCCGGCCTCGTGCCCTCTCCCGTTCTGGAGATGTGGAACGTCTCCACCGCGACGTTGATCACCTCGCAGACCCGCTCTGATCCGGGCGGGGGCTACACCTCCGTTGTCTTCTCTCCGGACGGGGCGACGCTTGGGGTCGGCGGCTTTGGTGGCACACTGGAGATCTGGGATGTCGGCCGCGCCGTGCGGACGGCCAGCATCAAAACGGCCGCCGACGGCGCTGTCTACGCAGTCGCCTTCTCCCCGGATGGCAGGACGCTCGCGGCTGGCGGCGCCTTACGGGCTACGCGTGCCGCCGTGCTCGAGCTATGGGATCTGCCCACCGGTGCGCGGCGCGCGTCTCCGGCGCCTGTTCCCGGCGATTATAAGGTCTCCTCGCTCGCCTTCGCACCGCGCGGCAACGTTCTGTTCGTGGGCACCGACGCCAACCTGCAGATCTTCAATACGGTGACCGGCGGGCTGCTGAGCTACGATTTCCAGTATACGAACTCCGACGGCCCCGAATCGATAGCCGTCTCCCGCGATGGCAGACTTCTGGCCTACGGCACAGGCACAGGTACGCTCGCGATCGCTCCGGCGCCCTATTCCCGCACCTTTCTGGACTTCAACGGCGACGGCCTCACCGACCTGCTCCTGCAGAACGCCACGACCGGCGCGATAGCCGCCTGGTATATGAACGGCGGCAGTCAGGCAGGCAGCGCACCCTTCTCCCTCAGCCCCTCCCCAGACTACGCTCTGGTCGGTGTCGGAGATTTCGCCGGAGACGGAACCGCCGCGCTCGTTCTGCAGAACCGCGCCGACGATACCATTGCTCTCTGGTACACCGGAGGACTCAATAGTACGCTCATCACCGGCGCAGACTATATCCGTCCCAACCCGCTGCCGGGATGGAAGGTGGTGGGCGTCGGCGACTTCAACGGCGACGGCAAGTCCGACCTTGTCTTCCAGAACCGAACCACGAATCAGATCGTGATCTGGTTTATGGACGGTCCCGTCTATCAGGGCGGCGCGAGGCTGCCGTATACTCCGCCGGCCGACTGGCAGGTCGTGGGCACCGGAGACTTCAATGGGGACGGCTACGCCGATCTGGTGTTTCAGAACCAGACCTCCGGTCAGATCGTCGTCTGGTATATGAACGGTGTCACTTATTTGGGAGGAACCGCGCTCGCCAACGTTCCCGATCCGGGCTGGAGGGTCGTGGGGATAGGGGACTACAACCAGGATGGCTCTCCAGATCTGCTCCTGCAGAACCGGACCACCAACCAGGCAGCCGTATGGTACTTCCAGAACAGCATGTTGCAGGGCAGCGCCGGCCTCTCCGCCATCCCACCGCCAGGATGGCAGATCGTCGGTCCTCGCTGACCGCGCCAAAACGACTACGACGCGTCCCACGGCGTAAAGGTCTTGCCTTCTCTTCCCCAGGAAGCGAGCCTGCCGGATCGTCGGAGCGCAATCTGTTCGGTGGTTATGGGAGGATGTGGGTCCAGAGATCGGCGGAAACGAAGCGAGAGATATGGGCGACGTTCGAAGTCGCGACGATAACATCAGAGGAGGGAGCCGCAAGCGTTTTTGCCTGGGCAGCGAGGATCACATCGATGTCCAGCTTTTTCGGGTCGCCGGTCGGAACACCAGTACGCCGTGAGTAGGCCCAAAGGTCGGCGGCGAGCAGTATGGCTTCCGTCGTGATCGGAAGGTAGGAGAAGAGCGTCTTCAAGCCATCCAGTTTGGCAACGCCATTTGTCTTGTTCGCCCGTAGAAGTTCACGGCGCAATTCGTAGTCGATAACTTCCGGGATGTAGAGACGATCACCGGCGACCAGTAGCGCTCGGCTCCATCGAGTGATAGCCAGAACTTCCGTGCTGCCGGAGGGACTGGATAAGAGGCTCAATGGAGAAGAATCAAGGACAATGTGGCGGATCATGGGAAGACAAGTCTCTCGCCTAAAGCGGCGCGGTTGGCGTTCAGATTGCGCTTTAGCTCTTCAAGTTCCCGCTCGGCCTGCCGTTTCGTCTGCTCATCAGCACCGGTGCCTTCGGCGATCCAAGAATCAAGGAGTGCGATGGCGGCTGCGTTCTTCGCACTGATGACGTGCGCGGACTGTTCTGCCTCTTTTTGCATTGGGATTGGAGGCAACTGCGCGTCAATCAGTCGCTTGACGATTTCCGCAGGCGGCAATCCAAGTTGTGAGGCCTGGTCAGCAAGCCAGGCTTCCTCACGAGGGGTGACGTCGATGTGTAGGGTCATTGTATGCCTCCATTCACAGTAATCGTTTCTCGTATTGTACCAGAACTCTCGGTACGAGGATCCGTAGCGGTAGGCGCCCGATCCCAGGAGCATTGACGCCCACACATGGCCGGGCCTTGTGGATCTCTGCGCCGCGCGTAGGATTCAAATCGATTCGCCATATTTCGCCGCGTTGTGGATCAGGGGGTGGTCTCATGGAAAGGCCCCCCTTCCAAACTACTGAAGGCGGTTAGTTCGCGTTCTGAGGGAGGCCGCGCCAAGTCGGCGATATACAGCGGTGCGGCGTCCTCAGCCTGAAGCGCCAGCAAACGGTTGCGTTCTTCATGAGGAAGCGTTCGCAATGTAAGGGGATCAGCGCAGCGTGCCATGCGGGCGATGATGGCTTGAACATAGACTTCCAGCGTCAGCCCCTGCTGTCGGGCCTGCGCCTGAAGGTGATTTTGCTCATCGGTTTCCAAGTTGACGGTTAAGTGTAGCGTCACAGACATGAGTTTCTCCTTTCCCAATCGCTGCCTTCAACTTCCTGTCCCCCTACACGTGTTCACGGTCGAACGCAGAATCGGGAAGCACAGGCAGATTCTTGTTCCTCTGTGCGATCTCATCGAGTGCGTCATTAAACTGTTCATGGGTGGCCGTAAAATAGAAGTGGCTTCCGTCTAAAGCGTTTTGAACCGCTCCACGGGCGTTGCGTCGTTACCCTATTGTATTTGCCGCTGCCGTCAGAGGATCGACCGGGCCTAGCGTCTAACGGTGATAGACGCCGAAGACAAGAGCAAGGACCAGAAGCAGGGCAATCAGCACGAGACGCTTTGGAACCGTGTGGGACGGCGTCCCAGTGACGGAGGGGACCGCCTTCTCGGAGATCACCTCCTCCCCGGCAGCATCGTCTCCCCTCGACTGATCCTCGTCTCTCTGCGCCCAGTGCCCATCCGGAATAAAGTCCGGGCTATCGAAGTAGTATTGTCCTTCTGCCTGTAGGACTCGCTCGAAGAACTGAGGCAGGCCCGTGGCGATGACAACGGAGTTCGCCTTCGGCATGACCTGCTGTGAAGCATTCACAGGATCCGGTTCGAGCCGTCCCAGCACGATCCAGCACTCCCTTTTCAGGAGGCGCGGACGGTCGCCAGTGCGCCAGAAAGATACCCACGTAAAGCCGATACTGCGCCCGTCTGCCAGATCCGCGAAGCGGACATAGGAGGCACCCCTATCGTTGTGCAGGGTGAAAGAGCTGGAACGGAGCAGCCTCCAGGGATGGTCGGTCTCCGCGAACAGTTTGCCTCCATCGCAATGGCACATCATCTCAACGAACTCTACTGGAATGGAGACCCATTCCAGTACCAGTCGCTCGAAGCCGGGCGCATACCTTGGCGGGTTCAGCGTATGCTCACGCGCCAATTTCTCCAGAATATCCGTCAAGGCGCTCCGCTCCTGAACGCCCCAACCCACTTCCGCTTGCACGCAGCCGGTGAGTGGATCCTGCGTGACTCCGAAGAAGCCGCCAAGAAACTCAAGAGGAATGGCGGCAGAGGCTGATTCACCGAGTTCGAGGCTTACGGGTACACTGGAGAGGCCGTTGGGAAATAGTCTCAGGGGCAAACCGTCTTCTGCTGTCAACTGCGAACGAGGGATGCAGAGAAGGGGATTCACGACGTCTGGCCTCTCTTCTCGATTGAGAAGGTACGGGAAGAGATCGGCGATCCATCCGGTGATCGTGTCGCCTCCGTACGCCTCTTTCGGTTTGTAGATCTGCTGCCAGAACTGGATCGGAGGGCGTCCTTCCGCCGTGGCGATGAAAGCGTCGCAGAGGGGAAGGAGTCGGTCCGTCCACCAACTCAATCGGTAGGGCGCGAGCCGCTCGACTCGCTCCCGAATCGTCCTCCAGTCCCCTACCGTGCCGTACAGGGTAATTGTCGGGATGCCGCAGATACAACGCACTGCATAGTCGAAGTAATGTTGGAACGCCTCCATCATGACCACCTGGCTGGCGATGCGGATGACCGGTGTGGTGGTGCTGAAGTCGCAGAGCAGCGTGTCGTGGAGATCGGGAGCGATGTGGCTTGCAATCTGTTGCGTCCACTGGTTCGCCGCATCGGCCCAGTCTTCCTGGCGCGTCACTTGCTTCACCTCCGCACGAAGCAGCATTTTGCCTTCGTGGCGCATCAGAAGAGGACGCAGATCTTCCTGATGGTTGTTGGCATGCTGCGCGAAGCCCTGGGCAATCGTGAGCCAGATCACATCAGGAGTGAGGGCCAGAGGCAGATGTCTGCTGAACGCGAGATGGACGGCGCTGAGGAGGGCATGGCACCCGTCGTCCTCCACGACCCGGAAATGGGAGGGATGGCTTGTGACCCGCAGAGAGCGTTCCGTCATCTTCTCCACTCTTGTCCAGAGAGAAACACTGGGGAAACGAGCCGCGCCGTGCTTGACGGAGTCTACAGCGAAGGTGATCTTGTTCCGGTCGTCAGAGACGCGGTAGGTGGGAGCGACCATTTTTGCCCTCTCCTTGGGAACAGGGTAGAAAACTCTCCTATGCTCTGTTCGACGTGCGTACGTCCCAATCGTAGTCGATCACCTCCGGGACGTAAATGTGATGACCGGTTGCAAGGCAGGCAGCGGCCCAATGGGAGATGGTAATCACTTCGGGGCTGCGGGCCGGACTGCATAGGAGCGCCAGCGGAGAGGAGTCCAGAAGGATATCCATCAGGGAAAGACTAGCCTTTCCCCGGTCGCCGCTCGATTGGCGTTCAGGTTGCGTTTGAGTTCTTCCAGTTCTTGCTCGGCCTGACGTATTTCCTCCGGATCAGCCGTCGCATCCTCTTCCCTCCAGGACTGTAACAGGGCAATAGCGGCTCTGGTCCTGGCGTCGATTTCTACGACCTGCTTCGCGTGCGCGATTTGTCTCATGTCAGCATCAGGCATGCGCTCATCCACCATTTGCTTGATAGCTTCGGCAGGAGGTAGTCCCTGCTGCAACGCCTGCGCGGCAATCCAGGCTTCTTCCTGCGGAGTAAATTCTATGGTCAGGGTCATGGCGAACCTCCATCTACTGCGGTAGCTTCCTTATTGTACCAGAATTGTACCAGAACTGCTACGGCGCATCCCAGGGATGGAAGCAGACTTTGATGGCCTGCTGGCTTTCGAGGAGATCGATGGCTTCGTTGTAGCGTTCGAGGGGAAGAGTATGCGTGACGAGGAGGGTCAGGTCGAGTTGGCCTGCAGTGATGAGGGCGACGGCGTACTCGGCGGCGGCGCGACTGTGGCCGGGATAGCCGCAGAGGCGCAGCATGGGGTGATAGTGGCGCGGGGTGAAGGCGTAGTCTTCGCGCTGCACTCCGAAGAGGGCGAGGGTGTTGCCGACATGATCCATGAGCCACTCGACGGAGCGCTTCGCGCCGACGCAGTCGATGCCGCAGTGCAGGGTCGTAGGCCTGGGGCGCGCGGGATAGAGGTCTTCGGGGGCGGAGCGAGGGTCGCAGGCGGCGTCGACGAGGTTGTGTTCGACGGCGAAGCGGCAGCGCTCGGCGGATAGATCGAAGCCGATGACAGCGGACGCTCCCTCCGCCCGCGCCATCTGCGCCGCGATCAGACCGGCCGGTCCCAGGCCGTTGACACCGACATTTTGGCCTGCCAGCACGTTCATTTCGCGCAGCATCAGGAAGGTCGCGCCGACGCACATCGCAAGCTCTACGGAGGCGGTCGCCTCGTAGGGCAGTTCAGCAGGGACCGGGATGACGCTCTCGGCGTTCAAAGCGACGAACTGCGCATAACAGCCCGGTCTGCCGTGCCCCGCATCGCGCCACGCGCTCACGCGCTGCCCGATGGTCAGCCCCTTCACGCCCTCTCCCAGAGCCGCAATGGTTCCGGTCGCCTCATGGCCGGGCTGGCCCAGCGTGTAGGGGTAGTGGAAGCGGTGACCGAGAAACATCGGCTCGTCGTGGCGCAGGTGGAGATCCCACTGCGGACAGGTCGTCACCGCCTCCACACGCAGCAGAACCTCGCCCGGCCCCGGCTCCGGCACAGGCACGTCGAGGATGTCAAACGCCGGATACGCCCCGATCTGCAAGACTTTCATGCCGCTTCCTCCCAGTCCAGTATCACGCCCAGCACCGGCTCACGCCGGGACAGAATGAGGTCGAACGCTTGCGCCGCCTGCGCGACAGGGAAGTGGTGGGTGATGAGCGGCAGGGTCTGTAGGACGCCCTGCCGCAGCAGCTCCAGCGTTCGCTCGATCCGCTCGCCGGTCCATCCGGCGGGAGTGCGCAGGGTCATCTCGTAGTCGCGCATCTTCTGGACATCGATCTGCCCGGCCCGCCCATAGAAGCCCGCCGAGACGAACTGGCTGAAACGGCGCATGGTCGGAAAGAGCGATTCCACCGTCGGAATCGAGCCAACGGTGTCTGCCACGACCTGCACCGTCCGTCCGGCCCATTCGCGTACGGCCTCGATGGCATCCACCTCGCCGATGTTGACGCGCCGGTCGTCCGGCCCCGCCTCGAAAAGTTGCAGACGCTCCTCGTGCTTGCCCAGCATCAGCACCCTGGCACCCCGATGCTTCAGGGTCTGCGCGGCCCACTGCCCCACCATCCCGTCCCCGATCACGACCGCCGCGTCGCCCGGTTTCATTGTGGGACACTGCCCGACGTTGTAACCGACCTGCGTCAATACAAGCCCGCTCGCCGCGACCGGATCGACATCGGGCGGCAGCCTCCACACCTGCGATTTGTGGGTGACGGACGGGGAGATATGCCCACCGGACGAATAGAACATCCCCTCGACTCCGGAGACCGTCGCGAAAACGGTGTCGCCGACCGCGACATGGGAGACATTCGCGCCGATACTCTGCACCACCCCCACCTTCTGATAGCCGGGAACATGGGGGAAAGGCAGCGGATCGGTATCGGAGCGCGGCGTGTCGCCTCCGATGCGCTCGCCGCGCACGAACGAGCCCTCCGTGCCGTTGCTGATCCAGGAGTGCGTCAGTCGAACCACCACATCCTCCGGGCCGGGATCGGGAACCGACACGGTCTGGAACGCGACGCGCCCGCGCTCCACCGCGACAACCGCCTGCGCCTGCATAGAAGAACCTCCTCATCGAGAACTAAATAGATAGAGCCGGGACGGCAAAAGGCGAGGCAGTCTATGGCGGGGGAACGGCCATGGGGAGGCTGGTGGAGAGGAGCACGCGGTGATCCTGCCAGAAGGCTTCGACGCAGACAGACAGGCTGCCATAGTTGAGATACCAGAGAACGCCGGTGTCGATGGTCGGTTCGATCTGCACGGTGACCGGCTGTGTGACGGTCTCACCAGGGCCTACTTCCCAGCGGAAGACCTGCATAGCGTTGGTAGCGGGACTGGTGACGCGCACACCGGGCGGCAGAATCATCTGAAACAGCCCGCCTTCCAGGCGTTCGCCGCCATTGTGGACACGTAGAGTGAGCTCGATATGATCTCCGGGTTCGATATCACGCACCTGTTCGCGCTCGATCCGCAGGCTCAGCATCCGTTCGCCCTCACCGATACGCCAGTCGCAGCCGGTCAGCGCGGGGCCAATGCCTTCGCTGTCCGATTTCGAGGCGCCTCCCTCGAGCCGCAGCCGCACATAGTCGGCGGTGACGTAGGCGTGCCACTCCAGGTTCCAGGCGCACTCGGTATTCGGGATCGGAGTACAGGCGTACTGGTTGAGCGGGTGCGTCAGGCAGAACTCGGTGAGCAAGGGATAGTCTAAAGGCTGCAGCAGCCGCAGCATCTTGCCGTGGGCCGTGGGGACGAAGCCGAGCCCGGTGTAGAGGCGATGTCCGGCGGTGTTGTCGATCTCTGTCTGGAGGAAGAGAAAAGCGAAGCCGCGCCGCGCCGCCTCTTCACGGCAGGCGCGCGTCAGCATCTGTCCCAGCCCCATACGCCGATAGTCCGGACGGACGCTCAGATTCACCAACTCCGCAAAGGGCGGGCAGAACGCCTCCAGCCCGACACGGGCTGCAATGACCCCGTCCACCTCCGCGACAATCTCCTTAAAATAGTGCTGGGCCTGCCACTCGGCATCCGCTTCCGGCAGGACACGGTGCCGAGTCGGCGCTTCGGCCCACCCTACCGACCACTGCACTGCCAGTGCGCGTGCCCGATCTTCCGAGCCGGAAGTTCGCAGCACGATCCTCGGCTCCTGCGGGGAACCTGCTTCTAATCTCATTGATCCGGTTTCCTTACTGTACCTGCACGATAGGGGTGATGATCTGCAATTTCTGCATGAGCGTCCGCGTCACGTCCGTTCGATTAGATTGCGCACAGTCTGTTGAGTTCCCTGCCGTAACTCTCCCGCGATGCATGACGACCGTGAAAACCTCGTGTATTTATGGACGCCTGGAGAGTTGGGGTTATGATAACAGACGGCGAGGCTTTTTGGCAAGCGGATTGCTGCGCGCTCAAAACGGCAGAGGAGAAACATGTTTCGCTCTCGAACCGATGTCCAGCAACAGACAGCAGGGGTTGCAAACCGGGGAGTGATTGCCTTTCTGCATACGCCGCCATATCCCGTGATGAATCAGCCCAAACGCAAGGAAAAAGAGATAAACGCAAAGGAAAAAAACCCTTCGGCGGTGAAATGAGCATTAATAGCGACGCGCGGCGGGCCAACAGAGCCTGGTTTTTCTGTCTTTTCGCCCCGCTGCACTTTTCGACAATTGAGATGCACGGATCAGGACAACGGAGTTTTCGACATGGCACAACTTTTCAATATGCCGCAACTGGGCTCGACAATGGAGGAAGGCACGATCCTCAAATGGCACAAAAATGAGGGCGATACCGTGCGGACCGGAGAGGTACTACTGGAGATCGAGACCGACAAGGCGTCGATGGAGGTCGAGTCGCCGGTAGATGGCGTGGTGCGTAAGATCCTCGCCCTGGCGGACGCCGTGGTGCCGATCCGACAGCCGATCGCGATTCTCGCCGGGGCCGAAGAGCCGATCGAGACGCTGCTCGCGGAAGCCGGTGTCGGGGGTCAGACGGCGAGCACAGGCGAGCCGAAATCAGCGGGAGATCTGCCGAAATCCTCCGCACCTGCGCCTTCCGCCGCCCTTCCCGCTCCCGCTTCCACCAACGGTATGGCGGCGCCTGTCTTCATTTCGCCGCGTGCGCGCCGGATCGCGGATGAGAAAGGGGTGGCCGTCGCCCTGCTGGCAGGGCGCGGCACCGGGCCGCAAGGCCGGGTGATCGAGCGGGATGTCGAAGCTTTCGTCGCGGCGCAGGGCGCACGACCGGCGGCGGATACCGCAGGGCGCGCCACGCCGCGTACGACGCCGCTGGCCGCGCGTATGGCCGACGACCTGGGCATTAACCTGAACGACCTGACGACCGGACTGCCCGGCAGCCGCGTTCGCAGCGAAGATGTGCTGCGTCATGCGGAGGCGGCGCGCCCGACGGCAGAGACCACTCCGGCCGCCGCGCCGAAATCGGAGAGCGCTCCTGCAGGCGTGAAGGTGCTTGCATTCGGGGGAATGCGCAAACGTATCGCCGACAATGTGGTGAAGTCGGCCTTTTCCGCGCCCCATGTGACCCTGACTCTGGAAGTAGACATGACCGCCTGCGCGGAGTTCCGTACGCGCCTCATTCCGGAGGTCGAAAAAGCCTACGGAACTCGCCTCTCCTTCACGGATGTACTGGTAAAGGCGACGGCGCGCGCGCTGGGGGAGCATCCGCTGCTGAACGCCGCTCTGGTCGGCAACGAGGTCCACCTGTTCGCGCAGAAAAACATCGGGGTCGCGGTCGCACTGGAAGAGGGCCTGATCGTCCCGGTAGTCAAAAGCGCGGAACAGAAGTCACTCGGCGTTATCTCGGCCGAACTCAAACAACTCGTCGAGCGCAGCCGAACCGGCAAGTTCACGCCGGACGATCTGTCGGGCGGCACATTCACGATTACCAACCTCGGCAGCTTCGGTATCGACGTGTTCGACCCGATCATCGTGACTGGCCAGGCGGCTATTCTCGGCGTGGGTCGCATTGCCGACAAGCCTGTGGTCGTTCAGAAAGAGGTTGTCATCCGCTCGATGATGAATCTCTGTCTTTCGTTCGACCATCGGATTCTGGACGGTGCGCCCGCCGCCCGCTTCCTGCAGCGCCTGAAGGAGTTGCTCGAAAATCCCATGACCGTCCTTATTTGACGCGCTTCGCTGGCTCTCAATAAGGAGGCTGCGGTGGAGCCACAGAAGGCAACCAATCCCGTCTTCTACCAGACGATCCTTGCTGTTGTCTTCCCACGCGAGAGGAACAGATGGCCTGTACTCATCACAAGTTCATGGCGTTGTTTTTTCTGGGCGCTCTCCTGGCTCTGGCGGTGAGTTCATGGGGGCAGTCGCCCGTCGCGCTGCGTGAGCAAGCGACGAAGCAGATGGAAGCCAGGAACTGGACGGCAGCCTCCGCTCTCTACAGCGAGATCGTGCGAGCCAACCCGTACAGCGCGACGCAGTGGCACAACTATGGCTATGCGCTGCATCGATCAAAGCAGTATGAGGAGGCGATCCGGGCGTGGGAGAAGGCGGACGAACTGGGTTTTGGCTGGTCGAGTCGGCAGGAAGCCTGGATGTGGGAAGAGGCCTGGGTCTGGTCGGTTGGACGCGGCGTTCCTGCTTACAATATCGCCCGCGCGCAAGCCATGCTGGGACACCGGGAACAGGCGTTACGTTCGCTGGCGCAGGCGCTGAAACAGGGCTTTAACAGAGACGATACGGTCCGCAACGAGCCGGACTTTGCCGCCATCCGCCAGGACGCGCGCTTTCGGGCGCTGCTTGGCATCCCCGCCCCGGGACTGTCACGAGAGGAACAGTGGCGGTTCGATCTGGACTACATGGCGCGGCGCATGGAACATGTGCATGTCAATCTGTACAGGAAAGTGTCGCGCAAGCGGTTTCAAGGCGAGGTGTCGCGGCTGAAACACCGATTGCCTGGCTTAACGGACCACCAGATCGTCGTCGAGATCATGCGTATCATCGCGATGGCGGGCGACGGGCACACACACCTGCTCTGGCCCGATACCGGCCCGTATGCCATGCCTAAATTTCCCATCGGATTCTATCGCTTCAAGGATGGTCTCTTCGTAAACGCAGCACCGCCCGCGTTCGCCGCCGCGGTCGGCGGACGTGTCATTCGCATTGGTGATAAGAGCGTGGAGGAAGCAAGCAAGGCCGTCGAGCCGCTCTGCTCGGTAGATGGGCCGATGGGCTACCTGGCAGAGGTTCCGCGCCTGCTCTGTTCCCCGCACGTTCTGGAAGCGGTCGGGATCATCAAGGACACAGCGCGTGTCCCGCTGGTGCTCGAGAAGGCGGACGGCAGCCGGACTACGGTGGAACTGACCCTGTCTCCCCCAGATGTCAAAGGTCCCTGGGTAACGCTGAACGCCGCCGCAAAGTCCGCGCTTCCCCTCTACCGGTGGCATCCGGACGATTTCTACTGGTTTGAACCGCTTCCGGAAGCCAGACTGATCTATTTCCAGTTCAACACCGTGGCGAACAAGAAGGACGAAAGTTTCGATGCCTTTTGTCACCGCATGATGGCCTTTGCCAGAACCAGTCACGCAGAAAATCTTGTGATCGATCTCCGGCACAACGGCGGCGGCGACAGTTCTCTCAACAAAGCGCTCCTGCAAGAACTGTTGTTGAATGACACGATCAATCGGAAGGGGCACCTCTTCACCATTATTGGACGCGACACCTTTTCGGCGGCGATGAACCTGGTTTGCGATCTAGAAAGCCGAACAAGCACTCTCTTTGTAGGCGAACCGACCTTATCCGGCCCGAACTTCGCCGGGCAGTTCAATCCCATCACCCTGCCCTGCAGCCATCTGACTCTCAGCTGCACTTCCCTGAACTGGCAACTTTCGTTCTCGTCCGACCGCAGACGCTGGATCGAGCCGGATATCGTCGCCGAGTTATCTTCGCAGGATGAAGCGAACAACCAGGATCCTGCATTACAGGCTATTCTCCGCATCCTTCACGAGGGATCCCCGGTGGTGAAGGACTACTCCGGACCGGGACAGGATCGGGTGGTGTTCTGGAAGTCTCTGCGATAGGATCGGTGACAGACAGGGGCCTCTTGCCATCGTTCTAACTCGGTCGCTCTGGAAGAACGATGTCCTCCCAGAGCGAAAAGTGAGGCTGGTTAGTGGGCCGTTTCTGCGGCGGCGGGTGCTTTTTTGTTGCTGCGCAGCAGGAAGATGGCGGGCGAGACGCAGAGCATGAAGAGGCCAATCAATAGAAAGGCGTCGTTGTAGGACATCGTGCTGGACTGTTTACCGACGATATAACCGATAGCCTGCAGCGCCATGCTTTTCGCTGTCGCCAAATCGTAGCCTTTGGCGACGAAGCCGCCCGTGAGAACCTGCAGGCGTTGTTCTAACGCGGGGTTGCCCCGATAGAGGTCGGACATCAGAATGTTGTAGTGGAACGCGTTCATGCGGCTCAGGTAGGTGCTCAAAATGGCGATGCCGAACGAGCCGCCCAACTGTCGGGTCAAATTGAGCAGACTGGAGCCTTGCGCGATCTCGATGCCTTTCAGACTGCTGAAGGCGGCCAGATTGATGGGGGTGAACAGCAGCCCCAGCCCGGCTCCGCGCAGAATCAGGGCCAGACGGGTATCGGTCTCCCCGCTCAGGGTTGTCAGGTGCCCCAGATCCCACATCGATAGCACGAAGAGGGCCAGTCCGATAACGATTACGACGCGTGGGGAGGTGAGCGGCTTTTTGCCACCCAATAGCCGCCCGCAGATGATCGCGCTGATTCCGGTCGCGATGCCGCCGGGCATCAGCGTCAGGCCGGTGATCGTGGGTGTGAACCCCAGGATATTCTGTGCGAACAGGGGAAAGATGAAAAGCCCCCCGTATAGCCCGAAGCCGAGCGCCAGGAAGAGAAACAGCGCGGCGGTCAGGTCACGATTTTTCAACACCTTCAGATTGACCACCGGCGAGCGATTCCGGGGCGACATCTCCCATGCGATCAGCGCGATCAACGCCACGGCGGCGATAATGCTCAAGGTCGTGATCAGCGGATCTTCGAACCAGTCCTTCTGGTTTCCCTCTTCCAGCACATACTGCAGCGATCCCAGACCTATGGCCAGCAGAAAGATTCCCGGCCAGTCCACCGCGATAGAGGCCACCTTATGCTTCGAGTCGTTGAGAAACGCCCCTACGATCCCGGCGGAGATGAGACCGATAGGCAGATTGACGAAGAAGATCCAGGGCCAGGAGTAGTTGTCGGTGATCCAGCCGCCGACCGTCGGGCCGATAGTCGGGGCGACGATGATACCGAGAATATAGAGGGCCTGCACGGTCCCCTGCTGCTCTTTCGGAAATATCTCCCGGAGTGTGGCCTGAGCGGTCGAAAGGAGTGCGGCGCCTCCGGCTCCTTGAATGATTCGCCAGAAGATCAGTTCGATGAGAGTATGCGAGGTGCCGCAGAAGAAGGAGGCGACCAGGAACAGCAGAATCGACCCGACGAGATAGCGCTTGCGCCCGAACCGGGAAGAGAGCCATGCGGTCATCGGCAGCACAATGACGTTGGACAGAATATAGCCGGTGGAGACCCACCCAATCTCTTCGCGGGTGGCTCCGAGGTTCCCGGCCATCTGCGGCAGCGCCACATTGACGATGGTTGTGTCGAGCACTTCCAGAATTGCGGCGGTGATGAGACCGATCAGAATGATCCATCGGTAGGGATTAAGTTCTTCCTCCGCGCCCGTTGTTGGGGCGCTTCGGACGGGCGGTTGCGTATCGTTTGGGCGGCTCGCACCGGGCGCAGCCGTGGTTTGTGTTGCCAAAATAGTTTCCTCACCAAACGGCGCCCGGGTCTGTGCAAGAGACTCCCGCCGACAGGTAAAATGGCGGGAACGCTACGATACTTTACGCTTGAGAACAGCAAAACTACGCACTTCGGCGAAACTTGTCTCGTGTGGCGTGGCGAGAGAAGGGCGTGCAGCGATGGGAACTGGCCCGCCGCATCAAAATAATGTATCGATCGGATCGCCCGCCAGCAGCGCCTGCACGACGCGGTCAGGAAGAGCATCGGAAGGAGATCGCCTTTCCGACGGTGCTTCGGAGGCACGGGGAGTATGGACGTCGTGGGCGAGCGGCCCGACGCGAGCGGTCAGACCTCCTCGCAAAGCCTGCACGACCGGTTCCGACGGCACCTCCAGCACACCTAGGGTTGTAAACAGGCTGTTGGCCCAGGTGTAGCCTCGGTTGCGGCCCAGATTTCCGCAGAGGATCAGATGTTCGCGGGCGCGGGTCATGGCGACGTAGAGCAGACGGTCGTACTCTTTTCGGTCTGCTTCTTCACGTCTCTGCGCGATGGCCCGGTAGGCGAGATTCGGCTCCCCGCCGAGTTTTGTTCCGATAGCGAACGTCAGCGGTTCGCAGACAAACAGTCCGCGCTCCGGCACAATCAGATTCCGGGAGAGATCAGCGAGCACGACGACCGGGAACTCCAGCCCCTTCGCACTGTGAATGGTGAGGAACCTGACGACATCGGCGGCCTCTTCTTCGGTCGGTGCGTCGCCTTCGCGGGCAGTGAGCCGTTCCATGTCGCGGACCCGGTAGATGAATTCGCGGATGCCCATGGTCCAGTCGGTGTTCGCCATCTGAAGCAGTTTGCGCACATTCGCCAGCCGCCGCCTGCCGTTGGGCCTACAAAGGAGACGGGCGTCGTACAGAGTCTGGGAGATCAACCGTTCCAGCAGATGCCCCACCGGCAGACGATCCTCCTGCTCCCGCAGCCGGTCGAGGATCTGGACGAACGCCTTTAGCTTCGCCGCTTCGCTGGCCGGGAATGCGGGATCCTCGTGCAGCCTGTAGAGCGCGGGATAGAGAGCGCCTTCGGATTTGCGGCCTGTGTTCGTGGCCGCTCCCTGTGTGCCGTCGTCCTGAGCCAGTCGCGTCAGGCGTGTCAGGGTGTCCATGTCCGCGCCGACGAAAGGCGAGCGCAGGGTCGCCGCAAGCGCCACATCGTTCAGGGGAGTGTCCAGGACGGTCAGGACATTGACGAGGTCGCGTATCTCCGACCGGGCGTAGTAGCCGCGCCCGCCGCCGACGACAAAGCAGGGTAGACCGCGCCGCGCAAAGGCCTCTTCATACTTCTGTATATCGGTCAGCGCGCGGAACAGCACGGCAATATCCCGATAGGACACGCGCTCCCCACAGCGGGGATCGGACTGTGCGGTCAGGGTCAGTTCGCGATCTTCCACCAGGCGTTCGATCCGGGCCGCCAGTGCCTCCGCCTCCAGGGTCACATAGTCGCGCCGATAGATGCCTTCGGTCAGCAGCAGTTCGAGGCTGTGCGTCGTTTTGACATCGAAATCGGCGCCGGGAGTGAGCGGTACGAACGGCGTCTCCTCCTGTCGCCAGGCCTCGCTGAACACCTTGCCGATGACCTGCAGAATCTCCGGACGAGAACGAAAGTTGGCGGCGAGCTGCACATGGGTCCCGGCCCCCTCCTCTCGGTAACGGCGCTCCAGCCCACGGAAGAGAGAGGGATCGGCGCTGCGAAATGCGTAGATGCTCTGCTGCACATCACCAACGACAAAGAGGAAATTACGTGATACATTTGTATCCTTAAAATTCTTTGGGACATGCAGCAGTTCCAGGAGACGCATCTGAAGCGCATTGGTGTCCTGAAACTCGTCTACCATCAGATGTCGGAACTGACGCCGATACCGGTTCCGGACAGTCGCGGACGCCTCCAGAAGCCGAACCCCTTCGGCCTGGAGGTCATCATTGTCCAGAGCGCCGCGCGCGGCTTTTGCCTCGTCATAAGCCTCCCAAACGGCCAGGGCCAGACCCCAGAGGTTATGACAGTGCCAGGCTTTCTCCTCTTCTTTACCGGTGGTCTGGAGGAAGAGCGTCTGCACCCCCTCGGAGAGGGCTTTGAGCCGTCCAAAGATCTGTGCCAACTCCATCTCTTGTCGGGTCGCGCCCAGACGCGGCCGCTGGTTCATCAGGGCCTTGTGAGCGGCTTCCAGAGCGGTGAGCGTCTCTTCGAAGCGGGCGTCCGTGTGCTCGGCATTGCGTGCGGCGGTCAGAACCGGCTCGATCCAGAGGCGGGCGGTGCCGAAGGTGTGCGGTAGAGCGGCTTCCAGAGTCTCTCGAACGGCCTGGAGTTCGCGCTGTAGGGGCGCCAGCAGCATCCAGACGGGATTTTCGGAGGCGGACACGGTGATTTCCAGGCCAGCGCGCCAGTGTTGCTCCAGCTCTTGTCGGCTGCGGCCTGCGCCGCGCAGTTTCGCCAGTATGGATTCGACGCCTTCGGCAAGCGCCTGCAGCGGCTCACCGGTATCGCCATACTGCCGCTCGGTCTGTCCGGCTTCGAGGAGTGCGACGATGTCGGCATCGCCGTCCGCGTAAGCGCGCGCGGTCACCTGTTCGAAGGCCTGCCGCAACAACTGTCGGGCCTGCTTTTCGTCTACGACTCGAAACTCGGGGTCAACGCCAGCCTCGAAGGGATTCTCCTGCAAAAGCCGGGAGCAAAAGCCGTGGATCGTGCTGATATAGGCGGTTTCCACCTGTCGGCGCTCGGCGACAAGGCGGTGACGATTCAGTTCGGTGACGATCCGCTGCTTCATCTCCTTCGTCGCTTTTTCGGTAAAGGTGATAACGAGGATGTTTTCAACCCCCGCCTGCTGTTCAGGAGGCAGTTCTGCGCGAAGGGTTCGGGTTATAATCCGTATAAAGCGTTCCACCAGGACGCCGGTTTTACCGGAGCCCGCCCCGGCGGCGACGACGACATCGTCGCCCAGGGTTTCGATGGCCTGCTTCTGTTCCGATGTAAACTCTCGCGCCACCGCCGCCCTGCTTTCTCCGTCGTCATTCCAACAGACAGATGTATCTTGTGACCTCACGTGTCACCGGTGTCGAAATTATGCCACAATAGTACACGATTACGAAAGAGCGTGTTTGCAGGGAAGGGGCAGCTATGGGTCTGGTCTATTCGGTAGTCAATCAGAAGGGCGGCGTTGGGAAGACGACGACTGCCGTCAATCTAGCGACCTATATGGCCTTGCAGGGCGCGAAGACTCTGCTGATCGATCTGGACCCCCAGGGTAACGCGACGAGCGGCCTGGGCGTGGACAGAAACGGTGTCAAAGCCTCCACCTATGAGGTTTTGATCGAAGGCAAGCCGGTCCTGGAAGCCCTGACGGTCACCTCCATCCCCAATCTCTCCCTTCTCCCGGCCACCCTGGACCTTGCTGGGGCCGATATCGAGTTAATGCCGCGGATCTCGCGCGAAAACTTTATGCGCCAGGCGCTGGAACCAGTGCGCGGAGAGTTCGAAGTGGTGTTGATCGACGCGCCGCCCTCTCTGGGCCTGCTGACTCTGAACGCCCTCGTGGCCTCCGACGCGATCATCATCCCGATTCAGACCGAGTACTACGCGCTCGAAGGCATCAGTCAGTTGCTGAAGACCATCGATCTGGTAACCCG
This sequence comes from Chthonomonadales bacterium, assembly GCA_038217285.1. GTDB lineage: Bacteria > Armatimonadota > Chthonomonadetes > Chthonomonadales > Chthonomonadaceae > JANXLO01. The sequence goes on from JBBQPO010000062.1 coordinate 22,917, forward strand.
CCATCTAAATCCTACGCTTTACATTGCGAAGGTCATCCTGACGATGTACGACAATCGGACCCGTCTGGCCAATCAGGTCGTGGCCGATGTCAAGGACTTTTTTCGCGATAAGGTTTCGGAGACGATCGTACCGCGCAATGTACGCCTGTCGGAGGCGCCCAGTCATGGGCTGCCGATCGCGAAGTACGATGGACGCTCGCGTGGGGCGCTCGCCTATCAGGAGATAGCAAAGGAGATTTTAAGAGATGGAAAAGCGCGGACTAGGTAGAGGTCTCTCGGCCCTGATTTCCGATTCGATGGACGACCAACGGGGCGCTCAGGTGCGGGAGATCCCGCTGACGGAGATCGTGCCCAACCCGTATCAGCCACGTACGCTCTTTGATCCGCTCAAGCAGGAGGAGCTCGTCGCCTCGATCAAAGAGCATGGCATCCTGCAGCCAGTTTTAGTGCGCCGTGTCGGACATGAGCGCTATCAGTTGGTAGCAGGCGAACGGCGGTTTCGCGCGGCCCAGGCTGCCGGGTTGCTGGTCATTCCTGCACTTGTCAAAGAGGTGGCAGATCGCCAGCAGTTGGAGATCGCCATCGTCGAGAACCTGCAGCGCGAAGATATCGGGGTGATGGAGGCGGCGCGGGCGTATCGCCGTATGATCGACGAGTTCAGCATGACTCAGGAGACGGTGGCGCAGAGACTCGCGAAGAGCCGCTCCTCGGTGGCGAACACCCTGCGCCTGCTCAATCTCCCGGAGGAGGTGCAGGACTGTATCGAGCGTGGGGAGATCTCGGAGGGCCACGGCCGCGCCCTGATGATGGCAGAGGAGTCTTCGACGATTTTGAAGGCCCTTCAGAACGTTATAAAAAGAGGGCTCTCCGTACGCGACACGGAGAAACTGGCCAAGGAGATGCGTTCCTCGGCCCTGACAGCGGCCACAAGCGCCTCCTCAACCACTGCGAACCCATCGCGCGAGTCGTCTGCGGGAGATTCGGCCCGAAATTCCGAGCGTCCGAATGCTTCCGATCCGAATGAAGCCGCGCTTCTGGACGAGTTACAGCAGATGCTGCAAACGAAAGTCGCTCTGCGCCGCATGCCTGGTGGATCCGGACGTGTGGAGATTGAGTTCTACTCCGGTGACGATTTGGCGCGTATTTTGGAGACGGTTCTCTCAATTCGTTCGCGCTAGGTTTTGGAAAGGAGTGCAGGAA
>JBBQPO010000063.1:0-23448 GCA_038217285.1 Chthonomonadales bacterium
CGGCGGCTTCCCTCCCTTCGCATAGGTCGCGACATGCTGGTACTCCGGCTGCGCGATCCAGGTTCCCCACATCCCTCCGCGCAGATTCACCGCTCCGTACCGGTAGTACGGGACAAGATGATTGTACCAGCCCACCATCAGCCCGAGACCGATCGCCAGACAGAGCGCCACCGCCAGACGGCGCGGGTTGATCTTCGCGCGTTTCCCCAGCTCCATGCTCTCCAACTGATAGCCCGTCATCGCCGGGTAGTAACCGCGGGCGAGAAACGTAAACAGCGCCCAGACCGGCAGGGTGGACGCCCCGCTGGCCTGGAAGGGAGCGGTTCCGAAGGTGTAGAGCAGCATATTCTTCTGCATATAGTAGGGGAAGAGCCAGACCAGCGGTACGCCCGCCTCCGCGCGCAGCCGTCCATAGACCAGCGCCACGGCCAGCACCATCACGATATAGACGAGCGCGACCCACGCCGCCATCCCCGCGAGCGTCATGAAGAGCCAGACGGTCAAAAAGCCGACGATCAGCCCCACGAACGCCCACCGATAGCGAATGCCTTCCGGCCCTGCGGTCTCATTATCGCTCCAGGCCTGCCGCCAGATACGCTTCAGATAGGCCCGCGAGAGCCAGAGCAGCATGGCGAACAGCGTCAGATAGGCGCCGATGCCCTGCTCCTGCGCCATCGGCAGCGTGCCGGGCGTCGCGCCCGACGCCACCCCCACCACCGCCGCAAGTTTCATGAGAAAGAAGGAGAGCCAGACGGTCAGGCTGATCTCCGTCGAGACCAGATAGCCGAGCCCGACCAGCTCCGGGCGAAAATGGAAGTGCAGGGGGGCCAACTCGCTTAAGGGCGGGACGGTGAACAGCGGGGAGAGATCGACCTCCTTGCCGAACGCCGGGAAGGAGGGACTGAGGGCGTGGGCGATATTGACCAGATTGTAGGCCGCGGCGAGGCCGAACCCGGCCCACATCAGCCGGTTGCGGAAAAAGGGCGTGCGCCCGCTCTCCCCACCCGTCATCTCCAGGGGAATCAGCACCTGCGGGAAGGTCAGCCGCTCCTCGTCTGCCCAGGCCCGATAGAAGAGCGCCATCATGCAGTAGAGCGTGATCCACAGGGCCATAAAGAAGAGCAGCCACATCGCGGCTGGCAGCAGCCAGAGATGCCAGGGAACGGTTCCGGCCGGGTTGCGCTCGTAGATCTGGCGTATAGCTTCGGGATCGTGCGGCACCAGCCACGTCGGCAGGAACGGCTGCGAATAAGGGATCCCATCGGTCTTGAAATAGAAGGCTGCGGTCATCAGCGCGAACAGAAACTGCGTGATGCCGACCCCCATCATGGTGCTGCTGATGGTCACGAACAGAAAGATGATGAGGATCTCGCCGCGCGACAGCGGCCGGACACGCGGCAGCCGTTTGAGCAGCGCATTCAGCGGTAGCAGCAGCACCAGCGAGGCCAGCCCCGGAATGGCCGGGATGCTCTCCGACACCTGCGTCGCCAGCGCGACGATCTCCGACTGCCGTACCCACAACCCCGCCAGCAGCGTCAATATCACGGCGATCAACAGCGAACGCCCGGTCAGCCCCGGATCCAGCGGAGGTTTTGTCTCTTCCCCCGCCGACGCCTCCGAAACGACCGTTCCCTCCTTGATCACCGATCTTGCCACTTCTCCTCCTGTCTCCCTCCTCGCTCGTCTGCCCTCCAGTATGACGATTCGACCCGTCGCCTGTCAACCGCAAAAACTTTATTCGCACGAGGAAGCGAACTACCTGAAAAGTTTCAAGAAGAAGATTTTTTTGTAGGCAGTTCGCTGCTCGTTTTTTCTCTTGCTCCGGGTGCGAGAGCCAACGATGGATCAGGATCAGCGCAGGGATTTGAACTGAATCGTACTACCGTTGTTTACATTTTCTTTCCCCATGATGATCACGTCTTCGTTCCCTGTCAGACCGCTGACGATCTCGACCCATTGCGCTCCCTCGAATCCGCTCTGCACACTGACCTTTTTGGCCTTACTGCCCTCGACGACGAAGATCGAACGTTTGTCTTTCTCAACGACGACGGCGCTGGTCGGCACGGTGAGGGTGTTCTTGTGCGCTTGCAGCGCAAGAGTCACTTTCACCAACATCCCTGATTGAAGCAGATGCTTATGGTTCGGCACGTCGATCTCCGCCGACAGCGTGCGAGTCGCGGGATCGATCGCGCCAGAGGTGCGTGTCACGCGCGCCTGCAACATCTTGCCGAATAAGGCATCCGAGAGGAGGGTCGCCTGCGTGCCGGGAGAGACGAAGCCTGCCTCGGCCTCCGGAATCTGGATCGTAATACGTACCGTCTCTGCGTCGATGAGTTCCAGAACCGGTTTCGTAGTTCCCTGCGCGCTATTGACGGCGCTTTGCGCCAGTGCGCCTGGATCGAGATAGCGTTGCGTGATCGTTCCGGAGAAGGGAGCACGCAACTCCTTATAAGCCAACATGCCTGCAACCCGACGTGCGGCCTGCTGACTGGCCTGGCTCTGAAATTCGGCGCTCCGTCCCTGCGCATCCACAACACCGATCCCGCTTTTGGCCGAGGCGCTCTGCGCCCGCATTGTCTCGACCTGCTTCTGGGCAGCGACAGCCTGCGCTTTTGCCGTCGTAATGGCGCTCTCCGAGGCAATGTCGCGACTCTGCTCCGCCTTCGTGCTCTGTTGTGCTGCCGCAAACTCCTGCTTCGCCAGTTCCACGCCCTGTTCTGCCACCAGAACTTTGCTTTCGCTCTGTTGCATCCGATTCTGCGCGATATCCAGATCCTGACGCGCCAACAGCCCCGGATCTCGGTCAAAGACCCGCTTCAGACGGTCGTACATTTTCCGTTGGAGCGACTGTTCCGTCTGCGCCTGGACAAGCGCCATCTTCGCCTGCGCACCCGCTATGCTTGCAGCCTGTTCTTGATTGATAGATTTCTGAACGTCCGCCGCAGCGACTGCACGATCCGCCTGTGCCTTCGCAATCTGCGTCTGCCACGTGAGAGCATCGGCCTTCGCCTTCGCGACTGCGGCCTGCGTCTCCCGATATTCGTTCACCGAACGCGCATGTCCGGCAAGAGTTCCTTCCGAGAGCGCACGCACTCCCTGCGCCGTCTCCTGGGCCTGTGCCGCCTCCTGCTGCATCTCCGGGGAGTCGATCGTCGCGAGGAGTTGCCCCACTTTTACCCTATCGCCTTTATCTACCGAAACCGAGTGCAGATAACCTGCGACCTTGGCGTAGAGCATCACCTTCTGAAACGGCTCGACGGTTCCCGGCAGTTTGATCGTGCGATCCACCGTGCGCCGCTCTGGCTTTGCGACCTGCACTACAGGCGCCTCCACCGTCATGATAGTCGGCTCAGGACGCACGTTGCCACAGCCTACAACACTCCCCACCAGAGCACTGCTCAGGCCACAGAAGAGGCAATAACGAAACGTACGCCCTGCATTTTCTGTCTTCCTCTGTCTCATTCGGATGCGTCCTCCAGCACTGGTGCGGTGCGTTTCAAGTAACTGTAGAGAATAGGGAGTAGGAACAACTTGACCAGGGTGGACACGAGCAGTCCGCCGATGACGGCACGCGCCAGCGGCATGTTCGCCTCGCCGGAGCGGAGCGCCATCGGGATCAGGCCGAGGATCGCCGCCAGCGAGGTCATCAGGATCGGGCGCAGGCGGACACGCGCCGCCTCCATGACCGCATCGCGCGGCGTCAATCCCTCCGCCAAGCGCTGATTGGCAAAGTCCACGATGAGCACACTATAAGATACCGTCAAGCCGACGACCATGATCACACCCAGCAGCGACTGGATATTGAGCGTTGTGCCCGTCAGCCAGAGGATCAGCGTCACTCCAATGAGGCCAGGCGGCACGGAGAACATGACGATGAAAGGGTCGATGAAGGAGCGGAACTGCGCCACCAGCACCAGATAGACCAGCAGCACCGCCAGGCCGAACCCAAAGGCCAGACTGCCGAACGACTCCTGCATACTGGAGATCTCACCACGCAGGTTGACGGTATAGCCTTCCGGCAGTTGCAGACGACTCAGCACACGCTGCGCTTCGCGGGAGACGGCGCCGATGTCGCGGCCACGTACATTGGCGTAGATGTCGGTGACACGCCGGATATTGACATGGTTGACTTCGACGGGCGCTTTACCGGTCCCCATCGTCGCGATGTTCCGCAACGGAATCGCCGTCTTCTGGGTTTTGCTTGTGATGGGGATGTCCGCGATGGTGTCTCGCGAATTAATGTCCTTTTCGCGATAGGTCGCGCCGATGAAGTAGTGATTGCCGGACTTCTCATCGATCCAGAAGGAGGGCAGGAACGTCGTGCTGGAGTTGAGCGCCGTCACGACGTTCTTGACGACATCGTCCTGCGTAAGCCCAATAGAGGCGGCGCGGGTGCGGTCTACATTGAGGCTTATCTGCGGATAGTCGAGTTTCTGCTGGATCCGCACATCGACTGCGCCCGGAATCTGCGCGATATGCTCCCGAACGACCTCCGCGATCTTGTGCGCCGTCTCCAGACTCGCCCCCTCCACCTGAATGTCGATCGGAGAGGGCAGTCCATAGTTCAGAGCCGACGAAACCAGTCCGCCCGTATCAAAGGCGAACTGCGCGCCGGGAACCTGCTGCGGAAGCGAGCGGCGCAGCAGATCGGCGTACTCCTGCGCGCTCTTGCCGTGCGTCTCCTTCAACTGTACTAAAACGAAGGCGTCATGTGGCCCGGCGTTGGGCGTATAGGCAGCGGGCCAGTCGTAGAGCAGGCCGACATTGGCGACGACCATCTTCAGGTCCGAAGCGGGCACTGTGCGACGCACCACGTCCTCCACCTGTCGGGCGGTCTCCTCCGTCTTCTCCATCCGTGTCCCAGAGGGCGCACGCACCAGCACCATGAACTGCCCACTGTCTATCTGAGGGAACAGCTCCTGTCCCAGCAGTGGCAGGATCAGCAGCGAAAGCCCGAACGCGAAAGCGACTCCTGCCAGCGTCAGCAGACGGTGGCCCATCGCCAGGGCGAGCATACGTACATAGCCGCGCTGAAAGGCGTCGAAACCGCGCTCGAACAGGCTCTTGCGCGGCGGCGCGTGCCCAACAGGAGGCGCTTTGAGAAAGCGGGCGCAGGCGGCGGGCACCACGAGCATCGAGAGCAGATAAGAGGCTGCCAGGGCAAAGATGACCGCCAGCGACAGGGGGGTGAATAGGAATTTGCCGATGCCTGTCAGAAAGACGACCGGTGCGAATACGATACAGATGGTGAGCGTGGCGACCAGGACAGGAACGGCGACTTCCAGTGCGCCGTCCCGCGCTGCCTGACGCGCCGACTTGCCCATCTCCAGATGCCGGAACGTATTCTCAATGACGACGATGCCGTTGTCCATCAGCATTCCGGTCGCCAGCGCCAGCCCGCCCAGCGTCATCGCATTGATGGTCTGGCCGGTAAAGGAGAGCGCGATAAAGGCGGCGAGCACCGATAGCGGCAACGAGACCGCGATGATGAGTGTGGAGCGAACGCTGCCGAGAAAGAGCAGGATCATCGCCGCTGCCAGCACCGCGCCGAGGATGCCTTCCTTCTCCAGACTGGAGATCGCCTCTCGGACGTAGATCGATTGATCTACGATGACGTCCATCCGGATCTGTTTGCCACTGGTTACCCGCTGCTGGATTCCCGGTATCGCGGCCTTGATGCCGTCTACGACCTGAATCGTGTTCGCGCCCGGTTGCCGATAGATGGGGATATAGACGGCGCGCTTGCCGCCGACATGCACCGCGTTGGTTTGGATCGCATACGAGTCTTTGGCTTCGCCCACGTCCCGCACAAAGATCGGCTTGCCGTTTTCGTACTTGATTGGAATGTCGTTGAGGGCCTTGACGTTGGGCACCATCGCGTTGCTGACGATCTGATAGTCGTAGTCGCCGATCTTGGCGTCTCCCGTCGGAATCATGACATTCTGGCCCCGTACAGCGTTCACCACGTCCATCGGGGAGAGTCCGCGCGCTGCGAGTTTGTCTTTATCCACATAGATCATGATGCGCCGCAGACGCCCTCCGTAGACCGCAGGAGCGATGACGCCTGGCGTGCCGGAGAGCAGGTTACGCACCTGGAAATAGGCCACATCGTAGAGGGCGGTCTCGTCCAGGGTGTCGCTGGAGAGGGCGAGCAGACAGAGTGGCTGCGAGGCGGTCGGATCGAAGGGCATGACCATCGGAGGAATCGTGCCCGGCGGCAAGTAGTAGAGATCGGACATCGCCAGTGACGAGACCTGCGCCAGAGCGGCGTTTGGGTCTATATCCGACCGAAAATAGTCCTTGACGACGCTGACGCCGATGAGGGAGCGCGACTCCTGTCGCGAGATGCCGCTTGCCTGACTCGTCCAGCGTTCCAGACGGTTGGAGATATCCCGCTCCACGACATCGGTCGGCATGCCGGGATAGAGGGTAAGGATCTGGACGGCAGGCGTCTTGAACTGTGGCAGAATGTCCACAGGGATATTTCCCAGTGTCGTCATTCCAATGACGAGAATTGCCAGACAGAGGACGATAACCGCGTAAGGATTGCGAAGGGCGAGGCGCACCAGTCCCATAGTGTGTGGGCTCCTTGCTAGCTGGAGGGCTATTTATGCGGAGGCAGTTTAGGGCTGCCTACTTCGAGAGGAAGCAGAGTTCCGAGGGCGTAACGCAGCGCCGCCTGCGCCACAACAGTTTCGTAGCGCAAACGGGTGGCGCGCTCGTCGGCGGTTAGGAAGGCCAGTTGCGCCTGTTGCAGTTCCAGAAAGTTGCCCAGCCCTTCCTGATACCGATCCGTTGCCAGACGCAGGCTGTCCTGCGCCTGCCGTAGCTGCTCCGCGACCGCCTGACGACTCTGGGCGAGGGAGGTCAATGTCAGTCGCGCCCGTGTCACCTGAAGCCGGATGGTCTGCGCCTGCTCTTCCCGCAGGGCGCGTAATGCCGCCGCCTGATGCCAGGCATCCGCGATCTCCGCCTGCACTTGCCCCCCGGTATAGAGCGGAACGGAGAGGCCAAGGCCGATCGCGTACTCGTGGTTATCCCCGAACTGTCCCGGCGCGACATTCAGGTATCCGGCGCTCGCCAGCCCGCGCAGAACCGGCATCTCTCCGGTTCTGGCAGCGCGAATGGTCTCTTCAGCGGCGCGTACTTGCGCGTCCACGCTCTTCATCTCCGCCCGTTGCGTAAGCGCCAGAGCGATCTCCTGTTCCGGTTTGGAAGACAGGACAGCATCGGTCGGAAGGTTTGTGGGATTCTCTTCCAGCGTATAGGTTTCGGCTCCCGCAGGCACGCCCATTGCAGCATCCAGATCGGCAAACGCCTGTAACACGGCGTTCTGCGCGTTCACCAGCCCGACCTGCGCCTCTGCCAGTCCCACCTTCGCCAGTCCCACATCGACTCGCGAGGTCAGCCCCGCGTCGAACCGGGCCTGGGCCTGTTTCACGGTCAGTTCACGCGTCCTGATATTCTGCTGCGCCAACTGCACCTGCTTTTGCGCTAACAGCGCGTTGTTATAGCTCTGATAGACGCCCAGAACGACATAAGCTCGCTGTCCCTGCTCATCCGCCCCAGCAGAGAGGGCGGCGAAGCGACGTGAGCGGGTTTTGGCTAGGGTACGTCCGAAATCGTACAGGGTCTGGCTGAGCACCAGGCTCGCTCCGGTATGCCGCGTGACCGTAGAGTTCACCAGGCCGTTGAACCCAAATCCCGGAGCGCCCGAAGGTCCATCCTTCTCTACGGCTTCGAGAGTCAGGCGCGGGAGGAAACTGCTGGCCTCCGCTTTCTCTCTCGATTCTGCCGCCTGATGCGTCTCGTTCAGCCGGGTGAGGCTGGGATGCTTTTGCAGCGCCTGCCCGATCGCCTGTTTAAGCGTTAGCGAGAGAGGAGGGGAAGCAGCCCCCTCTGCCTCCGCAGAACAACTCCACAGACAACACAGCAAACAGGCAATAAAGACACGCACGCATTTCTCCTCTCGTATTGGACATCTCCGCCTGGTACCGACCTCAAAGTGAATCATAGAGTATCCCCTGCCTGACCGTTCGTTGCACTGCCGTTCAGATGCTGCGCCATTTCAGTCAGCTTCTCCGTCTGCAGTACCGACACCATCACATACAGGCGATCCCCTGTACGCCATGCCAGCACATTGTATTTGCCGTCCGTACCATTCAGATAGCGTCTTCCCGCCACCACCTGCTCCGCCAGACCAGGCAAGCGGCAGTGCGCGGCACGCAGTTCGTAGACGGATACGGGCAGATCCCCGACATGGTACATAAAGAAGGCGACAACCGCGCCGTCCAGCATACAGCGGCGGCCGCCTAGCAGTTTCGCACCTGCCAGCGAAAGATCGACAGGCATCACCGCATAGCCGAACTGTGGGCTCAACGCGGCGGCGACGCGGATGGGATCGTCTCCCTTCACCGCCACTTTGGCCGGATCCAGGACGAACTCTTCATGGTCACGGATCATGGACTGCACGCGTAGGGTCACGGTTGGAAGAAATGCATGCGGCACAGAACGCCAGATCAAAAAAGTGAACATGGCAGCCGCTGCAGCCAGCCCCCAGACTGCCCACCGTCCTCGCCATAGAAATCGACGATCCCTCTGCCGCGACAATGCGATGTGCTGCGCCTGGCTGGACTGGATCGCCGCGAGCAGAACCGCAGGCGGTTCGTCTTCCTGTCCGCTCCCTGTCGCCTCATCCCGGAGTGTTGCGTCGAGGACGTCAGCGAGAGGCAGAAGCGCAGCATACTCGTTTAGGTCGGCAGGGGTACGCGCTACGAAATTGATGGTGGCAGGATCGTCTGCGGCGCGAATCTCTTCGATATATTTCCAAATTAGTTCGCCTGCTTCGTCTTCATGGCTTCCCATAGGCTTACTCGTCTTCCCCAATCAGCACAGGGGCAAAATAGCCCTGCCGGACTACGATGGTATGCAGCTTGCCCAGAGCACGATAGAGATGCGCCCGCACTGCGCCGACAGAGGGCTTTTCCAGGATCTGCATCATATCGGTGCGTGACAGGTCGCGCTCAAAAGCGAGATAGAGGATCTCTTGATCCTCGTCGGACAGTTCTACCAGAGCATTCCGCACGGCCTGCCGTCTCTCTGCATCCAACATCAGTGTCAGGGGCAAGGCGGCAACGTCCGGAACGCCCTCGATGATCCCCTCCCTCTCTTCGGTAAAGGAGAGGATTGGAGAAGCGAGCAGCCGTTTCTGCTCGTTGATGATGAGGCGGCGACACAGCAGAAACAGATAGCCGAGGTAGCTGATACGCTCCCCAGTTCGGAAGGTATCGATGCTCTGAAAGGCACGGAGGAAGGTTTCGGAGGCGATGTCGCGGGCAGCCTCAGCGCTCCGCAACTGACGGCGCGCATAGGCTTCGATGCGACGATGATAACGGTGATACAGTTCCAGAAACTGCTCCCGCTCCCCACGCTGCACACGCTCAATTATGACGTCATCGGATATTTGCACGTAGCCTTATTTTGTCCTCCAGAAGAGTCTACAAGTGACATGCAAAAACGTGACGAGAAGAGTTGGCGGAGTAAATGCCAAACGCAACGGCTCATCGCACAGATTGCGCGATGAGCCGTTGCGAAAGACGCGTTTCCAGGCGCTTAGATGGTCTTGTCTTTCTTGGCCGCTTCCGCGACTTTCGCTTTCTGCTCGGCTGTGCTCAGTTTGGCGAAGCTTGCCGGACAGCCTGCGCAGCAGAAGTGTGCCCGGTAGTTTCCGACCACGACCGCGTCGCCGACGCCCTTATGATCCGCGATTTTTTCGCCGGTCATCGGGCAGGTCCAGACGTCCACGAGCTTAACGCCCGCAGGAGACGTCATGCTCATCTTGTGGCCCATCTTCATGCCGTCCATTTTCATGTCCATGCGAGGAAAGGTCTTGATGTCGTCGGCAGTCTTGCCCGCAATCCGGCCATCGCCTGCAGCCCAACCCCCTTTGCACTCGTTGCAGACCGGCTTGTCCATTGCGGCCATCTTTCCACAGGGACAGGATCCCATTTTCAGGGCGCACCAGTCGCAGGGGTGTTTCAGGCAGCAGTTGTACATGCCGCCTTTCATCGCCTTTTGCTTGGCGGCCATGACCGTTTTGTCGGCCTGCTTGAGCGCCTTTGGGCGGTTCTCCATCATCTTCATCATCATGGCATGGTCGTCGTCCATTTTGTTCTGGGCGACAACACGGGTTACCGCCAGACTGAAAAGCCCGAGGGCAAGTACAGCGATGCTTGGAAGGATCCAGCGTTTCATGAGTTCTCCTTTTTGTGAAGCGTCGTCTCTTGAAGAGAGCGAGCAGAGAGGTAGGCAACGGCATCGGAGCCATTTGCGGTGAATAGAAAGCAACCGGCGGCACTCTTCCGGAAATCAGCAAGCGTTCCGGAAGAGCGCGCTCAAGTCACTAACGCTGCGAGTGAGCATCGACGAAACGATTATCCTGTGATGCCTGCTGCGCCTGCGTTCCGGCTATGGAACTGAGAATGCCTCCATATATTAAATGGCCCATGAGTGTTCCCAGGGCGAAGAGCAGCGGTTGCGGCGTATTGCTCGCGAAGAAGCCTTTGCCCATCATGGGCAGGGGCATAATCATCATGACCAACATGAGCGCATTCGTCGTCACGTCGCTTTCAGGTCAATAAATGTTCTCGGATGAGGTGCCGTCCGCGATGGATACGTGTCTTCACGGTTTCTGGCACCATATGGAGGCGCTCGGCTATCTCACGAATGGTAAGCTCTTCCAGATCTCTCAGGATGATGACATCACGGTAGATATCCGGTAACGATTGAATCGCCATAACAATATCGATCCGCAAATCCTGATCGGGTCGAGTCCTCAAGTATTGTCGTTCTATGGCGTCATTCAGAGGCACTTCCTGGTGAAACATCTTCCTCGATAACCTCTGGCATTCACGGCGGACAATCAGAAACAACCAACCGGTAAAAGCTCCCAGAGACCTGAGAGCAGGAAGCTTTCGGTACAGGATAATGAGTGCCTCCTGCACCGCATCGTCTACATCCGAAGAAGTGGAACACTGGCTTGTAGCATAACGGCGCATTTCAGGGCGGCACGTCACGAGCAGACGGTCCAGCGCTACCGCATCGCCCGCTCGTGCGGCTTCTAAAAGACTATCTTCGACAGGAATCGGCATCGTAACCCCTTCCAAACTCCAACGAATTCATTCTCTATGAAGAAGAGAATGTGAAACCCCTGAAAGGTTTCAATCAGAGAATTATTTTTATAGAGAACATGACCATTCATCCCCATCGGCTTGCCGTGGGGATGAATGGTCATCTTGTCTAGGCTTCGTGTTTGAGCACGAATGCCGTTACACACTTGCGCTCTCAAAAAAACTTTCTGAATGCTTTCCTGTTTCCTGCTCTTCACTGGAGTATCGTAGTATGCCCATGACAATCACCCGATGCTACAAGTTCAGACTGGAACCCACCGCCGAGCAGGAGCATGCGTTTCTGCGCTTCGCGGGGTGTCGGCGCTATGTCTGGAATTGGTCTGCGAGTGTTGCCACACCCTGCATGAAATTCGCGGGGAATAGCGAATTTGGAGTGTCCCGGAGGGACGACTGATCACAGGGACATCAACGCAGCCATCAACATCCTCGTGGAAGGACTGAGAATACTCGCCCTCGAAATGCGGGAGAGTCAAAACGCCGATGGAGAGAGCGTCAGACTGGCGAAAGTCAGCAGTTCTTGTTGAAATCGGAAGCCACATGGCTTGCCATGTGGAGGTTCACACTCGTTCTCGCGTCAAGAATGAGGAGGCTACCCCGGAAACCGATGCTTCCGAAGCGCCTAAATCCTCTATTGATGCCGAAAACGCTGCTGCAATCGCTCTCCTCCGTTCCTGGCGTGAACAGGACGCAACGGACGATCCGGAGGAGATTCGCAAGGCAGAGCAGGAGCTAGAAGAGTTCAAGCGTAACATCAACGCGAATCGCGCAGCCACCGATGACAGGCCTATCTCTCCGTGACACAAACACGCCATATTTTGTTGGACTCTGCGCCGCTTGGTCTTTTTTCAAATCCGGTTCTCCCTCTTCAAGACAGATGGACGCGTAGTGTCTCGCCGGGCGGTACTTGAACGGTTTCGGTGAAATGGAGACGTAGTTGCCCTTCTTCCTTCCCTGCGGTGCAGGGGAGGAGAGTCTCCCCGAGGAAGGCTTGTGTGGTCGTGGTGGCTTCGGCGGGCAGGGTGAGATCGTTGAGTTGCAGGGTTCCCCAGTCCGAGCGCAGGGAGAGGGTGCGCGTGTTGTCCTCCTGGGTTATCGCGACGCTGCCCCAGGCGGTGGCGGTGAGAAGAAAGGCGCGGAAGGCGTTGGGGGCAAATCGCGGGGCAATGGTGAGCGCCGCCGTAGCAGCATCGTAGTGGGTTCCGCAGGCGGCGTCGAGAAGCGCCCAACTCGACAGGGCACGGGCATAGTGGTCACCGCACTCCACATCGTTCCATGGGCTGCGCCGCGCCCCGTTGTAGCGATGCCGGACTGCCCGCAGAATTTGCAGGGCCTCCTCCGTCATTCCTTCATAAAGACAGAGGGCGGCGACCTCGTATTCTATCCCGGTCCAGATCTCGTCCGAATAGAGCGTCGGCACCTCCGGGCGTCCGCCGTGCGGCCACGAACAGATCAGCAGGCCAGCCTCATCTTCGGAAGCGTACACGCGCGGAATCTGCTTGTGGTTATGGAAGTTCTCGCGGAAGTTGTATTTGACGATGCTCTGTACGGCCTGCCGTATGCGCTCCTGCGGAAGCGTGTAGCCTAATCCGAGCACATGCGCCCACCACTGGCCGAGCAGATGGTCCGAATGACATCCCTTGCCGTAGTTCTGTTCGGGGTTCTTTTCCGGGTCGTAGATCTGTATCCAGAACTCGCCGTTCCAGAGCAGGTCGTTGTATCCCCGACGGCCCTTCTCGAACCGCTCGCGGTACTGCACCGCCATGTCGGGGTCGTTCTGGAGTTGTGCCATCTCCTCCGAGGCGCGCAATGCAGCCAGATAGAGCGTCCCGATGAAGGTGTTGGGGCCGTAGATGCTGATGTCGTAAGTGTTGGGCTGCTCACCTTTGATAACGCCATCGGCATCGGCGTCATGAACCGTCATCACGTAGTGCATCGCCTTTTTGACCTGGGGCCAGGCACGCGCCAGCCATTCGGCGTCGGCACAACGTTTGTGCTCCCGATACGTCTTCAGCACCATGCCGAGCAGGCCATCGAGCGCCGGATTGTGGGGGCCGCCGATGCCGCGCTCCCAGGGCCGGGGCAGGTAGAGGGGCAGGGTCACGCGGTGCGGCAAGTAGCCGGAAGGATGCAGTTGCTGGAAGAGTTCCGTCTCGCGCATCGTGCGTTCCAGGTCGGGAAACAGCGCCGCGAGCGCCATTTCGTAGTTCCATACATGGGTGCAGTTGAGCGGACAGCAGCCTCCGGTGGAGAGCCAGTCGCCGGTGCTGGCCCCGCCGCAGCCCTCGAAAGCATGGAATCGCCCGTCCTCGGTCCAGAGGCAGGTCGGCGTGCGAACGATAGACATCTGCGAAGAGACGGTATCGAGGATCTCGTAAGGCAGGCTGCTGTCGAAGAACGTGTCGCGAAACCGATGCGTGATCCGGTCGAGAGGCTCGAAATTATCGCGCACATACTCCATCACACCCGCCGCGCCGGCGAAGCGCGTGTTGTAGGCGTTGCCCTGCCAGAACAGGCTCTTCTTGTCCTCGATGCCGCTGAATCCCTGTCCCCAACTGACGTAGCGATTCGGGAAATGCCAGGCCAGAATGAAGACGAGCGACTTCTCTTCACCGGGCTCCAGTCGCATCGGAACGGACAGGGCTCCATTGACAGTGCGCCCGTCGGGCGTGGGTGCGGAGGCGGATTCGCCTGCCAGCGCTGGCCCGTTGCGCGTGAAGTCGTTCCAGAAGGTCGTGAGATCCTCCCACGCCGGGCAGACGTTGGCATTCTCATTCAGTGTCGCCAGACAGAGCGAGCCGTTGGTCGGATGGTTGACAGGAAGCTTGACGTTTTCCATTGTCAAGGCCGTCAGCCCGCGCAGGCGCAGTTGATGATTCTGGTTGCCCCCATAGCGGGGACACTCGACGCCGACGATATTCTGAATGCCGTCCCAGCCGACGAAGTTTTGCAGCGTGGACGCGATATGCAGGGAGACGCCCTGCGCCGCAGGATTGCGGACCGTAAACCGAAAGATGATGGCTGGTAGGCCCGAGGTCTGTGCGTCGAGAGGGCAGAACGGCGAATAGGCGGTCAGGGAGACATCGACCGGCAGCGCCTCGTCCAGATACCGCACCTCCGCAATCGGGTACTCGCCGACAAACTCCGTCGCCTGAACGCCGGGCAGCGTCTCCAGGAGACGTCTGCACTCCGCCGGAATCACGTAGTCGTTGACGGAGGGAACGGGCGCGAAATCTTCTTTGTAGAGCGCGCCGCACTGCAGCACCCGCGCGACCGCCGGCTGTCTGTCCCGCTGCGCGCGTATCGCGAAGAAGCTATGGGGCACGAACGCCAGATGATTGACGTTGTTGCAAAGCTGCCACTGGCG
The DNA here is from genome assembly GCA_038217285.1 of Chthonomonadales bacterium. Taxonomy (GTDB): domain Bacteria; phylum Armatimonadota; class Chthonomonadetes; order Chthonomonadales; family Chthonomonadaceae; genus JANXLO01. The sequence goes on from JBBQPO010000063.1 coordinate 14,554, forward strand.
TAGGCTGCCGTCGCCGCACAGCGCCACACTGCCCGTCCCTATCCCGCCAAGCGGCATCGCGACCGCCCGCAGGTTCTCCCCGGTGTACCGCTTCGACCGCTCCGTTCCGTCCTCGAAAAGCATATCCCCTCCCCTCCCTGCGGCCGCCCTGCCCCAGGTGCAATCTATCCACCGTTTCAACGCAGCACTTCCGCTCTTCCATGGGGGCGTAGCGAGAGCGAAATCGGCCATGGCTCTCCACATACTCCGTCCAGGGGACGGCCCGGCAAAGCCACGTAGCGAGGGATAACATCCCTTGCTCTATCCACCGTTTCGACGCAGCGCCTCCCTTCTCCTGCGGGCGCTACATCGAAGAGGCTATTGCGTTTTGAGGGCGGGCGGTGTAGAATAGGGCGACGACGAAAGGACGCTTGCCTGATGCGACGACGTGCCGCTTTCTATCTCCTCCTGGGCCTTGTGATGGCGCTGCTGATTGTGGCGCTGGCGACCGGACTTCAGACCGGCGGCAGCACCGATCCGAACGTCTGGATGTGGGCGCAACGCCACACGCCGCTTCTCCAGATGCTGGACATGGCGTCCGCCGTTCTTTTTGTTGTGATCGGGATTTATGGATTGACGGTGTGCCGGTTAGAGTTGCAGTTGCAGCATCAGGCCGAGGATTTCGGCGATCAGATGGAAACGCTGCTGCATCGCAATGAAGAGTTGGTCCAGGTCAACGAGGAGTATGCTGAACAGATCGCCGCCCTGGAAGCCGACAGAGAGGAAGCTCCGGCGATCACCATGGGGGATCGAAGCCAGAGGGTTCTCGCCGCTCTGCATCGGCAGGTCGATGCCCAGGCGCAGCAGTTAGAGACCGTCCATGTGGCGCTGGAACAGCAGCATACCGCCCTGCATGAACTTCGGCAGCATCTTCATCACCTGGACGAGAACAGCGCGCCGCGCCTTGCAGGCGGTGCGACGGCTCCCACGCTTGTGGAAACCCGCCCGCCCGATCCCATTCCCGAGGACGACGCGCAGCAAGAGACGGCGCTGGGCGGCGAGAGAGCGGCGACGGTAGAATGGACCATGAACGACCACTCCACCCTGATCGGCGGGATGCTGGAGTTCGATCTCGGCGCTTCGGACTCACAGGAGGCACCGCCTCAGAGCCGTCCGCAGGCCGTTCCATGGCCGGAAGGCGGGACCTATCCGGTCGACGACTCGATGCTGGCCGTGGCGGCAGGGCATCTCTCCAGCATGCCGGACGCCTTCCCCGCCACACCGACGCCGCCGCCGCGCGTGGCGATCTCGGTCGGAACCGCGCCGGAAGCGCGCCTGTCGGAGGAGCCGCCCCCTGCCCTGCACGATCTTCCGCCCACCAGAACGCAAGGCGCTCTCGCTCTCGATCTCGCCGAGTCGGCCCTCTCCTCCTTGAAATCTGAGACACAGGAGGCGCTCTCATCGCTGCGGGCGCAGGTCGAAGCGTCTATTCATCAGGAGGCAGCGCCTGCCCCGACAGGCGAGCCCGCAAGAGCCGTGTCCCCGCCCTCGCGTCGTAAACGCTGGCATCTCCGCTTCTGAGGCCCCCCGGCCCGCCCTGCGAGTTTAACGATTCTATGTCTATTCCCGACGCTCCGCTGGAAACCTCTCTTCACGAACTTCTGGACGCAATGCGCCCGCAAAATGTCTCCACGACTGCTGCAACGGACAGGGTCTCTTTTGCCTGCCCTGTCTGTACGCTGACGGATCGCAGTGTCGAGCGTCAGGTGCGGGCCTTCTTTGCGGAGTTCGTCAACGATCCCGCCGCCCGCGTCCGCTTCCGACAGTCGCGCGGTTTCTGTGTCCACCATACACCGCTGCTCGCGGAGTTGGGCGACGCTCTCGCCGTCGCCATCCTTTATGCCGACCTGGCCGGACGCACACAGGAGCGCTGGCAGACGGAGCGCACCCGACGACTCCCGTTCGGGCGACAGGCAGGCAACTCCCCCCTTGCGCTCTGTCCCGCCTGCGCCGCAGCCGCCGATGCCGAACGCCGATACACGCAGGCGCTCGCCGCCGGACTGGAACGCGCGGAGGTGTGGGCGAGCGTGGAGGCGGGAAGCGGGCTATGCGTGGCGCACGCAGAGGCGGTCATGGCTGCTGCCAGGCCCGCCGCAGCGACACGCCTGCGAGAACTGGAGAGGCACAGACTCGCGCTCCTGCAAGCCGAGTTGGAAGAGCTGATTCGGAAAAACGACTATCGATTTCGAGGCGAAGCGTGGGGCACGGAGCGCGACGCATGGCTTCGCGCTCTCAACAAGTTGCGACGACCGGCAGGCTGACCCTACCCCGGCCCTAAAGGAGCGGCCTATTGGGGAAGGGGAAGGCTGAAATGGAGAGCAAATCTCTCCACCAGCGATGACTGACACCCCATTTCCTTGCGCAATCGCCCTTGCTCACGTTCGACCCAGCCCCCTTTAGGGGGCTTACCGCATCAGCCCGCTCCTTGAGGAGCGGGGGAGGTCTATTTTACCAGTCCGGTGCGGCGCATGTACTGCAGGATCAGGTCTTCGAAGGGGAGGGCGGTCGAGGTGCGCAGATAGTCGATACCGTAGCGGTTGCAGAAGCTTTCCAGGTCACTACAGAAGCCGTCGAATGTCTGTTGGTAGCGGGAGAGCAGTTGCGGGTTGACGCTCATCTCCTTGGTCTCGCCCGTCTCGCTGTCGATGATCCGGAGATCGCCCAGCAGCGTCGGTTTGATCTCGTCTTCGGCGAGCGTGTGCAGCACCGCGACCTGATATCCCCGCGCCAGCAACGCCTTCAGACCCTCCTGCCAGTCCGGATCGAAGAAGTCGGAGAGTATGATCGCCAGGCCCTTGAAACGCACGGTGGCGGCGAAGCGGCGGAGCGAGGTCGAGAACGAGGTCGTGCCGCCCGCCTGGACCTTCTCCAGATAGGAGAAGAAAGGGAAGACGCCGCCTCTGCCGCGCTGCGTCGGCATGGGACGGCCTAGAGTGGCGGCGTAGGTCTGGACACTGACGCGGTCGTAGTTGGTCAGGCTGATATACCCCAGCGCCGCCGCGACCCGGATCGCGTAGTGCAGTTTCTTCGGGTCGCCGAAATCCATGCTCTGACTGGTGTCTATCAGCAGCGCCAGATAGAGATCCTCCTCCTCGACGAACAGCTTGAGGAACATCTTATCGAGACGGGCGGCCGTGTTCCAGTCGACATAGCGCAGGTCGTCGCCAAGAGTGTACTCCCGATAGTCGGCGAACTCGATACTCGTGCCGCGTTTGAGCGAGCGTTTCTCGCCTTTCATCTGCCCGGCGAAGGGACGGCGTGTCGCGAGGGAAAGCCGTTCCAGTTTTTTAAGAAACGTGGCGTCGAGTATCGAGCCTGGGGGTGGCATGGGATTCAGTTACCTCCGAGAAAGCCTTTGAGATGACGTGCGGGCGGTGCCTCTGATTTCCCGTTCTTGGGAGCGGGTTTCGGTTTCGGCGCTTCCTCTTTGAGGAGCCGCTTTAGCAGGGCCTCGAAGCGATCCGGGTTGATCCGTGTGCGCAGCACCTGACGCACCTGCCCATCACGCCCGAGGACATAGGTGCGGGGCAGGTCGCCCGTCCAGGCGGTATCGACCGCGTTCAGGAAAGCGATTGGCTCGATGTCGGCCTTGAGAAAGGTCGGGAATTTCGTTTTGTAGTACTGGATAAAAGGGATCACGTGTGTATCGCGCTCCGCCACGGGATCGGTCGCCACGGAGACGACTTCCAGGCCTTGCGCATGATAGCGATCATAGAGATAGATAAACGCCGGATACTGCGTCACGCTCGGGCCATTCCAGGAGGCCCAGAAGTTGACCAGCACGACTTTGCCCTGCACGGCCTTGACCGCTTTCTCCATACGGGCGACGTCCGCCACTTCCGCCAGCGGCACGGCGTTCGGCCTGGAACTCTCCTGCGCCTGCACCGGCAATCCGGCTCCTAGCAGACCACCGACCACCCACGCCAACACCATCGCTGGAACACTCCAGACATGTCTCTTATTAGACAAATTCACGATACTTTCCTGTGCCTCCCATGGTTTAGATTACCGCAGCGGGGCTGTCCCGGTTTCATCGACAGCGCCCTGATCTACCAAAGTTTGAGGAGTCCCGCCCAGAAAAGTTTCCTCTCTCTCCCGGAAAACGGCATCTGCTGGGGCAGGCATGGTATAATGCTCTCGAAAACCAATCGATAATGAACGACCCTTACCGAGCAAACTCGATGAAAATGCTGATTTCCATGTAACTTCGAACCTGAAAAATCCACCGTGAATCAGACACAGAAATCATTAAACCTGACCGCGCAGCCGGTGTGCCGCGCCCGTTTTGCCCCGTTCCCGCCCCCGCGCTCTCGCTAGCGCCACTGTGTGACGGGGCCTGAGAATGGAGTCCCTGTCATGTCCCGTCCCCTTGTCGCCGTCGTTGGAAGACCCAACGTCGGCAAATCAACCCTTTTCAACCGTCTTATCGGCCATCGCGTCGCCATCGTCGAGGATACGCCCGGCATCACCCGCGACCGGCTCTATCATACCGTCGAATGGCGCGGCATCGAGTTCACCGTCATCGATACAGGCGGGATCGTGCTGAACGAAACCGACCCGCTCACCAAGCAGGTGCGCACACAGGCCGAGATCGCCATGGCGGAGGCCGATGTCATTCTGTTCGTGGTGGACGCCGCCGACGGCATGACCAGCACGGACCGCGAGATCGCCGATGTCCTCCGCGCCTCGCCGCAGCCCCTGCTCGTCGTCGTCAACAAGACCGACAACCCGCGTCTGCAGATGGACGCCGCCGAGTTCTACGGCCTGGGTCTGGGCGAGATCCACACCGTTTCGGCGGTCCACGGCAGCGGCGTCGGTGATCTGCTCGACTCGGTCGTGACTCTCTTCCCCACGCAGGAGAAGCCTTCGGAAGACGACCAGGACGCGATTCGCCTCGCCATCATCGGGCGGCCCAACGTTGGGAAGTCTTCTCTGCTCAACTCGGTGCTGGGCGAGGAGCGCGTCATCGTCAGCCCCCTCCCCGGCACCACGCGCGATACCATCGACACCGATTTCGAGTGGGAAGGCCAGAAGCTCGTCCTCATCGACACGGCGGGCATCCGACGCAGCGGCAAGATTCAGGGCACCATCGAATACTATATGGTGCTGCGAGCCGAGACGGCCCTGGCGCGCAGCAACGTCGGTATGCTGGTCATCGATGGATCGACCGGCGTGATGGACGGCGACAAGCGGGTAGCAGGCATGGCGCAGGACGCGGGCCGCGCCTGTATCATCGTCGTCAATAAATGGGATCTGGTCGATCCCGGGGTGGTCTATCAAAAGGGCAAGCAGCGCCGCCCGGACCGCGCGAAGATCGAGAAGTTCACCGAAGCCTTCCGCAAAGAGTGTCCGTTCCTGGAGTACGCGCCACTGGTCTTCGTCTCCGCGCTGGAGCGTTTCGGGGTCCGACACGCCATCGAGACCTCTATTACCGCCGCCCAAAACCATGCGTTCCGCATCCCGACCGGCGAGCTGAACCGCCTCATCCGCGACGCCATCGAGCGCCGCCCCTATATCGAGCATGGCCGCCAGCTCAAGGTCTACTACGCCACCATGCCCCGCGTACAGCCGCCCAGCATCCTGCTCTTCGTCAACGACGAGAACCTGATGCACTTCTCTTACAAGCGCTACCTGGAGAACCAGATCCGCCTCACCTACAAGCTGGAAGGCACACCGATCCGTCTGGAAATCCGTAAAGTAGAGAACAAAAAAGAAGAGAAAGACTGATTGCGACCCTGCCCCTTGTCCGAAGGACAATCCGCCGCAGGCGCGTAGCGAGGGGTGCTAACCCCTTGACCTATGCGAGGAAGGAGTTTCCCTTGGCACGACTCCAGACCCGTTACCTTTGCCAGAGCTGCGGCTATGAATCACCGAAGTGGATGGGAAAATGCCCGGAGTGCGAATCCTGGGACTCGTTCGTCGAAGAGGTAACGGTCAAGGAGAAGGCGAACACGCTCGGAAAGCCGTCGGGCGGATTCGGCGCGAGCGACATGGGTGCGCGCGGTATCGTCCCGAGCGGTGCGGGGATGCCGATTCCGATCACGCAGGTCGAGACGACCGCGCTGGAGCGCCTCTCCACGGGGATCGGCGAGTTCGACCGGGTGCTGGGCGGTGGGCTGGTTCCGGGCGGGCTGATCCTGGTGGGCGGCGATCCTGGTATCGGCAAATCGACACTTCTGACGCAGGTCGCGGCACGAGTCGCGGCGCCGCAGGCCGCCAAACCGGCGGGCCGCAAGAAGACAGCCGAGGTCGAAGAGACCGACGCGGAGGAGGGCAAAACCGTCCTCTATATCTCCGGCGAGGAGAGCGCGCAGCAGATCAAGCTCCGCAGCGCCCGCTTGAACGCCGAGACGCCCCGCTTCCTTATCAGCGTCGAGACGGAGATCAGCCTGATTCTGCGCCACCTGGACGCGACGCGTCCAGCCCTCGCCGTCATCGACAGTATCCAGACCATGTCGGACTCCGGCCTCGAGTCCGCGCCGGGCTCAGTGAGTCAGGTTCGCGCCTGTGCCACGCACCTGGCCCGCTTCGCCAAGACGGTCGGCGTCCCCATCGTGCTCATTGGCCACGTTACCAAAGAGGGCAGCCTTGCCGGGCCCCGCGTACTGGAGCATATCGTCGATACCGTGCTCTACTTCGAGGGCGACCGGCATCACGCCTATCGTCTGCTCCGCGCCGCCAAAAACCGCTTCGGATCGACCGACGAGCTGGGTATCTTCGAGATGCACGAGACGGGTCTCGAAGGCGTAGACAACCCCTCCGCCGTGCTGCTGGCCGAGCGTGAGGCGGGCGGCAACGGCTCGGCGGTCGCTTCCACCCTCGAAGGCTCGCGAGCGCTATTGGTCGAGGTACAGGCGCTGGTATCGCGCTCCAATCTGCCGAGCCCGCGCCGCACCGTGACAGGGATGGACCCGAACCGTGTCAGCATGATCCTGGCGGTACTGGAGAAGCGCGTCGGACTGAAGCTGGCGGAGCAGGACGTCTTCGTCAATGTGGCGGGCGGCATCCGCATCATGGAGCCTGCCGCCGACCTCGCGACCGCCGTCGCCATCGCCTCCAACTTCCGTGAGCAGCCCGTCCATCCCACTACCGTTCTCCTCGGGGAGATCGGACTGGCAGGCGAAGTCCGCGCCGTCGCGCAGGTCGAAAAGCGGTTGAGGGAAGCGGCGCGCCAGGGATTTACCCGCGCCGTTGTCTCCAAACACAACGTCCACAAACTGCCCAAAATCCCCGGCCTCGAAGTCGTCGCCGTCGTCGCCGTCCCCGATGCCCTCCGCGCCGCCCTCCTCCCTCCCGCGTCTTGAACGCAATACAACGATCTACAATAACCGAAGCCCTACCGAACGGACGATAAAAGGGGTAGAATTTCAGTAGAAACTATTGTAACTATCGAGTCCGGAATAACACGCGTTGTCCAGCAGCGAAATTTCGGTAGGAGGAGACTGCTTCCATGAACGATACTAGCCTTCAAGAGCAATTGAAGATATGTTAAGAAAGGAGGAATAACGATGCCTTATTCCGGTTATTCTACAGAAGAAGTCGGTCAGCGAGGCCAGGAGATCTATGAGCGCGTTCTGCGCACACAGGTAGAATCACAGCATTGGGGCGAGTTCCTGGTCATCGACATTCTCTCCGAAGTATACGAGATTGACAGGAGCGACCTTGCAGCCACAGACCGTCTCCTTGCTCGACAACCCGGTGCTATAGTCTATGGTCTGCGCATCGGCTATCCGGCAGCCTATCGTCTTGGCAGCAAAACGGTAACGATTCAATGATACGGGGAACCGTTACGACGGATCGTGAAGCAGTGATACGACTCCAGATCCTGGATGCAGGAGGCAAAGCGACGGATATAGATGCCGTAATCGACACTGGCTTCAACGGATACATGACCTTGCCGTTGGCAATAATTCGTCACCAGGGCCTTGCTCTACATGGAACACGCGCCGTGATACTTGGCGATGGAACAACAGCGATTCTGGATATTTACAAGGCGACGTTGCTCTGGATGGGGCAGCCTCACAGTATACAGGCGCTCGCAGCAGAAGGAGGCGCGTTAGTCGGGATGGCCTTGCTATATGGCTGCGATGTTTCTCTGCGCGTACTGGACGAGGGCCCAGTGACAATCACCCGAATTCCATAGGCCCAACGTATACAGAGGAGACTCTGAAATGGGACAGAGGACGGGATCGGATATGCCTTGAACGAGGCGGGCATACCAAACGAAGATATTGTTCCAGGATTCCATCCGGAGAAGCTTCGCCCCTTCACCGGCTATGCTGTCGCCTGAACCGCCGAACCTAACATCGAAAGGTTTACAATACGTGCTCGTCCTATACGCTGTAAGGAAACCGTCTTGACCTGCCGGACATTATGGTCTACAATAGGTTAGGTTAGGATGCAGGAGGAGTCGGAGAGTGAGCGAGAGACGACGGATGTCCTGTCTGAAATGTCCGCGCTACGATGGCGAGGCGCGGCACTGCCGGGAGGGCAAGGCCAACCCCCGCAGTAAGGCCGATACCGTCGCGGTCGCTGAAATGCTCGGTTTGCAGACTCTCTGCCACTACAACCCGTTTCGAGATGCGCTTGCTTTGCAGATGTACTTTCCGAACGCGGACATCACGCGCTGTACCACCGTCCGCCCTCGCCGCTCGCGACGCGGAGGCAAAATCACCGTGGAGATCGAGGAGACGACTGAATGAGTGTGCTGCGCCGAACGCAGGAGCCTGCCTCCTTCTCCTGCCCTTTTGCCCTGCGGATCCTCCTGCTGCTCATCTTCGGGTTGTTGCTGCTCCCCCCGACCGTCGCCGCACACGCCGAAGACTTCGTGAAGGGCAAGCCGCAGGCGATTCTCAC
>JBBQPO010000064.1:0-23421 GCA_038217285.1 Chthonomonadales bacterium
GGCTTCGGCATGGCCCATCCGCACTGGGAGGGTTTCCGCAACACGGGACGCGTCGATCCGGTCGGCGTCGCGGATATCCGGGAGGAGGCCGCTCGTCAGTTTCTTATCGATGCGCATATCGACACCGCCGTCTATACCGACTTCCGCACGATGCTCGCCGAGCAGAGGCCCGAGGTCGTCAGCATCTGCACCTGGCCCCATCTGCACGCCGAGCTGACCGTCGCCACCGCCGAAGCGGGCGTCAAGGCCATCCACTGCGAGAAACCCATGGCGACCACCTGGGGCGATGCGAAACGGATGAAAGCCGCTGCAGACGCCAACGGTACGATCCTGACCTTCAACCACCAACGCCGTTTCCTCGGCCCTTTCCAGCGCGCAAAACAGGAGATCGATGCCGGGGCTATCGGCGCGCTCAAACGGATGGAGGCGCAGTGCGGCGATATGTTCGACTGGGGCACCCACTGGCTCGATATGCTCTTCTTCTTCAACAACGAGACGCCGGCGGAATGGGTGATCGGGCAGATCGACAGCCGTACCGAGAACCGCGTCTTCGGCGCGGCCCAGGAGAATCAGGCCGTCTGCCACTTCAAATGCACGAACGGGGTGCGCGGCCTCCTGATCACCGGCTACGAGGCCGACCTCGGCACCGCGATCCGCCTCATCGGCGCCGAGGGAACCCTGGAGATCGGCTGGGACGACCCCTGCCTCCGCGTGCGCGGCAAAGGCGACGGCGACTGGCGCACGATCTATACGGAGGAAGGCATCCACGGCAATGTCGCCATCAACCGCGCCTGCGCCGATCTAATCCACGCGCTCGACCATCCCGGCTACAAGCCGCTGCTCTCCGTGGACAACGCCATCCACCACACGGAAGTCATCTATGCGACCTACGAGTCGAGCCGACGGCGCGGGCGTATCGACCTGCCGCTCCAGGCCGAGGACTCCGCTCTGATCGCCATGCTGGAAGCCGGCGAGATCGGCCCCAACAGAGGAGAATGAATTTGCGAGTACTGATTACGGGCAGCGTCGGAAATATTGGGCAGAAACAGGTGAGCGTGGTGCGGGCGGCAGGGCATACGGTCCGGACCTTCGACCGCTTCCCGCAAAAGGGTCCGGACACCGGCGAACATCATATCGGGGATCTGCGCGATATCTTGACCGTGCGGCGGCTCGTTCAGGGCATGGACGCTGTGATCCATCTCGGCGCGCTTCCGAACGATCAGCACGGACGCGGCGACGAGGTGTTGAGCATCAATGTGCAGGGCACGTGGAATGTGCTGCTCGCCTGTGTCGAGGCGGGCGTGCCTCGCGTCGTGTTCTACTCCAGTATCAACTCTCTGGGAGCGGTGGGCGGGCATCGGGATGCAGAGTATCTGCCTCTGGACGACGCCTATCCCCGACATCCGATGTCGCCCTATCAGTTGTCGAAGCATCTCGGGGAAGAGGCGTGTCTCTCCTTCACGCGCAAGCATGGACTGGTCACCCTGGCGCTGCGCCCGACCTTCGTGAGCGCTCCGCATCACTACGCGGCCTGGCATACGCCGCAGAGCGCGCCCTCGGACACGGGCGGTCGCAACGAACTCTGGGCCTATGTGGATGTGCGCGACGTGGTCGATGCGGGCCTGCGCTGCCTCACCGTGGAGAATGTCACGCACGACGCCTTCCTCCTCAGCGCCGACGATACCACGTCTCTGACGCCAGGCCGGGAGCTGAAGCAGACCTACTACCCGGACCTGCGGTGGCAGCAAGATCCGGACGCCTACTTCGCCGACGCCCCGTATCGCGCGCTGATCGACTGCTCCGCAGCCAAACGCGTACTGGGCTGGCAGCCGCAGCACTCCTGGCGCACAAACGTTCCGGAAACAAGCTGAATTCAGGAAGAGAACGAACCGCCTATGCATCCCTCAAAGACCCCTGCCATTTTTTCGCCTTCGTTCTGGACACGCGAATGGGACAAACTGGCGGACAATGTGCTGAGTTCGGCGCTGCAGATCCTGGCGATCATCGTCGCCTATCTGCTGCTGCGCGCGGTGTTGTATCGCCTCTCTGACGGCATTCTGGGCGGTATCCTGGCCCGGGAAAATAGGATGGGTATTACGGATGAACGCGTAGGACGTTTGCAGACTCTGCGGGGTCTCTCGAAGAGCCTGATCGGCTACGTCTTGTTCTTCGTGTTTGGCATTCTGCTCTTCAAGGCCGTGGGCTTCGATATCATGCCCTTCATCACGACGGCGGGTGTGATCGGGCTGGCGATCGGCTTCGGCGCGCAGAAGCTGGTCAAAGACGTGATCTCCGGATTTTTTATCATCATCGACAATGTGTTCGTCGTCGGAGACACAGTGGCGATCGGAGTGGTGACGGGGCAGGTGATCGAGATGGGGATGCGGGTCACGAAGATTCAAGATGCGACCGGAAAGCTTTACATTGTATCCAATGGCGACATCGGCACGGTCACCAATCTCTCTCGCAATCCGGTCGAGGATTTCATCGAAGTGACCATCGCTCCGGCCGCCGATCTGGGCAAAGTCTACGAGATCATCAACGGCGCAGGGACCTCCCTCTTTGCGCAGGTCGATACGCACCATCTGAAAGCGCCGCCGCATATTCTGGGCATCTCCGCCTTCAATGCGACGGTCGTGACGCTGCGTGTCGGCGTTACGTCCGATCCTCGCGATCTTCCGACAGAGCAGATGCGGGTCCGCGCCACGGTTCGGGACGCCCTGCTCGCCGCACAGATCCCTCTGGCGTAATCGCTCGTGACGGTGCTGGTTCCGGAAAGAAGTAGACGAGGCAACAGCGTTGAGGACGGCTACGATGGGGGTGATTTCGCGATGAAGCGTTTTATGCTGGCCCTGGACCAGGGGACGACAAGCTCACGGGCGATTCTGTTCGACGCGGCCGGAAAGGTCTTTGGGGTGGAGCAGCAGGAGGTCCCGCAGCACTATCCCCAACCGACCTGGGTGGAGCATGCCCCGGAAGACATCTGGACGAGTCAGGCGGGTGTGGTCGAAAAGCTGCTGCGTACACGGAACATCGACGCCACCGAAATCGCCGCCATCGGCATCGCCAATCAGCGTGAGACGACCGTGCTCTGGGAGCGGGAGACGGGGCGGCCTGTCGCCAACGCCATCGTCTGGCAGGATCGGCGCACCGCACCTCTCTGCGAGCAGTTACGCGGGGAGGGCTATGAGCCCCTGTTCCGGGAGAAGACCGGCCTGCCCCTCGATCCCTACTTCTCCGGCACGAAGATCCACTGGCTGCTCGATAACGTTCCCCATCTGCGCACGCGGGCGGAACGAGGCGAAATCGCCTTTGGAACCGTCGATTCGTTTCTGCTGTGGCGATTGACCGGGGGGAGAGTGCATGCCACGGATGTCTCCAACGCGTCGCGCACCCTGCTGTTCAATATCCATACCCGACAGTGGGACGACACTCTCCTGGAGTTGCTGAACGTTCCGCGCGCCCTCTTGCCGGAGGTGCGCCCGAGCAGCCATCTCTACGGCGAGACAGAGGCGTCACTGTTCGGAGCTTCCATCCCGATTGCGGGCATCGCGGGAGATCAACAGGCGGCGACCTTTGGGCAGGCCTGTCACGCGCCCGGCATGGCGAAAAACACCTATGGCACCGGCTGCTTTCTGCTGATGAACACCGGACCGAACCCGCAGACCTCCCGGCACGGCCTTTTGACGACCGTCGGTTGGGAGTTGGACAAGGATGGAGAGACGCCGCATCCGCCCCTGACCTACGCGCTGGAGGGCAGCGTCTTCGTAGCGGGCGCGGCGGTGCAGTGGCTGCGGGACGAGTTGCAGATCATCCGGCACGCCTCGGAGATCGAGGCGCTGGCAGCCTCGGTGCCGGACAGCGGCGGCGTGGTGTTCGTCCCGGCCTTCGTGGGGCTGGGAGCGCCCTACTGGGACGCTGGCGCGAGGGGCGCGCTCTTCGGGCTGACACGCGGTACCGGGCGGGCGCATATCGCCCGCGCGACACTGGAAGCCGTCTGCCACCAGACCCGCGACGTCCTGGACGCCATGCGCGCCGATAGCGGGCTCGCTATTCAAGAACTGCGCGTCGATGGCGGCATGACGACCAACGACGCCCTGCTTCAGATGCAGGCAGACCTGCTCGGCGCGACCGTCATCCGCCCATCTGTCACCGAAACCACCGCCCTCGGCGCGGCCTATCTCGCTGGCCTGGCTGCCGGCTTCTGGCACGATACCGCCCAGATCGCCGCCCAGTGGACCGCCGACGCCGCCTTTACGCCTCGCCTCAGCGCCGACCAGCGCGAATCGCTCCGCGCCGACTGGCATCACGCCGTCGCCCGAGTCCGTTCAGACAACCAGGCGGGGTAGGAGCCAGGCTTCGAAGTCGGGGAGGGTGAGGAAGAGGGCGTCGGGGTTTTCGGCGCGGAGAAGGTCGGGTTCGGCGGTTGCGGCCCAGGCGGCGGCGACGGCGTAGGTTCCGGCCTTGCGGGCGGAAGGAATGTCACTCGGCGCGTCGCCCACATAGATGGCGGAAGAGGGTTCCATATTCCAGCGGCGCAGGATGTCGGTGATCGCTTCAGGCTTACGTGGACCGAGCGCGTGGCCTACCTCGATATACTCGAAGAACGGCGCGAGGCCCAAACGCGCCAGCGTGATGTCCGCGCTCCCCTGCCCTTTTCCGGTCACCAGGGCCAGCTTCACGCCGCGGGCTTTCAGGTTGGTCAGCATCTCCACGACGCCTGCGAACGGTTCGGGGCAGGAGTGGTGCAGGAGGGCATAGTGGTACAGATAGCTCGCCAGCGCCTCTTCGGCATGACCGGGCGCGAGGACGTGAACGGTGCCTTCCTCCGACGGCCCGAACGTGGCGACGATCTCGGCGTCGCTCAGTTCCCGGCCCGCGAACGGTTGGATCGCCCTGCGAAAGGCGCCGATACAGACGGGCAGCGTATTGCCCAGGGTTCCATCCAGATCGAATAAGACGCCCCGGATCGTCGGGGTCGCTGTCTCCAAGGTCACGTTTGTTTGTCCTTTGCTGGGCTCGGAGGCTCCGGCAGATAGTCCTCCCGCCGCAGGGCATATTTCACGGCCGACTTGTCTTCGCCGGGGAAGCGCTCTTCGCGATAGTAGTGCGTGACTTTCATGCCGACCTTCTCCATGACACGGGTCGAGGCCCGATTCGCCAGAAGGGCGCTCGCCGTGACACGCCGGATGCCGAGATTCGCAAACCCCTGCTGTATCAGTGCGCCGGAGAGTTCCGTCGCATAGCCCTTCCCCCAGGCCGATCGCTTGAGTCGATAGCCGAGTTCGATGTCGCTGGCATTGTCGTAGGCAGGGCGGAAGTGGAACCAGCCCAGGAAAACGCCGCTCTTCTTCTCTATCGCTGCCCAGTAGCCATACGCCGCGTATTTTTGATAGTAGGCCAGGAAGAGGGGAACGATACGCGTCCGAATATCCTCTCGGTCGGGGGGGAGGCCGCCGTCGATAAAGCGTGTCACTTCCGGATCGCTGTCGAGGTCGTAGAGATTGTCGACATCTTCGGTCGTAAACTCCCGTAAGATGAGCCGCTTGGTTTCCAAATAGATCTTCATCTCCTGCTCTAAACTGCTATTTCTTGAGGACGGTCAGGCGATAGTTGTAGCCTGCGCCGCCCTTCGATTCGCCTTCGGTCAGTTCGATGTAGTAGGCACCATCGGTGGGGACATGAAATACAAGATGGCGATCCTTCTTTTTGTCGCCGGCCGAAAGGGCCAGCGGAATGTGCCGACTATCGCGCAGACGCAATACCGGGTCCATCAGGGAGCCGATACGTCCGCACGCCAGAAAGAGGCGGTAGGTTTCGCCTGCTTTCGCGTCCAGGCGGAACAGATCCGGCGTATTGCCGTCCAGTTGCCCGGTGATCGCTACCGACGGCCCCGCTAGCGCCATCGCCTGCTTGAACGTGCCAGCCGGTTTCTTGACCGTCATCTCCTGCGCGACACTCTCTACGATGGCGATCTGCGTCGTGACCTTCGCGCCGTCGGCCTGTATCAGGGTGAGATCGGCGCTCTCCGAGGGGCAGTCGGCCCCCGCCGTCAATTCGAGCGAAACCACTTTGCTTCCCGGCAGCTTCAGCTTTGGATCGGTCGCTTTCACCTCAAGCAGCTTTACCTTGAGCGGTAACTTCGCGACGGTGATCTCTTTTGCGGTCAGATTCTCACCGTAGATCAGCACGGTCGTCGTTCGTCCAGCCTGAATCGCTTTCGGCTCGACCGCCTTGATCTCGGGCTTGCTCTCCGGTTTCGCCGGTTTCGGTGGATCCGCCTCTATTCTGCCCGCAGCTGCACTCAACAGACAGAGGAGCAAGGGGAAGAGAATGCGAGACGTCTTTTCGTGAGGTAATGCCATGGCCCGCGCGCTCATTTCTATAGGGTCGTGGTATGGAGGAGCTTGCCCTGTTTGGCGTCCCAGAGCAGGACTTTGCCGTCCTGCGTCCCGGCAGCGATGGTCTGATTGTCCGCACCGACCGCGACCGCGTAGACCCAGTCTTCGGGGCCTTTTAGGTCCTGTTTCTGATTCGAGCCGTCTCCATTGAAGATCCGGACCCGACTGTTGGAGGAGCCGAAGACCAGCAGGCTGCCGTCGGGGCTGAAAACGCAGGCGTTGATGACATCGTTTTCGCCCTGTTGCCGCAGCGGATTCTCCATCTTACCGACTTCCACTTTCCAGATACGAATCTGTCGATCCGCGCTCGTGGTCGCCAACAGGGTTCCGTTCTGATTGAAGGCGACGTGCGTCACGCCGTCCTGATGCGCCGTGAGAGAGGCGACCCTCTTGTAATCGGTCGTCTGAAACAGTTTAGCGCTGCGATCTCCGCTTGCCGTGGCGAGCAGTTTGCCGTCGGGCGAGTAAGCGACTCCGAAGACCGCCTCGGCGTGGTCTTTGATGAGGTGCATCGCCTGCCCGGTATCGGCGTTCCAGATACGGGCGGTCTTATCGAGGGAGCCGGTCGCAAGTTCGTGGGTATTGGGCCGAAACGCGACGGCATAGACGACTTCGGTATGTTCCGTCAGCGTGCGAATCGGTTTCCAGGTCGTCGTCTCGAACAGGACGACCTCCCCTGCTCTGCCGGGCACACCGCCGCCCGCCGCCAGGATTTTGCCGTCGCTGCTCCATGCCAGCGCCTGCACCTGATCGGCCGGGCCCTGGATCGTCTTCGTCACCTCTCCCGTCATCGGGTCGAGCAGCCGTACGCAACGGTAGCCGCCGGCGGCCAGGCGCTTCCCATCCGGCGCATACGCCAGTGCGGTGACCGGGGCAGGCAGATTCTGCGCGGTCGCCTTTACTTTCAGCAGCGGAGCTGGCACCTTGCCCCCTGTTGTCGGCGCGATCAGGATCATGGTATCCACTTTCGCGCCTTCGTCGATCCAGCGTCGAATGACTGCGATCTTCTCCAGATCGATCGCGCCGTTCGGCGGCATCTTCGGCTTGAGCTCGCCTGTCATATAGAGGACAAGACTGCTCTGCGCGCCCTTGCCGACCTGAATAGCCGCGCCATGCCGTCCGCCTGCCAGCATCCGATCCCGGGTTTCGAGAGAGTATCCGCTGGCCGGGTTCGCCCCACCGTGACAACTGAAACACTGGGATCGTAACACCGGCAGCACCTGTTTGCTGAACATAACGGGAGGAGCGGCGGCCTGCGCGGAGCGTGCACCGCACGCAAGCATACCGAGGAGCAGCGCGAGAGAGAGCCTTTTCGAGTGCATACCTACCTCACCAGATCTCCAGAAACTGTCCCGTTAGTCGCTCTTTGCTGAGGATAGTTACGCCACGCCTTCCCTCCCGGGGCAAGAGGAGACGTCTATTTCAGGGTACGGACGATGAAATCGACGGTCTGCTGCGTCGTCTCGGCATTGAGCAGCGCCGCGCCGTGCCCCGTGCCTTCGTTGAGCTGCAGCGTATGATCTTTCGAGCCGGAGGCCCTGTCCAGGTCTATGGGACCATCCCCGGCGATCTTGTCGCCCTTCTGGTGGAAAATCAGCAGGGGGCCGGTGTATTTTTTCACAGCCTTTAATGTCTTCAGACCGTGGTAGTCGGCAGAAGGAGAAAACAGCACGAGGGAACGAACCATCTCCGGGTGCGCGGCGGCATAGAGGAGGGCATTGTTCGCGCCATAGGAGGCCCCGATAAGCATGACAGGCCCTTTGTCTTTCACAGCGTAGACACCAATTTCGATGTCCGGAACCGTATTCCAGGGCGCGTATTCACCGGACTGTCCCGGCCCTTGCGCGGATCGGCCTGTTCCACGCTGATCGATCGCGAAGGCCGTATAGCCTGCCAGCTTGATTGCCAGAGAAAGGGCATGCCAGTCCTCTGCGGATCCTCCCCGCTGATGCAGCAGCAGCACGACGCCTTTTGTCTTTGTCGGCGGCTCGTACAGATCTCCCATGATCGTCCAGCCGTCCCGCGTGACATATGTCGCAAGCCTTGTCTCCCCGGTCGCCTGATCCGAAGAGACGACGGTTCCTGTCTCTTTCTCCCCGCAACCCGTTATGGCCGCAATCAAGAGGACGCTCATTGCCATCCATAAGCCGTATTTTCGCCTTCTCATGCCGCTCCCTTCATAAGCGCTACCGCCGTCCTTTTCGTCCTGTGAGGAAGGAAATCCGTTCTCATTTTGCTCGTCCGTTGCGGCCAGTGGTCGTTCGGCCCTGTCAGAGCCACGGTGTACGGATAGTATAGGATACCTTCACCTCGGCTCCTACCGCAACCTGGATCGGAAACTCAGACAGTCAACGCCAACCTTTTTGCCATCGTTATGGCACTTATACACCTGACTAAGTACAACGAGCGAGCGTATAATTAACGCTCGCTCGTATGCCATCTAGCATCGCGACTTCGTAGGTTTATGGGTGATAGTCGGGCTGAGAATAACCTTTCTCTACAGTTGGGTCAGGTGGTCTATAGGTTATGCGGTAATAAATTATGCCAAGAATTGTCGTCGCACATAACACAATGGCCAGGAATTTAGACAAACAGCGGACAAGAGGGCCATGCAGTCCTCAATTTGATCGTGTCGGTAATTACTCTGGGTAATCCCCTGCCAATTTGAGGCAACTTTGAACCTAAGTTTTTCATCTCAGTGTAGCCCCGGTCGCCAGGAAAAAGCAATAAGTACTCAAAAATGCGAACCCCTTTTTCCATAAACACTCCGATGGGAGCCCCACTGGCAGGATAGTCTGGATTACCAGGGGTTTCAAGTTCGATTTTGAGATTTTTGTTGTATTTGCTATAGACGCATGGACGCGCTTCTTGGTCGCCACGTGACCCATCATTACTTACGGATGTTAAGAAAACTCGCTGCATCTTCCGATCTGTAACGCGAAAGAATTGCGCAATCACATCGGCATTGAAATGCGCTTGTTTCCACCGACGTCCAGCCTTAGGAATATGAGCAACAAGCACACGCTGATTCTCAGGTGAAGGTTCCATGACTACGTCCTCAGAAACCGTCGAAGTTTCGGGAACGGCATCGGGCAAGATATCCCCCTTCCTATTGACCCATCGTTGAATGTTGAGTGCTGCCCGAGTCAATGCTTCATCATCAATCGGACGAATCGCTTCAGTATGACGGTCAAAAAACGAATCGAGATCTGAAACATCGAGCAGTTCTCCGGGGTCACTCGACGTCACAGTGAATGCCTCAAAATTCCCAGTAAGTCCCCCTGGTGTCATATTCCCCGACCCAACAATTAGCTTTTGGGAACCATCTGCATACGTAAAATGCGATAACTTTGGGTGGAATAGACTTTTGATTGGGGTCCAAAAGACCAACGGCGTAAAGGACGGATATTTTGTTTGACATTGGACCAGGCGCTCCAAGGCCACTCGATTTGTAATCGCATCGATGCCAACGACTATCGAAGCAGTGCCTCCTCGACCGAAAAACTCCTCCAATGCCTCGTCTGCAACAAGCTTGTCCACGCCGTTTAGCGACGCAAAGGCATACAACCCTCGCCACGTTATGGCATTCCGTGCTGCATCGAGAATCGTTTCGTAGAGATAAGTAGTGGTTGGATTAGTAGGATCCTGAATGCAAAAAGATAAGTCCATGTTTACTCCCACAGTAGGTTCAGACAGTGTTTGCGATGGCGTATCTATATTCGCTGTACACGATATTTGTTAAGTAGGCGGTATCGTTGCCATAAGCTCATGATAGGAACGTACCTTGGGACCCTTTGATTTCGTCGCCGGGGGCTTCGCAAAAATCAACACGTACTCGTGCACGTTCTTGAATAGGAAATTCGGGGGATATGGATAGCTCCCAAAAATAGGCCGCTGTGCTCCGTAAGAACCCCATTTGCCACCTGTTCCATCTTTTGACCAGATGATTTCGTTAATCATGACGAAGCCAATTTCACGTAGGAGTATGGCGAAGTCAGTGGCGAGAGGAAAGGTCAGTAAGCCCATATCTGTATGTTGATTAACATTTGCGGTTACAAGGCAGAGTTTCCTTCCAGGCATAAGGGTCCGATAACATTCCTTCCATACGGGTCGCGTTGCTTCGAGAAACGAGGGATAATTGTCAATGCCTCCTAAATTGCTTTGTCCGTTGCCGTAATCTGCCTTGTTCCAATAGGGTGGGCTGGTTACAATTAGACCTACGCTGTTATCACATACAGATTCAAGGTGTCTACTATCGCCGTGAACGACCCGAAGGGGTATAAAATCGGGGTCATGTCCATTGCGAAGCGACCCACAATCTTTTTGAATGATGTCGACATATTGCTCGTTTTGTTCAATGCAGATGACATGGCGCCCAAGCGGAATGGCGGCCTTTGCTGTAGTTCCTGCTCCAGCAAACGGGTCTAGTACTGTTTCGCCGTAGAAACTAAATAGCTTCGTTAGTCTGTGTGGAATCTCGACAGGAAAAACTGCCGGATGCCCTGCATGGCTAGTGTTTGCTATGTGCCAAACGGTCTTGGTATACTCGCGCCATTCTTCTTTTGTAACCTTAGAGCGTTCTTTGAAATCCGGATTGGAAATATCAGTCATCTAGTAGAGATCCTTTGCGGTGGGTAGTTCGTACAATTCGTCTGGTTCTGCGGAAATGACAGACTCGACAAAGCTGTCAAGATTAGCCAAAAATGCCTGAGGCAATCCAACCGCCGAAATGATAATCTGGTCGATGCGCGTTTGTAACTCAGGAGCTGCAGACGCAGGAAAGGCAACAGATGTGCGACCACGATTACAGCTTGTGGTAGGCTGCAATTGAACTTTGAGCCAAAGACTTCGCCCAAGTTCCGCCAATTCGTTCATGGTGCCCTGCTGGATTATCGCAGGACCAATCGGCAGATCTTCCACAAACTTTTTCGTAACATGAAAGCCATCTCCCCAGACATGCCATAACCAGAACGTAATTCGGCTCGATAACACAGCGTAAATAGCGTGTACATCCATCTGCTTTTTGCATTGGATCGCATATATTGTGTTCGTTGAAGCGGCCCCCGTTGGTTTGAATCGAGCCGGAGGCGTCATAAATACGTTGAGGAAATTGTATGCCGTACTGGCCATAAACACGGTATTCCCGTTGGCGTTAAAGCTGGCAAGCAAATCAGAACCCGAAACAGATACCATCTCCCCGAGGCGGGCGGGCGTCTCTTCCAATCTTTGTAGTGCCCTTGATTGAAGAACACCGTTCAGTTTCGGAATACCGGTACTGATAGAACCTTTTATCTCCGTGAAACGGATGGATTTGAACAGTCGTGCCCGACTGTCTCCTCGCCACTTTAGAAGTGGACCCGTCATGATCTGGGCCTCAGAATCATTAGATTTCCGCGACCACGCGATTATGACATTGCGGGTCTTTACGTCTTCACCGAAAAGGGCATGAGGCTGACGATCAAAAAAGCTGAACCGCCAAGTACCCGGACTACGTTCAATAAGCTGCCGGGCGGCAATAAATTGCGGTCGATTGTTGAAGGCAATAGACAAAGGCAGAACCAGGACGCCAGAGCATTCCGGGGCAGATAACCGTACCATCTGTTCGATAAAAAGCGGATGCATATCAGAGGTATACGCTACCGGCCAAAGTGTCTTAAAATCAGTAGCCAACTGTGCAAGATATCGGCGTGGTCCGAGAGACGCATAAGGCGGATTGCCTAGTATGATCCGAGGTCCCGTGCCGATTTGCGGGAACATGAGGTTTACAGGGCATCTGTTAGGAAGCGACGTAGCACAACCAGATTTTGCAAGATGGCCCCTCCGTAACGGATCTCGAAGAGATAGATCAACCCGTTTCGCATCTGCGATTGTATCGTCGTCACCGGCAGGTTCAAGAAGGAGTGCATCGGCAACGCACAGATTCATGCGGAGTAATTTCCATATGGCAACCGGATTATTGGGTATACTCCCCCTCTGTTTGCAAACATCATGGAGTAGTACATAAGCGCTAGCGTCCACTGCCCACGGATCGATGTCTACGCCGAACAACGATTGTTCAACGATTGCCAGGGGATCTATATCAGGCTGCGCTGCAATCAATAAGGACAAAGCAGCGCGGAGAAACACCCCTGTACCACAAGCCGGATCTAAGACGGTTACAGGATCAGATGGCACCAAATGGTTGAAAGCAAGTGCCGTCATATAATCCGCAACATCAGATGGAGTGTAGAATACACCATCTGCACGCTTCTTGTCGCGGGCAATCCGCGTCGCCGGGTCACGCATAATGCTAAGTCGGCTGCCGGGACCATGTATGTCCAACAAATACGGCAGCAAATCGGCTAGTGCTATAGGTTCGCTTATTGATCGAAGCGCCGCGAGCGCATTACTATTTGACTGCCTATCAAGTGCTGTAACGATAGGCGCCAAAGAATCATTCGAGTGGGGGGAGAACCATTCGGCTGCCTCTAGTAGAGAGGCGTTATCAGGAAGTGCCTTAAGTGCGATTCCAAGAATCCATTGTGTACAGATATGCCACGCGACTAACTCAGAATCGACGCGAGCAGTTTCTACCGACCTCGATGGGCTGGACGATCTCCTCAACACTGGTGGCAACGACACGCGGCACGTATCCAGATCGGCGGCGATAGTAGCTACTGCAGCGCGAATCGGCGCGTTGTAGCCTTCCACAATACTCGACAAGACATGCCCACGCCGAGGAGTGGATAACCGCAATTCAGGCACTTCTTCGATATGCTGCTTCGCGCTCACTTTCATAATTGCCCTAGATATGGCGGTACAGCGATAAAACACGTGAAGTGCTGTTTTAGGCAGAAACGCTTTACGGTGGGGTTTCTCATAGCAAGTGAAACATAGTCTCGTGAGAGAACACGTAGATTTTGCAGGGTGCCGACTGTCATCTCACGCGAATTGTCTAACCGAACAAGCGTGCATGTTGTCATGGCCATATATCCTTTTATGGATAACGGTACTTACTAAGTACCGCTCCCAGCATGAGAGGGTCGAAAATCGCAGACTGGAAAACCGACCCTTCTTTGCTGGGAGGTCTACTTAGGTACTCGTTTGTTTTGACCTCTGGGTCAGGCACCCGTATACAAATCCATAGCGAGCCAAAATCGCGCCGACAAACATCTACAATATATGCGACATCGGTGCTGGTTATTCCTCTGAGTCGGCGGTGTTAAAAATTTGAAAAGAGTATTCTGTCAAATTGCATGACGTGAGACATACGCTCAATCGCTTCAACCTAGCACGACAGGCAGGGACAAGGTAGGCGCGAGGATACACGGTTATAACAGACAAACGTACATTTTGTCAAGTGTGATTTACACGTATTGGAATTTGCAGGGGTTCTATATCCCTCTTCGGTAAAAGACGAGACGCCTGCTGAAAACTTGATGGTGTTAGTTTACCAGACAGATCAGGCAACCGCAAAGCCCGCACGACAAATCTTTCGGAGAGCGAAGCAGGTATCTCTGGCTCCATAGTTATCCTTCTTTACTAGCCGCGTCGGCCCCAGATCTGGGCGAGCAGGCTTTCGAGAAAGAGCAGCGGCAGAATCGCCCAGAGGAGCGGACGCCAGATTTCGGTGCCGTAGCGGGAGCGGTTGACGCTGGCTTCCATCTGCGCCGGAGTCGCGGCGACGGTGAAGCGACCGGAGGGAATACCCGCCGCCTGCGCGGCAGCGACAGGGTCCGCATAGGTGAGGTTGCCTTCGTCGGGGGGGCGTCCAACGGCGAAGGCGTCGGTCGTCTTGCTGTTGGCTACGGCCACGCGATAGACGCCGGCGTGGGCGGTATCCGCATACGAAAACGTCACCCCTTGTGCGCCGAGCGTGCTGTTCTGCGCGGTCGCTTTGCCGTTCGGCGGGGTGATGCGGACCGATTTGTTGGCGTCTGTCAGGGGCAAGGAGAGAAACATGCTTTCGTCCAGGCGCAGGTTACGATGCGCCGTCGCGCCCTGCCCGAGATAGGAGAGCAACTGATAGACATACGGCACATAAACGGGCTTGAGCGGCAGTTGGTTCCAGGTCGTCCCCGCACCGCTCGCGGCGACAATGACTTTGCCCAGCCCGACCTGTCGCTCCACCAGCGCCGGATCCCCGTTGCCGAAGCGCAGAATCACCTTGGCGGATTCGTCGGCGACGGGCGCCAGCGGGTAGTAGGTCTGAAACCGCGCGCCGGAAAGATTCATGGTCGCCGTATCGCGGAAGACAGCGAGAGCCGGATGGGTGGTGGGAATGCTGTCGGGGTGGAGTGTCTGCGCGTCCTCCTCTTTCAGCGATTTGCGAGCCTCCAGTGTGGCAGGGAGCAGATTCTTCAGGTCGGCGTTGAGGCGCTTCGCATCCGTGGCGGGGCCAGGGAAAATCAGCAGTCCCCCACCCGCCTTGACATACTCCGTCAGCGCACCGATGTCTGCCGGGGCCAGTCCGGACGCGCCCGTCAGCGCCACCGCGTCGTAGTCACGCAGATTGAGATTGGTGAACGTGGCATTTTCACGCAGTTTCGGGGCGAGACTGCCCGCTTCGCCGCCGGGTGCCATGGCCGTCAGCAGATAGAACGACTCGCTCTTGGAGGGATCGGCGGTCGGATGGGCGTCCTGCACCAGCACTTTGATACGCTCGCGGCAGCGCACGACGAACTCGGCCGCGTTGTCCCGTGTCAGGCCGTCCGTCTCCGTCAGCGCGATGCGCCCGACATGAATTCCGGGCGTCGCGATAAGCGGGGTAAAGTCCGCTGTCGTCGCACCGTTCGGAGAGATCGAGATACGGCGCGATCCCGCCGGTTTGCCATCCATCGTCAGGTTCACCAGCACATCGTTGCGTGCGCGGGAGCTGGAGTTGACGATACGGCTCTCGACCCGCGCCGGAAGATAGGGCGTCACGAGTTCGCGCCCCACGGTCGGAGCCTCGACGCTCAGGTTATCGCGCTGCGTGGGCGGCGCACCGACGGAGACCCAGGTGATCCGTGTGTCGTTCGCCAGCGCTCCCCAGACCGTCTTACCCGCGTCTTTCTGACTGGTCGCCCAGGCCGCACCCTGATCGTCGGTGAGCCAGTAGACCTCGCGAATGGGATTCTTCGACGCCTTGACCAGCCCTGCGACGACCTTCGCCGTGGTCAGGTAGTCTGTGCCCCGGTCGCTCACCTGCGCCGCTTTCAGCCGCTGGCGCACCAATTTCAGATCGTAGCTCGGCGCGCCGACCGCCTGATCGGCCTTATCGGAGAGCAGAATCAGCGAGACGGCATCGCCCTGTTTCAGCACCTTCGTCAGCAGCGTATCCGCCGCCGCCTGCGCACGCTCGAAGCTGCTCTTCCCATCTGCGCCCCGGAAGTCCATGCTGTAAGAGTTGTCCAGCACGATCACGGCGTAGACGCGGGAGTTCTGCGAGAGCAGAGGAATCCCGAGGGAGCGCAGGACCGGACGTGCGAACGCCAGCGCGGCCAGTGCGACGATCAGCATCCGCAGCAGCAGCAGGATGATCTCTTCGATCTGGAGGCGTCTCTTCTGCTTTTTCTGAGACTGAAGCAGAAACTCCATCGCCGCCCAGGCGATGACTTTGAGTTTGCGCCGCCGAATCAGGTGGATCAACAGCGGCATGGCGACAAGCCCGAGGGCGGCGAGAAAGGCAGGGTTCAGAAAGGGCATAGTTGCGTTAGACCATCGGTTCAGTGGCGCTGCATACGGTTGGCGAGATAGCGGGAGAGGGCCGCGTCGATAGGCTGGTCGGTGGGAAACTGCTGATAGTCCATGTTCAGTTCGCGACAGCCTCGCTTGAGAATATCGAGATACTCCCCGAACACCTTGAGATACTCCCGGCGCAGAGAGTTGGGCTCGGCAGTGATCGGCGCTTCTCCCTCCATGCCCTCGAAGATGGCGGAGTCGCGGAAAGGAAACTCCAGCTCGTCCCGGTCGAGAATGTGGAATATGACGACCTCATGCCGCTTGTGACGGAAGTGCTGCAAGCCTTTCAGAATAGCAGCCGGATCCCCGAACAGATCGCTGAACAGCAGGATCATGCCCCGCCGCTTGATGCGCTCGGCAAGGTCGTGGAACGTCTCCGCCAGATCGGTTTTGGGCGCGTTGTCCTTGCGTTCAAGGATCTCCAGCAGCATCCGCATGTGGGCGCTGGTGCTGGCCGGGGGAATGTACTGCCGTACGCCAGCATCGAAGGTCGCAAGCCCGACGGCATCCCGTTGTTTCAGCAGCAGTGAGGCGATGGCCGCCGCCGTGATCGCGGCATATTCGCGCTTGGAGAGCGGGGAGTTGACGCCCTTATAGTCCATGCTCGTGCTGGCATCGACGGCGAGAGTGCCTTTGAGGTTGGTCTCCTCCTCGAACTGCTTGATATGGTAGCGATCCGAGCGGGCGTAGACCTTCCAGTCGATGTGGCGTATCTCGTCGCCGGGAACATAGTCGCGGTGCTGCGCGAACTCCACGCTACTGCCGCGATGCGGGCTCTTGTGCATACCGGTGATGACGCCTTCCACGACGGTACGGGCGCGTATCTCCAGTTTCGAGATGCGCGCCAGCGTCTGTGGATCGGCCAGGTGGCGGGAGGTCGTGTTCAGCATTGCTAACTCATCTTCCCGGTTCCCGGCTCGGTCGGGCGCGGGATATGCTTCAAAAGCCTCTCCACGATGGTGTCCGACGTGATGCCCTCCGCCTCGGCATTGAAGTTGGTCAGGATGCGATGGCGCAGAACGGGTGCGGCCACCGCGATGACGTCCTCGGTCGTGGCGTAGTTGCGGCCATAGAGCGCGGCGCGGGCTTTGGCGCCCAGGATAAGGTACTGCGAGGCACGGGGGCCGGCCCCCCAACTGATACACTCCTTGACGAACGGAGGCGCGTCGGCCTCGTTCGGACGCGTGGCCCGCACCAGCGCCATGGCGTAACGGAAAACGTGGTCGCCCACGGGAATGCGGCGCACGATGTCCTGCAGCGCGATGATGTCGTCGCCGGAGAGCGTCTGCTTGAGCTGCACCGTCTGGCCGCCCGTCGTAGCCTTCATGATCTGCAGTTCCTCTTCCGCCGACGGATAGCCGACGGTGACCATGAACATGAATCGGTCGAGTTGGGCTTCGGGCATGGGATAGGTGCCCTCCTGCTCGATAGGGTTCTGCGTGGCGAGGACGAAGAACGGCTCCGCCAGTCGGTGCGTCTGCCCGCCGACGGTGACTTTATGTTCCTGCATGGCTTCGAGGAGAGCGGCCTGCGTCTTGGGCGGGGTCCGGTTGATCTCGTCGGCGAGCAGCATATTCGCGAAGAGCGGCCCGCGCAGGAAGACGAATTTGCGCTCTCGGGTCATCTGATCTTCCTGAATGATCTCTGTGCCGGTAATGTCGGCAGGCATCAGGTCGGGCGTGAACTGAATGCGCTTGAAGTCGAGCGAAAGGATACGGGACAGGGTGCTGACCAGGAGCGTCTTGGCGAGGCCCGGCACGCCGACCAGAATGCAGTGCCCACGGGAGAAGATGGCGATGAGGAGCTGCTCCACGACAGCCTCCTGCCCGATGACGACGCGCCCTATCTCGCTCCGCATGGCGTCGTAGGAGTCACGCAGGTGTTTCAAGCGGGTCATGTCGTCCTGATCGGCAATACCGGGGACGGGCGGAACGGAGGTCTGGACAACAGACATCGGCATGGACTCTCTTTCGTAAAACGTTATTTTTTGACGCAGTAGGACAGGGCGATCAGACTGTAACTGGTGACGAGGCCGGGTTGATTCTCCCAGTAGCGGGCGTTGGTATTGAACCAGGCGCCATCAGGACGCTGCGAGGCGACCAGTTGTGCGGCCAGGTCTTGCGCCCAGTCGTGCGGCTTACCGTTGGGTTCGGTGAGGATCTTCTGTCCATAGACGTCCAGGGTCTTCGCCATCGTGTGATAGTAGTAGTAGAGGGAGTTGGTGCACATACCAGGATGTTCGGTGACGGAGTAGTGGCTGCGCAGCCAGTCGTAGGCGGCCTTCGCGCGCGGATCCGACTTCGTGACGCCGCAGTAGATATAGCTCTTCAGGCCGGCATAGGTCATCGCGCCGTAAGAGGTGTGCTTGCCGGGCGCGGTAGGGTTGGCCTCATTCGCCTTGCTCCCGCCCTGTGCCTCGTAGACGAAGCCGCCGTCGTTTGGCCCCTCTTTCACCCAGGCCTGGTCGTTGCTCTCCCGG
The DNA here is from genome assembly GCA_038217285.1 of Chthonomonadales bacterium. Taxonomy (GTDB): domain Bacteria; phylum Armatimonadota; class Chthonomonadetes; order Chthonomonadales; family Chthonomonadaceae; genus JANXLO01. Next base: position 18,583 of record JBBQPO010000064.1, read on the forward strand.
CGATTCTGAACCCGCTGCAGGAAGATCAGCGCGTTCTTGAACACCGGAGCATTGGAAGGCATTCCGCTCACATGGAGCGCTTCCAGAGCATGCTGGAGATTGGAGAGATCCGGGTGCGTCTCATCGCCGGGGTCGTCGCCATAGCCGATGCCGCCGTACATCGGATTGGAAGGATTGATCCCCTCCTCCTCATCGAACTGTGCCTTCGAGAGGTACGCCTGCGCCTTCTGAATCACCGTTTTGTAAGCAGGGTTATGGGTTTCCGCCAGCGAGACGAGCGCGAGGCTGGTGTTGTAGTTCGGCAACGCGAGGGCCGCATTGGCGTCGCTATAGATCGCGCCGTTCGGCTTCTGCGCACGCGTGAGGAACTTGACGCCGGACGCAACAGCAGGGTCGTTCAGTTCCGTTCGCCCATTGCGCAAAAATGCGGAGAGGGCCAGCGCGGCCGTCGCGGGATAGTGCCCCCACGAACCGTCCGTTTCCTGGGTTTTGCGCAGGTAGTCCAGCCCCTTCGCCACGGCCTGCCGCGCTTTCGCGAGCGTCGCGTTCTGTGCCGTAGCCGGCAGTGTCTCTTGCAGGAGGAGCGATAAGCTCAACGGGCCGCCTACAGCAGCGCGTATCATTTGGGCGCGGGTCAGTTTCATCTCAACTCTTCTTTCTTGCGTAGAAACCTCGTTCGCAACTATCCTTTAAGACACCGGGCCGCGCGAGAGGTTTCCCTGCCGTCAATTTTCGATTTGGTAGCTGCGTCGAAACCGCCATGCCGCGAGCGTCTGTGCGCTCAGGGCGATCAGGGTGAGAACGCCTGCCGTCACGAGCGGCGGGGGATAGACGAATGGGTATTCCGGAGCGTCCGTGCGGTTATAGATCCAGGGAACCCGCAGAATATCTTTGTTCAAGGCTGAGCAGACGCCGGTGACAGGGTTGATCAGCAAGGCCGCCTCGATGAGCGGCGTCGGATCGTCCATGCGACGGATCGGTCTGTTCAGCGTAAAGAGGCCGAACAGGCACACGATGGACAGGCTCAGTGAGAGAGCGGCGCCACGTTCCCAGGCGCGGCCCGGACGGGAGCGAAGCGCAAAGAGAAAACCGGTCGCGCCACCCATCAGCAGGACAGCCAGCAGAACGGTGTGCGCCAGCAGGATCGGACCGAGGCCCTTCACGCTTCCCTGTGAGAACCGAAAACTTAGCTGTGCCAGCAGCCATCCTGCCAGAGAGACGCTCAGCACGCAAAACGGCATCCAGAGCGCGGCGAGCAGCCGACCGGTCACAATCTCCCACGCGGTCAGTTGCGTCAGCAGCGCAGCCTGGACGGCCTCGCGTTCTGCGCTTATGGGCACGGCGCCCGCCCCCAGGATCGCGCCCGCGCAGGGCAGCAAAAGCGCCGCCGCGATCGTCTCGGTGGTCAGCCAGCGTAGCAGAAAGCGCACTGCGTTACTGGAATAGACGCTGATCTGACCAAAAAAGAGCGACTGGATTCCCGCCGCAATAGCAAGCAGGAGTATCAGCAGACCGAATGCGCCGAGCAGTTCCCGCTCGAGACGCCGACCACGCCGCTGCCTGCAGAAGACGACAGCGACACCCGACAGGGAAAATTTGCGCTCCGGCCTGCTTTGCTGCACCGGTTCCAGCGCGGGCGCGTTCACGGTCGATTCCCGCTTCGCGCCATTTTCGCCAGACCATGGTGTTGCAGTGCGGAAGAGGTTGGGGAGATCGGTGGCAAGGCTCGTAGTACAAAATCGACCGGCGTACCACGCCTGGGAACCCGCTTCGCGTTGACGATATAGCTGTTGGTCACACCGCCGGGCAGCGGATTGTCGAGTATGGCCGCCGGATCGTGGTAGACAGCGACAAGAGATTTCTCCAGATCGGCCTCGAATCCCTCTTTGACGACCCGGGACCCGGTGAACACCCATCGGTTCGGAGGCATCGGGCGTTTCGCTGGCACTTCCAGAATCAGGTCTTCGGCACGCACCTCCTGCTCCGCGCCTTTCAGGTCGCGCCACCGCACCTTTATCTCGACGGGAGCGCCTTGCGGCGTGGTGGGATCGCCCTGGAACTTCAAGACGTTCTTCGGCTCCAGATCGAGCATCAGCAAGGCGACCTGCAAATGAAGGGGCCGCACGTCGATCCGCAGCAGACTCTCATGGGTCTTCCCATGCGGCGCGACCGCCAGATATTCGATCGCGCCCTCGTCCATATTGATGACGCCTTTGCACGTGACGGTTCTCGCCCGCGTATCCACAATAACGGCCCCGATTCGGTAGACGTTGTCGGTGATACGCTCCACCATCGGCGGTTTCTGCGCTTTCCCACCCGCCTGACGGCCCGCCACCGCCGCCCTGCCCCCCAGGAGACAGAGGACCATAACAAGGCAAGCAGACCGACAGGCCTTCTTTTGTGTCTCTTGTCTCATTGGCGGCTACTTCTGGTAGATCGGGAGGAGGCCCGCCGGGACTTGCAGGACGAGAATGGACATGGCGGTCGCATATTCGGTGCCTGCCTCGGAATAGCCGAAGTTGCCCCAGTTGCCGTCGGCGTCCTGCTTTTTAACGAGCATATCACGAATACCCGGATACCAGTGTTTCCAGTAGTCTCCACCGGCCTGGTACATCGCCTGCGTCACGTAGTAGATGGTGTAGAAAAAGTGTTCGCGATAGGGCCATTCGTTCTGACCGTTCAGCGGATGATTCACCAGATATTGCAGCCCCCCCTGGCATTCCGGAGAGTCGCGCATACCGGCCATGAGCAGAGAGAGGACGCCGGCGCCGGTGCGGGCCGGGCCGGACTGATGGATCTGCACCTGATAACTGAATCCGTGATCATAGTTATTGGCGCACCGCTTCATATAGCCCAGGGCGCGATCGATGGTAGACTGCGTGACTTTGATTCCGGCGTTACGGGCAGCGCGAAGCGCGAGAACCTGCACGACTGTTACCGATATGTCGGCGTCGCCCATTCCCGGCTGATAGCGCCAGCCACCGTCGAGACGAGGGCGACCGTCGATGTTCTGGGTATCTTCTATCAGGTGAATAGCGGCCTCGATCTTAGGCTTCAGATCACGGCGGCGAGTCATGCCGTAGACTTCAGCCAGGGCGAGAGTCGCGAAACCATGACCGTACATCGGCTGTCCGCTCTGCCCGATGGAGGGATCGCTATGGACCAGTCCGGTCGCGCCGAACCGCCCGTCCATACGCACACTTTTGGCGAGAAATTCGACCGCTTCGTTGAGGACCAGACCGTACCGGCCGCGCCCCGGCTGATGCCCTGCCGCCAGGAAGGCCAGGAGGCTCAGAGCGGTAATACCGACATCGGCGGTATAGCCGCCGCTGCTCCAGTGACCGTCCGCCAGTTGACGGCCAGCCAGGTACTGCAAGCCTTTGTCGACCGCACGCTCCGATTCCGGCGTCCCCAGATACTCGCGCGCCTCCACATCCCACGGCGATACCACTGCCTTGCGCGGCGGCACGGATGTCAGTTTCTTCTGGGCATGAGTCGGCAAGGCGCTCATCGTGCAGAGAAAGCCAAGGAGCATCAGGCTCAGAAGGCCCTTAAAAAAGGCGGCGGGCACAAAGCCGCTGACTGCAACCCTGTCTCTCGTCCGCGAGGACGATACGGCGGAGCCGCGTAGCGAGGGGTGATAACCCCTTGACCGCCCCAAGACGCTGGTGTCGCTCCGGCCAGAGGATGGTCCGGCGAAATCGTTCTGTAGCATAGTTGCCTCTACCGTTTCTTGTCGCCGAGGGCGCTGAAGTAGCGTTTCACGGCGTCCTGATATTCGGCGGAAACCTTCTCGCCCTGACCTTCGCGTAGAGTGCGCTGTGTGCGGGGATCGAGACTGCCGAACTTCCCGGAGGCGCCCGTCACGTTGGCGGTCTGCCCGTTCTGGACGCCTTCCAGTTTGGTAAAGGCCTTGTTCGAATTGCCCGACTTCTTCTGGCCGTTTGGCTGTGGAGCGCCCTGCTTCGCCTGCTGTTGGGCCTGTTGCTGCTGCTGCTGTTGCTGCATCGCCTGCTGCACCTGTTTGGCGGCCTGATCCAAACCCTTGACGGCCTCGTCCTGGTGCCCCTGCGTGGGCTGGCCCGTCTGCTGCTGCTGCAGTTGGTTGCCGGACTGCTCCTGGTGTTGAGTGGCCTGCTGAACCATCTTCTGCGCGTCGGGCAGATTGGCAAGATCCTGCGCGGCCTGCTCAGTGATCTCCTGGGTCGCCTTCTGGTCCTGCGCCAGTTGGCGAACCTCCTGCTGTTGCGCCGGAGTCAGTTGTTTGTTCGGGTTTTGCGCGCGGGACTGCTCCAACTGACCCGTGTTCTGGCGAATCCCCTGTTGCAGCCCTTTCGCCAGCATCAGGTTCCCGAGAGCGTCTGCCTCCTGGGCCTGTTGCGCGCTCTGTGCCTGCTGTTGCGGCTGCTGTCCGTCCTGCGGCGGTTGTTGTTGCTGGTTCTGCGCGCCCTGGGCCTGCTGCTTCAGCGCCGCCGCGATAGTCTCCAGCGTCTGCGCGGCGCGGGCCTGCGCCGCCTGGGTCGGCTGGCCCGTGTCCCCGAGACCATGCTGCGGATTGAGCGCCTGCGTGGCGGGATGCGCCTGACGCGCCGCCATGGTCAGCGCCTGTTTGAAAGCGGGCGAAGGCAGCTTCTCCACCAGATTTTGGGCTTCCTGCTCAATATTTTTCTGGCGCTGCGCGACCTGGCCCAACTCGCCCTTCGCGTTGCTGTCGAGCGGCCCGAGCCGTTTTGTGGCGTCCAGACGGGCCGTGGTCTCCTTCAGAGCCTTCTGTAGCTGGGCGAGATGCTCCACGCGGTCCGCCATCTCGGCGGCGGCCTGCGCCGGATCGATCTGTTT
>JBBQPO010000065.1:0-23160 GCA_038217285.1 Chthonomonadales bacterium
GGTCGGCAGGCGTTTCCCTGCCCATTGGGCATAGGCCGCCGCCCGATCATAGGTGATATTCGTGGCGGGTAGCCTCTCCTGTCCCTGCGCGAACGTATGGTTCGCGTCGAAGCGGCGAAACTCCTCGTTCGTGACCTCGTGCACATCTATATAATAGGAAGAGACGTACACACGGCGTTTTGGCTTCACGTCCTCGTCGGCATCCTCGTCGTCGGAGCCGAGCCAGCACTCTCCACCGGGAACCGCAGCCATGCCGGGAGGCGTATGAAAACGCAATACGTTCGTCTGCGCCACCGTATCCGGGCGCGGCGCGTTCAGACGACGTTCGATCCCGAACACCAGGGCCACGCCTGCCAACACGACAATGGCAATTCGAATCCAGGAGATCTGTTTCAGCATCGGATTCTTTCCTTTTGTGCTGCGCACTATGCTACTCTACGCAATGTAGGGCGATTCGATACGCTGTCTGGCCTATTGGCGCAAAACTCTGTGGAGAGCGTGGACGCAGGCAGGAATCGTTGACAACCTGCGTGAATAGTGTGATAATACAGGCTGGGAGTCTGGCATTGGATGAGTGCGCGTGGTAGCATGAGGTGATACTGGCGCGTCCATTATCAACAGGAAGCATTCTGAAACCGAAGTGGTTCCCGATCCATCTAAACATGCGTGGGAAGACGCTACGAGACGCCGGACTGGACGGCTCGCAGACGTGACGGTTTTTCGGGAATGCGAGGACGCGCAGACCGCATCGGGCCAGGCGCGAGAAGGAGACTGGGTGTCATGAACGTGGTCACACGCTTTTTCCGCTACTTGAAAGGGTTGATTAACGGCAACCTCGATAAGTGGGAAAATCCGGAAATAATCCTCAACGAAGGCGTTCGGGAGATGAAAGAGAACCAGATCACGAACCGGGAACTCGCGGTCCAGGCCATCACGCAGAAGAATAATCTGCAGCAGGCCGTGGACAGCGAGGAGCGACTGGTCGCGGAGTATGAGCGCAAGGCGACCCTCGCCGTGTCGGGTGGCAATCGGGAGCTCGCCAAGCAGTTCTTGAAAGAGAAGGCGATCCACCAACAGACGCTGGAGAGTATGCGGGCTAGTCTTGCGTCGGCTATCGAGGCGGCGGAGAAGGTCAAAATCGCGATCAAGAACGAGGAAGACCGTATTCGCGTTCGCACCTCTGAAGCCCTGGCCCTCAAAGCCAACATGAAGCAGGCGCAGATCCAGATCTCTATCAATAAGGCGCTCGATCAGTTCCAGTTCAGTGACAACGAGAACCAGTGGTCCTCCGCCAAAGATCGGATCACGTCGATGCAGTCGGAAGCCAACGCCCGCGCCGAAATCGCCAGCACGAGCATGGACTCCAAACTGCGCGAAATGGAGTTCTCGCAAATGGACGCGCAGGCCGAGGACGAACTGGCGAAGCTGGAAGCGAAAATGGCGATGGGCGGCTCCCCAGCCAGTCGCTACACCAACACCACGACCGTGCAGCAGGTGCAGACCCTCGGTGGCAACGGGGCGACCGCAGGCAGCAGCGCCAACGGCACAAACGGCGGCAGCACCGGCCCTGCGGTAGAGAGCGACCTGGACAAACAGTTGCGCGAACTCGAAGAGAAACTTGGTAAGCGTTAGTTCCCTGCCCGCAAATCGGTCAGAGGAAGAGGCGGAACCCCCGTATGAGCATTCCGGAACGTTTTTATCGTATCGCCAAACATAAGTTTTCCGAAATTCGTGACCGCGTTGATCGCTGGGACGAAGAGGCGGAGGAGGCGGAAACAGCCAAGCTCCGCAAGGCCGAGACGCGTACCGACTCCCAGCGCGAACTTAAGGACGCCTTGAGAAGCCCGACTCCGACGAAATCCGATGCCGTCCCGCCCGCGCATGCCTCCACCCTGCGCTCCCCCGACGAGATTCGCCGTGGGGCCACTCCGACGCCTGCGAATACGCCGATGGGGCTGCCGGACCCGCTTGTTTTCCACTACAATCTGCTTGGCGTGGAGCCGGGAACCGAGTTTACGGAGGTGCAGGCCGCCTATAATAGACTGGCTGCACGGTGTGATCCCGCCCGCTTCCCGGCCCAGTCCACGGAGGCCCAGGAGGTGGAGCGCATTCGTAAGCGCCTGGAAGAATCTTATAAAGTGCTGCGGGACGCCCTCGACGCCACCGCCCGACGCTTTGACCTGTTGGAGTTCGACTCGCCTAGTGCGAAAGCCTGACTTACCGGCAATGAATTGCCGTTCTGAAACGCAAAACCCGCATTCGCGGTTTAAATGCCTCAGAGTCCCCGAAGGGGGACTTCCCATGTCAGAACGGGATTTCAATCCCGGTATACTCCGGCCTGCAAAGGAAATACTACCATGTCCCATCCTACCCGATTGACTGACTCAGAGATTCAGAAACTCCTTCCCACGCTGACAGGCTGGGAGTTGCGTGACGGCAAGCTGCACCGCACCTTTACGTTTACCGACTTTTCGCAGGCGTGGGGCTTTATGTCCCGCGTCGCCCTGGTCGCGGAAAAGATGGACCATCATCCCGACTGGTCCAATGTCTATCGCACTGTCCATGTCGATCTCGATACCCACGACGCCGGAGGCATCACCCGCCTCGATATTGAGATGGCACAGCAGATGAACGCCCTGGCTGTGTAGAGAAGTTTTCCATGGAACTACCTGTCTACCTCGATCACTCCGCCACCACGCCTGTCGCCCCAGCCGTCCTGGAAGAGATGCTGCCCTACTTCACGGAGCGGTTCGGCAACGCCTCCGCCCTCTATAGCGTCGGCATGGCCGCTCGTGATGGAGTGGAGAACGCCCGTGAGATCCTTGCGGCGGCGCTTCATGCCTCTCCCGAAGAGATCATCTTCACCTCCGGCGGCACAGAGGCGAACAACATGGCGCTGCGCGGCGCAGCGGAGGCCGATCCCCAGCGCCGCCACCTGCTGACCACCCCCATCGAACACCATGCCGTCCTGGAACCCCTCGAACGGCTGCAACATCAGGGCTACGACCTTGAAATGCTGCCGGTGGATTCGGACGGCAGGGTCGATTTTGCGACGACCGCCCAGCAACTGCGTTCCGATACCCTGATCGTCTCCATCATGCATGCCAACAACGAGATCGGAACCGTGCAGGACATCGCCGCCTTCGGCGCGCTCTGCCGGGCGCACGGGGTTCTGTTCCATACCGATGCCGTGCAGTCGTTCGGCAAACTGCCGATTGATGTCCGCAAAATGCAGATCGATCTGCTCAGTCTCTCCGGCCACAAGCTCCACGCGCCCAAAGGCGTCGGCGCGCTCTACATGCGGCGCGGCGTCCCGCTGGCACGCTTCATGGACGGCGGCGGGCAGGAGAGGGGGAGGCGCGGCGGAACTCTCAATGTCCCTGGAATCGTAGGTTTGGGTAAGGCGACCGAATTGGCGCAGGAACAGATGGCCTCGGAAGTGTGCCGTCTGACGGAGTTGCGGGACTGGTTTTTTGAACGTCTAACAGCCACCATTCCCGGCGTTCGCATCTGTGGGAGCCGAACCTATCGGATGCCGAACAACATCCATTTCTGTCTGGAGGGGGTGCAGGGGGAGCCGGTGCTGCTCGCTCTGGATGCCGCAGGCATCTGTGCCTCGGCAGGCTCGGCCTGTTCGGCAGGCTCGACGGAACCCTCGCATGTCCTGAAAGCGATCAGTATTCCGCGCGACCTCGCGCGCGGGGCACTGCGTCTGACGATGGGGGCGAGTACGGACAGGGAAACGCTGGAATACGTGTTGGGAACGTTAAAGCGCACCGTCAGCGACCTGCGCCACCTCGTGGGAAGCGCGGAGTCACGTTGAGCGCGTGAAATCCCGACCAAGGAGCGCGCTAGATCAAACAGCAGATGCCTGCAATCGCGTCGTTGCTACTACATGAATGTTGAGCGACGAATAGTTTTTTTCGAGACGGCGGCAAAAATCGCTTGACAAATCCGCAACGCTGTCTTATAATACGGTTGAGAGCAGTTTCAGCGACCTTCCGTAGTTGCGGTTGGCGGCATAAGAGCAGAGCACCCGGAGTTTCAGGCTCGGCCTCTTTCACGTAGCGCCTCTAGCGCTGTTTTATCAAGAAATTCATAGGCGAGACGGCCTCTCCCGTAAGGGAAACTCGGTCCGCCCCATCATATAGGCACTCATTGGACGCAACGGCGCTCGACATTCCCAGATCCGTACTTGAGCAGGAGAATGGCCCATGCGAAATCTCATTGTTACCTGTCCTGAGTGCCTTGCGCAGAAGATAGTCTGTGAAAAAAGGCACGTAGTCACCGCGACGTGAGATACGCCACCGCATACGAGACACCGAACGTCGGAGGAGAGGAGTGGCATTCATGAGCACCAAGACCGCTGTTCTGGACAGGACACAGAGCCGAGGGCGCGATGCCCGCTTTGCAACCCGCCCGGGCGATTCCGAGCTGAGCGAAGAGGAAACCGAAGATACTTTCGATAGCGAACCCAGTGACGATCTGCTGACCCTCTATGAGAGCGATGTGGTCGTGGAAGCGGCTGTCTATCACGAAGAGGCGAACTCCTCTACCGGGGATGACGCGGATATTCGCACCGGCGCTCTGCCCCACCTGCATGAAGAGAACGACAGCCATCGCAACGAAGAGAGCCTCCAGGTCTGGATGAGCCGCGCGCGGGGCGCGCAGTTGCTTACCGCCGATGAGGAGATCCGTCTCGCGCGGGCCGTGCAGCGCGGAGACAAACAGGCTAAAGACAAACTCACTGAAGCCAACCTGCGTCTCGTCGTCTCCATCGCCAAAAAGTACAGTGTGCGCGGCATTCCGCTGCCCGACCTTATTCAGGAAGGCAATATCGGCCTTATCCGCGCCGTCGAGAAGTTCGACCCCAGCAAAGGCTACCGCTTCAGCACCTACGCCACCTGGTGGATTCGCCGCGCTATTGCCCGCGCCATCATCAATCAGGGCCGCACCATCCGCATTCCCGTCTACGTCGCGGAGATCATTCACAAGCTCGTCAAAGCCTCCAGCCGCTTGCGCCAGCAGTTGCTGCGGGATCCTACCGTCGAAGAGATCGCTCGCGAACTCGAAGTCCCGGTCGAGCGCGTCAATGAGATCATGCGTATCGCGCTGGAGCCGCTCTCTCTCGAAACCCCGGTCGGAGAGAAAGACAACAGCCAGTTGGCCGACTTTATCCAGTCGCAGACCGCCGTTTCGCCCTCCGAAGCCACGCTGAACCTGATCCGCCGCGAGCAGATCGAAGAGGTGCTCGACCGCCTGACCGGACGCGAAAAAGAGGTGCTCCGCATGCGCTTCGGCCTCGACGACGGCTACGCACGCACGCTCGAAGAGGTCGGTTGCCGCCTGCATGTCACCCGCGAACGTGTTCGGCAGATTGAGCTCCGCGCGCTCAAGAAGCTGCGCCATTTCGGTCCCAGCGAACTCATTCGCCAGTAAGTCCAGGTTTCGCGGGGAGGCCGGTCGTGTGCGCCCCCTCCACCGGCCCCGCTCTGTTGGCCTTATCCTCTCTTGCGCATCGCGAGAGAGGAGAGCCTTTTGCTATTCAGCGCCCTTCCTCCGAAGTCCGATTCCCCATCTCAGGCGACAGGTAAGACGATCATCGAAACGCGGACTGTCTATAATCTTGCCTGTCGTCTGGCGGTCGCGTTTACACTGCTTCCCGGCCTGATCGGAAGTGGCGCGCCGGCCGCCGCGCAAGCACCGACCGTACCCTCGGCTGTGCCGCCCGTCTCCGCACCGCCTGAGAGCACCCCCCCTATCACGGCTCCGCCAACAGGTACGCCGCCCGTTACGCCTCCGGACCCGGCCGACAGTTCGCCCCCTGACCGGCCCGGACAGTTGCAGCCGCAGATACGTGTCGGCTCAATAGAGTTCTCCGACGGCAAGGGCGGTATCATGGGCAGCCGCGGCGTCGAAGTATCCTACGCAGGCACCACCGTCACCGCAGACCGCGTGGTAGGCAACGTCAACCGGGAACTCGTCCTCAGCGGCAACGCCAAAATCGAGTCCCATGGCCTGACCTCCTATGCCGATGCCATCCATGTCTTTCCCAAGACCCACTCTTTCCGTCTGGACAACCCGCGCGGTGTCCTCGAACCCTCCCTGCTGCAAAACCGCATTCTCGACCCTCTCTACGTTACGGGCGGTTCGCTCAGCGGCAGCAGCACCGGCTACAGCTATGGCGACCACATCACCGCGACCACCTGTGTGGAAGAGAAGCACCACTACGAGTTTCGTATAGGAGAGGCCGAACTCTTTCCCTATAAGAAGCTGGTGATGCACCGGGTCTCCCTCTATCTGTTCGGCGTCAAGGTCGTCACCCTTCCCTCCCTCGTCGTCCCGCTGGATGTCCGCAAGCCCGATTCGCGTCGGCCGCGCACCGACTACCTGCCGGAGTTCGGGCAGAACCTCAACGAGGGTTACTATGTCCGGCTGCCCTATGCCTTCGCCGAAGGCAACTCCGCTGGCACCTTCGTGCGACTGGACATAACGCAGAAGCGCGGCGAGGGCTACCGTCTGGAGCAGGATTACCTGGCAGGCAAACAGACCAGCGGATTCAGCACGGCGGGCATCTCTCCGCAGGGCGGCTTTACCGGCGCGACGTCCGGCGTCGTTGCCAACGCCTTCGGATATGGTTCGGTGCAGCGGCTTCCAGGGCTTGGCAGCGGGCTTGGCCCTCAGAACGGCGGCCTGTTCGCCATGCAGGGCTATTTCGCGGACGGCTTCAACCGCTTCTTCAACACCAGCTTCCGGCACCAACAGGGTATCGGCGGCAGCAACCGCTTCGCTCTGACGACCGAGCTTCAGCGCGACAGCTACTTCATCGGCAGCAACCAGAGTTCTCAGAACACCCGCTTCAACTTCGACCATTCCGACGCCGCCCACGGGGTGCAGGGCAACCTTACGCTGGGCGTAACAGACTCCGATCAGAGCGGACTCTCCTCCAGCAAGTCGAGCCAAATCACCGGCAGTCTGCGCGAATCCTTCGATTTCGCCTCCCATGGCTCCAATCACAACTCGCTCTCTTACGGTTTCGATGCGAACCGGTATCTCACTCTCTCGCCGGGCTTCAGCAACCGCACAGCCACACTCGACTCGCAGTTTCAGTTGCAGCATGTCTCGCGGGACTACTCCTTTTCGGTCGAAGCCAACAAAGATACCAAGATAGGGCTGCAGACCGGCAACGGCAATTTCGGCGCGCTGGAGAAGCTGCCGGAGCTGAAGTTCAGCACCGATACGGTCAACTATCGGGGGGGATTTCTGCGGTCGTTGCCGCTTCATATGGACATCGGAGTCGGACGCTACTCGGAGCCAAGCCACAACTTCACCAACGACCGTCTGCTGCTCGGCTTCACGATGCAGGACATCTCCCTGATGCGTGGCCGCACGGAGATGGTGACGAGCGGCGGCTTCGAACAGCGGCTCTACAGCGACACAGCGGCGCAGTTCATCACGCGCAACACCACGCGCCTGCGCCAGCATATCGGGGGTCGCTCCGGCATCGATCTCAACTACAACTACGAGCAGCCGGAGGGCGGCACGCCGTTTCTCTTCGACGTCTTCGGCAAATCGCACAATATCACCGCCGAAGCAGGCTATCTGGACGACCAGCACTTCCAGTTCACCGCTCGCGTCGGTTACGATCTGCTCGGCCAGACGCCAGGATTCACCGCGCGCCCTTTTCAGACCCTCTCCACCCGCATGATGGTTCGACCCAACGACCACCTGCGCTACGACGCCCTCGCGACCTACGATCCCAATACCGGCGCATTCATCTCCTTCTCCAACAGCCTGAAACTCCGCGCCCGCAACGACTTCGCCATCGACCTCATCGGGCGCTACGATCCCACACTGCACAAGTTCAGCCAGCTCAACACGCAGTTCGACATTCCGGTAGGGCGCACCTGGCGCGTTCAGGGCCTCTGGCGGTACAACGGCATCTCGAAAATGTTCGAGAGCCGTAACCTCCAAATCCTCCACGAGTGGGACTGTATGGAGGCGTCGGTCACCTACTCCGAGAGCCCCATCGGCTTCAGCTCCGGCAACAGCCGTCAGATCTACTTCACCCTGCGTCTGAAAGCGTTCCCCTTCTTCCGCAGCTTCGCCCGTGGCGCCGCTGGCCAGGCCCTCAGCACCGGCATCGGGGATCTCTATTAGTCGCCTGTTTTTCAGAGCGTCATACGGAGAGAGTCCAGAAAGTTCAGGCTTTTAAGGTCGCGGTCGGAGCGGTAGCGGATATACCAGCGCATGGCGCGCGCCACCTCGGCGGCGACCTTGGGGGCGGGCTGCAGAGTCAGGAGCTGTTCCGGTTCTGTGCCGGCGAGAAGCTGGAGGAGTTTGAGCGCGTCGAAGGAGAGAGCCTGGGCGTCGTCCGCGCGGTAGCGGTCGGCGTTGCACAGCGCCCCGCCGAGCGCGGGGCTGAAACCGATCTGCCGGCCGCTCAGCAGCTCCCCGCAGCGCACGCAGTGCTCCAGCGCGGGGGCGTAGCCGATCATTGCCAACAAGCGCAGCTCGTAGGCGTGGACAACGGCATCCGGGTAGGTCGTGGCGCGCTGGAGCAGGTAGAGCGCCGACAGCAGGAGGTCGTAGAGATCCGTGCTCTGCAGCGCGTCGCTCTCCGCCGTCAGTCGATCCAGCAACTCGCACAGGTACGTGGCGCGGGCCAGCTTCTCCAGGTCGATGCGGATACCCGGAAACGACTGCTGGATCTCCGCCTGCTGTACGATCTCCAGCGATTTTCCGGAGGCCAGCAGGAAGCGCGTCTCGGTGAAGAGCTCTGTCGCGCCGCTGGTGCGGCTTCCGGCTTTGCGCGCTCCCTTGGCAATTACGGAGAGCTTGCCGTGTTCTCGCGTGTACAGGGTCAGGATTTTGTCGGTCTCCCCGGTGTTCAGCCGGTGCAGAACCAGACCGGTCGCAGTATAAGAGGGCATGATAGTGTTAGTTTTCGAAGCGGGCGCGGTAGGCCCGAAAACGACGCTGCAGGGCGGTGAGGGCGAAGTGTTCCGCCTCTTGGACCGCCTCTCTGTCGATAGAGTGAGTCTTATTGTCTCCGGTCGGGCGCAGGGTCATGGTCGCTGTAGCGAGATCCTGCCAGAGAACGACGCCATCGGCGACGCGTATCAGGGCGCCGACCGCTTCGGCGCGGGCCTCACGCGTGGCAAACGCCTGCGCGGCGTCCGGCGTTCCGGTCTGCAGCTCCACGGCGGTGATATGGGCCATAAGTACATAGGAAACTTCGAGCCGTTTTCCCAGCGCCTGCACCCGCGCTGTCTCCGGCTGATCCTGCCTCCAGAGCGCATCGACCGTAATCCCCTCTCGTTTCAGCATGGCGCGTGACCTCTCCACGGGAACGACATCTTTCCCGCCGAGAGGAGCGATATCCGGTTGAAACTGGGTCGCCAGGTCGGCAGGAAGATCGCGCACCGCCGCCGAGGCCACGCGCCGCCCTTCCTGTGTAAAGAGCAGGGCATCAGCGTCGGTAGGAGCGGGAACCGGCAGCAGCGCGACACGCTCCTCTGCCTGCGCGAAGGGCGCGATCTCGCCGGTCCAGAAGGTGTGCGCCGCGACGGCCGCCGCCTGCTGGGCCGCTTCCGTCGCCAGTTGGACGGCGGTACGACGGTAACTCTCTTTGAACAGCACATGCCCGGTGACAGCCGTCCCAAAGAAGGGAAACGTCGGCGGCAAGGCAGGCAAAGTCAGACGGCGCTTTCTGCGCTTGCCGGGAGGGCTTTCGTCCGGGAGGGCTGCGGGGGCGATCAGCACGAACTGCATCGTTCCCCGCAGCGTCACGGAGCGTGTCGCCCCTTCGTTGCGCTCCAGATGCGTCAATTTCGGAATGAGGACAGCGTCGCAATCCAGCGCTCTCCCCAGTCGCCGCGCGGCTTCAGCGCTCTGCAGGGAGGCGTCGGTCAGGTGCAATGTGGTAAGTGCGGCACGGACCTCGGCTTCTGTCGGCAGGACCAGGTGCCGCTGCGTCCGTAAACGCTCCGCCAGATCGTCGTAGAGAAGCGCCTCGCACAACGCGTTCAACTGCGCCGGTGTCGCCTCATGAACAGAAACAGGCTTCTCGCCTGGTGCTTTTTTCTTCCCTGGCTCACCCTTCGTCGTTTTCGGCCCGGACTTGTGCGTAGCGAAAAGACCGAACAGGCCCCCTTTTCGTGGGCCTTGCAGCGCCGCAGCGCGTTCCGTGACGATCCACTTCTGCATACCGGGGGCTGGGGCCGCAGGAGGCAGTAGCACAACCCGGCGTAAAGCAGGCTGTGGCGGCGTCTCCTGCGCCCGAGACGCGCCTGAAACGATCAGAAGGCACAAAAGGCTGCCGATCCGCATTTTCCAACGTGGTGTTGTCACAGGCTCCGATCTCTCCATCGGCTCATGAGGAGAGCCGTTTCTGTGAACTATTGACAATCCCTGGCGGTATTTTGTATACTCTACCTTGTTCACCACCAGAAACAAGATTCCTCTGTCGCCCGATGCGCCCGGCAAGACCTGCGCGGCGACCGATATTCTCCAGAACGAGGGAACCGCATGGATGTCGAGACAAGAGAACTGCTTACCGTCGAACAGGCCGCACAATATCTGCAGGTCAGTCAGTCTTCCATACGCTCCTATATTCGGCAGGGACGGCTGCAGGCGTTCCGTATCGCCGGAAAACGCAAAGTCTTGATTCCGCGTGCTGCTCTGCTGGCGCTGCTCGAACCGGCCCGCCCGGAAGACATTGCGGTCATCGTAGAGACGGCAGACGGCCCCAATACCCCGGAAGAGAAAAACGGCTCTCATGCGTGAAGAGCTGCGAGAAGTATGGCGTTTCCGATATCTGCTGCGCCAGTTCGTCATGCGCGAACTCAAAATCCGCTACAAGAACTCCGTCTTCGGCGTATTATGGTCCGTTGTGCCTCTGATAATCTCGGTCCTTGTCTACTCATTTCTCTTCAAATCCGTCATGGGAAAGCAGGTCGATAACTATTCGGCCTACGCTCTCTGCGGCATCATTCCCTGGACCTTTTTTACGTCGGCATGCCTCGACTCCTGCCAGTCCCTTATAAACAACTATGGGATCATGAAAAAGGTCTATTTGCCGCGTGAGATCATTCCGCTGGCTTATGTCCTTAGCAACAGCATCCACTTTATCGTGGGATGGGCCTTCTACTTTACGACATTCTATCTCATTTGGCCCCTTGTCCTGCACATCCATATTCCTATTCTGCCATCCATTGTCTGGTTTCCATTCGTCCTGGTGATGGAGTTTCTGCTGATCCTCGGCCTCTCGCTCTGGTTTGCAGCGCTCAATCTCTACTATCAGGATGTAAAATATGTCCTCCAAACCCTCTTCGGGTCCTTCTTTTTCCTGCTGCCCGTTCTCTATCCAGTCTATCTCCACTACTACACCCTGCGCAAAAACGGACTGGAGTGGGCGTATTCGCTCGACCTCATCAATCCGATTACCGCTATTCTCACCGGCTTTCGGGAGACACTGTTGCAGCCACTGGCCCCGGAGAAGTTCAATGCGAACTTAGCAGGTCAGCCTATGCTCCACATCTACAACCCTGCCTGGGCTTATGTGGCGGCCATATTGATCACGTTGCTGATTCTCTGGAGCGGCTACGCCTTCTTCAACTCCCGTAAGTGGCAGTTCGTGGAGCGCTACTGATCCATGGCAACAGCACACCCCCTGACAGCCGCAGACGGTCCGGCGATCGAGATCATCCATCTGGTGAAGCAGTTTCGTATCGTGCACACGGGGACTATCAAAGGCGCTCTCTCCCGGATTTTCAAACGACCGGAGGTCGTGCAGTTCACGGCGCTCCAGGACATCTCTTTTACGGTTCCCCGCGGGCAGACGCTGGCCGTGATCGGGCGCAACGGGTCCGGGAAGTCCACATTGCTGGGCATTCTGGCGCGTGTCTACCGTGCGACATCCGGCACCGTGCGCCTGAACGGCCTGGACGGCCGGCCGGCGCGTATCGCGCCGCTGCTGGAACTGGGGGCGGGATTTCAGAACGACCTGACCGGCTATCAGAATGTGGAGTTCTATGGCGCGTTGCTGGGAATGAATGCCCGCCAGGTTCGCGAACGCCTCGATCAGATCGTTGAGTTCGCAGAGCTGAAAGAGAAGATGGATACGGCGCTGCATGGCTGGAACGACGGGGCCAAGTTGCGGCTCGGCTTTTCGATCGCCGTTCATATCGATCCCGATATTTTGCTGGTGGACGAGGTGCTGGCGGTTGGCGACGAGGCGTTCCAGAACAAGTGCTATCGCCTTATCGCCGAACTGCAGGCGCAGGGCAAGACCATCGTCTTCGTCTCGCACGATCTCCCAGTTGTGGAACGAGTCGCCAACCGCGTCCTCTGGCTCAACAAAGGCGTCATCGTTCAGGACGGCGATGTCGCCACCGTTCTCTCCGCCTACCGCGCCGACTCCGAATGAGCCGCCCGCCTGCATCATTGACACCAGGCATATGGTTGAGTATAATTTACTAAACCATACTTGACTTAATTATACTTATTCAAAACGTACTCACCCTAATCTCTGGAAGCACGAATGTCCTTTTCATCTCTCAAACCGGAGCCGTTCTTCAATCGTACCAGCGAACTGGCCGCGCTGGACCGTGCCTGGAAACACCGCGGACACGGCGGGCAAATGGCGCTGCTCTACGGCAGGCGACGGCTTGGCAAGACCTACCTCTTACAACACTACTTTACCGGCGGCGTCAGCGGGCAGGAGGAGGCACGATCGCACTGCTACTCTCTGGCGGACCAGACCACGGACACAGTGCAGCGCCTGACACTGGCGCAGCAATTGCTGATGGCCCTGCCGTCGGAAGGAGTCACGCCGGAAGAGATCGCCGTCTCCTGGAACGCTCTGTTACGGTATGTTTCGCAGTCGGCCCAGGGGCGAGATAACGCAGCGGGACGTTTCGGCCTGATACTGGACGAGTTTCCCTATCTGGTGGAACGCACGCCGGAACTGCCTTCGATTTTGCAGGCATGGTGGGATCGCGCTTGAACCCCGGAGAAAGCGATGCCGACAACGACTGACGAAGAACCCTTATCCCCCGAAGTGGCCCGCGCCGGTGCGCAGGAGCAGCAGCGCGTCGAGGAGGTGCGGCAGCAGATACGCCGCGCCAACTACCTCTACTATGCACAGGACGCCCCGGAACTCTCCGACGCCGCCTACGATGCCCTGATGCAGGAGCTGCGCTCCCTGGAAGAGCAGTATCCCGAGCTCCTCACCGCCGACTCCCCGACTCAGCGCGTAGGAACCGATGCCGTCACCGCTTTCACGCCCTACCCGCATCGTGTGCCTATGCTCTCGCTGGACAACGCCTTCAGTGCCGAGGATCTGCGCGCCTGGGAGGAGAAGCTGCGCCGCCAGGTCGGAGCCGGACCGGAGATGCGGATCGAGTATGTCTGCGAGCTCAAGATCGACGGCCTTTCGGTCAACCTTAACTATGAAAACGGCAGATTCGTCGCGGGTGGCACACGCGGCGACGGCCTCACCGGCGAGGAGATCTCGCTCAATCTGCGCACGATCTCGGCGCTGCCCATGCATCTCCGTCCGACGGCTCCAAAGCCAGCGGGAAGTCTACCGGAGGAAGGGGAGCCCGCGCTGTCGCTATCCGCCGGCCTGTTCGCTGAGCCGATTGAAAAGGAGGTGCGCCCTGCCTCCCCGGAGGCTGCGGGCGTTCCAGCGCGCATCGAGATCCGTGGCGAAGTGTTTATGTCGCACCGGGAGTTCGCCCGGATCAACGCGAAGCTTGAAGAACAGGGTGGCAAGACTTTCGCGAACCCGCGCAACGCGGCCGCCGGATCGCTGCGTCAAAAAGATCCCTCCCAGACCGCCAAACGCCGCCTCGACGTCTTTCTATACGCCGTCGGGGAGTGCGAGGGCTGGATGTTTCAGAGCCAGTTCGATCTGCTCCGGACCTATCGTGAATGGGGTCTGCGCACCAATCCGAACGTGCGCCTCTGCGATGGCATCGACGCCGTGATCGCCTTCTGTGAAGAGTGGGGCGGGAAAAAGGGCGAACTGCCCTACGACATCGACGGCGTCGTGGTCAAGGTCAACTCGTTTGCGCTGCAGCGGGAGCTGGGGCGGGTCAGCAGTCGCGCCCCGCGCTGGGCCATCGCCTACAAGTATCCGGCACTGCAGGTGCGCACGAAGGTGGAGAGCATCGATGTGCAGGTGGGACGCACAGGGGCGCTGACTCCTGTCGCCAATCTGACTCCGGTCGCGCTCGCAGGCGTCGTCGTGGCGCGCGCCACGCTGCACAACGAGGACGAGATCCGTCGTAAGGATGTGCGTATCGGCGACACGGTCGTCATCCAGCGGGCCGGAGAGGTCATCCCGGAAGTGGTCGAGGTCGTGACGGCGGCGCGAACAGGCGACGAGATCAAGTTCTCCATGCCGACGGAATGCCCCTCGTGCGGCAGCCCGGTCGTCAAGCCGGAGGGCGAGGCTGTCGTGCGCTGCCCGAACGAGGAGTGCCCGAAAAAGAACCAGGAGCGCGTCAAGTACTTCGCCTCTCGGACCGCGCTGGATATCGAAGGCCTCGGCGAAAAGCAGTGCGAACAACTGACCCAGTCCGGTCTGGTACGCGATGTCGCGGACCTCTACACGCTGACGAAAGAGCAACTGCTGGACTTTGATCGCATGGGCGACAAACTGGCGACCAAGATCCTCTCCAATATCGAGGCCAGCAAGACCTGTCCTCTGAACCGTCTGATCGCCGGACTCGGTATTCGCCATATCGGGGAGCACTCCGCAGAAGTGCTGGCCGCCCATTTCGGCACCCTGGAGCGGCTGCAGGCCGCCACCGCAGACGAACTGGCAGGTGTCTTCGAGATAGGCCGCCGGACTGCAGAGAGTATTCGGGCCTTTTTTGACGAGCCGCGTAATCAACTAACGCTGGCCAAGATCCACGACGCGGGCGTCCGCCCCGTAGCGCACATCGATGCGCCGCAGTCCGACCGCTTCGCGGCGAAATCGTTCGTCTTCACCGGGACGCTGGTGCGTCTGAAGCGCGATGAGGCGGAAGCTATGGTCAAGCGCATGGGAGGCCGCGCCAGTGGCAGCGTCAGCAAGCAGACCTCGTATCTCGTGGCAGGCGACGAGGCGGGAAGTAAGCTGACCAAAGCCCAGCAACTCGGCGTTCCCGTCCTCACCGAAGAGGAGTTCCTCCAGATGACGGCAGAGGCCGAGACAAAAAGCGAGGATTGACGGGTGTTCTCGTCAATCCTGCACCGTTCGTTGCGGAGTTCGGTCAAAAATCGCCGAAGGTGCCGGGGTCGGGGCCGCTGGTCTCTGCGGCGGTAATACGCCATTCGTGTGTCGAGTAGAGGCCGAAGAGGTGGGGGACGTCTGTACGGTGCAGATGCAGCGCGATACGTCCGGTGTAGACCTCGGCATTCAGGCCCGGCTCCTCGTGTTTCAGAGAGAGATCGAACTGCGCGGAGGCCTCGTCCGCCGTGCCGCCCTCGAAACTGAAGTTGGTGACGTCGGCGCGCATCTCCTGCGCGTTACGGAAGGTGCGGGCCAGCAGCAGACGCAACTGATCCTGTTTGAGATTAACGATCTTGGCGTCGTTGTCTGTCGTGATATAGCCCATAATGGTATTGACGTTTTTGGTCGCGACGGCAGTCTGCATACGCTGCACCATCTCGCGGGCCTGCGCTTCGGTCAGGGGACCGTTGCCCGTCTGCGACAGACGGTAGATAAAGACCAGCGATCCGGCCAGCACGGCGCAAAGACTCAGTATGATCCAGGAACTACGTTTCATTTTTGTGCTCCTTTTGGAAAACGCTGGGGCGGGCGCTTTTTCTCGGGAAGTGAACCTTTTCGTATCTCGCGCCGACAGAAGAGATAACAGAACTGTCGCGCGATGCCCTTACGTCTCATACTATAGGGGCAAGCACGGCGTTAGCGAACAGCCGACTGCCGCCGCTAATATTCGGTAAAGAGGTTGAACTACAGCCAGCATGACCATGCGCGACGAGCGACAGTTAGTACAACGGATACAGGCGGGCAACCGCGAGGCATTCGAGGAACTCCTCGACTCCTACGAGACGCGAGTCTATCGGCTGGCGCTGCGCTTTACAGACAGCATCCCTGATGCCGAAGATGTTACGCAGGAGATATTCCTCGCCGTCTACAAAAGCCTGGGTAATTTTCGGGGCAACTCCGCCCTGGGAACCTGGATCTATCGTGTCGCGATGAATCACTGTCTGGAGTTTCGGCGCAAACGCCGTCTGGAGACGCTGCCGCTGGACGAAGAGATCGCACTCGTCACGCAGGACTGGCGGCACGACCCGGTGCAGAGCGCGGACCGGCGTGAGCTTGCCGCAAAAGTCGAGGCCGCGATCAACTGTCTCTCCCCGCTCCACCGGGATGTCATCGTACTGCATGAGCTGCAGGGATTAACCTATCAAGAGGTCGCCGCCGCGCTGGATGTGCCGGTCGGCACGGTCAAATCCCGTCTCTCCAACGCTTTTCGCCGCCTGCGTGACCTGCTCGGCGGCTATGTCCACGAAGGAAGCCCGACGATATGAGTCCTACTCGTCCTGACAATCTCCCGGAAACTCCTTCGACCCGTCGTCCCGCACGCTGTGTCGGCGGGTTGCTGAAGACCAACTTGAAAGCCCATCTGGACGGAGAGATGTCGGCAGTCCGCAACTGGCTGGTGCGTTGGCACTTGGCCCAGTGCGCCGAGTGCCGCGAAGAGCTCCGCTGGTTACGTCGTCTTGGTGAAGATATGAAAGATATAGAATCCGCTCGTCCTCGCCCGGAGCTGCGCGCCCGCATTCTGGCGAATCTGCCGTCTACGCCGCCCGCTCCCGGTATCCGCGTCGTCCATTCCCGCCAGGATCTCGTCCGATCGCCCCAGCGCATGCCGCGCCTGGCGCTGGCAGGCGGACTGGCGATGCTGGTGCTCTTCAGTGCGGCATACGCCGTGAAGCGCTCTTCCGACGCTACCGTCGCTCAGCAAAACTCCTTGACCGTGGCTCTGCACAACGACAAATCCACGGAGATCGCTTCTTCCGTACCCCAGGCGAACGCAGATGTTACGCCAACGGTCGCCTACGTACCGGAAGACGACCCCAACAACGCTCTCGCGGACAAGATGTTCCACGAACGAATGACGGAGATGGAGCGCGAGAAGCAGATACTAGGGCAGGACGACTGGCATCGTCTGCTGGCGAAGGCCCGCGCTGTCGCTCGCAAGACCGATAAGACTCCTGCGACCGAGATGGGGATCGCTCTGACCGTCTCCAATATCGCAATCATACGCACCCATCTGCCGACCTGGGCCAAACAGGAGGGTGTCCGGCTGGTCACGAGCGGCAAAACGGACCCCGACTCCTCCGACAATACGCCCCTGCTGCGCAGTCGCACCGGGGAATCTCTCGATAACCTGATCGCCTTCTATGTTCCGGCCGAACGTGGTCCGGCCTTCCTCGGCGCACTGAAGCATTTAGGGCAGATCTCTATCCTGCCACTGACCGCGAATCCGGTCCCGTCCACCAACCTGAAAAATGAGACCCACCTTCAGGTCGAAGCGGACGTCGCCGGACAGCGGAGAGCGGTTCCCGCCTTCCCCATGACGGCCGATTCCGGTACACCGACGCAGAGAGTTGCTGTCGCGCACGACAAAAGCAGCAGTACGGCCCGGGTTCTCGTCGTGACCGTACTCCTCCTCCAGACCGCCGCCCACGACTGATCTCCTACCCCAGCCCCTTCCCAGTATTTGAAAGGCATTGGGATCAGACGGGCTGCATTTCGGCCCAGTTGGAGCCTGCTTTGGAGTCGGCACGGAGGGGAACGTCGAGGGGATAGGCGGCCTCCATGCGGCACACGATGAGGGGAGTGAGTTTGGCGACCTGCGCCTCGTCTACCTCGAACAGAAGTTCGTCATGCACCTGCAGCAGCAGATAGCAGCCGCCGTCGCACTCGGTGTGCAGCCAGTCGGCAACGGCGATCATCGCGAGTTTCATGATGTCGGCGGCGGTGCCCTGAATGGGCATGTTGACGGCGGCGCGCTCCGCGAACTGGCGCATGTTGTGGTTGCCGCTTTGAAGCTCCGGCACGTAGCGACGGCGACCGAGCAGCGTGCTGACGTAGCCCTGCCGATGCGCCTGCGCGGTCGTCTCCTCTATATACTGTTTCACTCCGGGCAGACGGTCGAAGTAGTCCTTGATCCACTGATTCGCGGTCGAGGTATCGACTCCGAGCGTTGCCGCCAGCGCAAACCCGCTTTGCCCGTAGATGACCGCGAAGTTGATGGTCTTGGCCTGCCGACGTTGCTCGGGCGTCACCTCTTCCAGGGGCACACCGAACACCGTGGCGGCCGTCATGGCATGTACATCGGCGTCCGACTGAAACGCCTGCGTCAGCGCCGGGTCGCCGGTGATATGCGCCAGGATTCGCAGCTCGATCTGGGAGTAGTCGCAGGAGAGCAGCAGACGACCTTTCGGCGCAGTGAAGGCCCGCCGAATCTCGCGCCCCGCATGCGAGCGCACAGGAATATTCTGCAGGTTGGGGTCGGAGGAGCTGAGGCGGCCTGTGCTGGCGACCGTCTGATTCAGCGAGGTATGGATCCGGCCGGTCGTCGGGTTGACGAGGCGGCTGAGCGCGTCGGCGTAGGTCGATTTCAGTTTCGCCACCTCGCGCCACTCCATGATCTTGCGGGCAATCAGGTGCTCGCCTGCCAGTTGCTCCAGCAGATCCGCCCCGGTCGAGTAGCCTGTCTTGGTCTTCTTGCCCGTCGGCAGTTTCAGCTTCTCGAACAGAATGGTCTGGAGCTGCTTGGTCGAACCGATGGCGAACTCCTCCCCGGCCAGCCCATAGACCTCTTTCGCCAGACCATCCATATCCGTGGCCATGCGTACGGCCAGGGTGTCCAGATAGCGATTGTCCACCAGCAGCCCAATCTGCTCGATCTCCGCGAGGATCGGCACCAGCGGCATCTCCATCGTGTTCAGGATAGACATCATGCCAAGCTCTTGCAGCGCCTCCCGTTGCGGGCCGATCAGCGCGAAGATCAGGGCCGTCTCGCGGGCCAGCGTCTCCTGCGGCGCGAAAGCGTCGTCGATGTCGAGCCGAACGTCGAGGTAGGTCTCCGCCAGATCCATCAGCGGATAGGAGGAGCGCCCCGCATTCAGCAGATAGGCCGCGATCAGGGTATCGAACACGAACGGGGTCGGGTGCAGACCCAGGCGCTCCAGCACGATCTCCGCGATCTTGACGTTGTGCCCGACCTTATGAATCTCCGCGCTCTCCAGCAGGGGCCGCAGGGCATCGAGCGGAGCGCCGAACTCCGCATCCGGTAAGGAATCAGTCTCCTCCGTTCCGCCAAAAAGACCGCCGAGGCCGCCCGTTTCTCCGCCCGTGGAGAGGGTCCGAATGGGCACATAGTAGCCCACCTCGGCGGAAGGCGCGAAACTGATCCCCTTCAGCTCTGCCTGCATTGGCAGCGTGTGGGTCGCCTCTATCTGCACGGCCACGGTGCCGCTGCGCTGCGCGGAGCCAATAGCGTCCTGCAGCTCCTCTATCGATCGTATCCAGACCATCTGCGCCACGAACGCGTCGGCAGGAGCGCTCTTTTCCAGCGCCTCCAGCGGCGCCGAAGAGGCAGGGCGCGGAATGCGGCCCTGCAGGGATTTAAACTCCAGACGGGTGAACATATCCCGCAGACGCTGACGATCTTCATCGGTCGGCGCATAGGGGCGAATGGCGAACTCGATCGGCACATCGCAGACGATGGTCGCCAGTTTTTTCGACAGCCGCGCCTGTTCGATGTTCGCCTCCAGCGCGGCGCGCGCCCTGGGCGGCGTCACCTCCGCCACATGCTCCAGGAGGTTCTCCAGCGTCTCCCACTTCTGCAGCAGCGCCGTCGCGGTCTTGTCGCCGATGCCGGGTACGCCGGGAATGTTGTCGGAGGTGTCCCCCACCAGCGCTTTCCAGTCCGGAATGCGCTCCGGCCCCAGGCCGTACCGCTCCCGTACCGCGTCCGCGTCGTACACCTTGACATCCGTGACGCCCCGCATCGTCATCTGCACCGTCACGCCGTCTCCGACCAACTGCAACTGATCCGAGTCGCCTGTCAGAATCGTGACGGCATAGCCCTCGCGCGCGCCCTGCGTCGCCAGCGTTCCGATCAGATCATCGGCCTCGTAGCCGCCCACCTCCGCCGACTGGATGGCGAACGCCTCCACCAGTTCACGCGCCACCGGCATCTGCGCCTTCAGTTGCGGATCGACCTCCGGCCGATGCGCCTTGTAGGCCGCAAACTCCTGTGACCGCAGCGTCTGCTGATGCGCGTCCCAGCAGACCACCATCGCGTCCGGTTTTTCGGTGTTCAGCAGCGAGAAGAGCATGTTCGAGAAGCCGAAAAGAGCGCCCGTCGGCCGGTCGTCGGTCGTAGAGAGATAGCGGCCCGCAAAGAACGCCCGAAACAGCAGGCTGTAAGCGTCTACCAGAACCAACTTCTTCGACGGCAGGACATTTTCCATAGATATGCAAGACTCCCAACCCTTCTCCGACCCCGGAGTTAGGGAAGCATGAAGTGTTCGATAAGGGAACCGTCGGAGCGGAGGGCTTCGACCTCGATCTGACTGCCCTTGACGTCCACCACGACGATGTTATTGACGCTTTCGGCCTTGTCACCGGCGATCAGGCCACGGTCCTCGTGCACCGGGTAGAGCGGCGCGCCGCCTCCCCCCGAAACGATATAATGGATGCCGTCGCGAAGCGTATGGTAGTAGAGGTGGTCGTGCCCGTTGAATACTGCGCGAACGCCGTATTTGATGAAGAGCGGGCAGAGAACCTTCCGCACATCCTCGTCCGAACCGTGGGAGCCGACCGAATATGGCGGCACATGGAAGAAGACGAAGAGGTGTTTCGCCTTACCTTTCGCTGCCGCCAGATCGTTGGTGAGCCACTGGTACTGCGGGCTTTTCGAGTCGTAGCGGGAAGATTCGTCTATCGCCAGAGCGATGAAGTGAGAACTGCCCTTATCGAAGGAGTAGTAGAGCTTGTTGCCTGAGGTAAACGGAACCGTGACACGCTCTTCGTAGCCGGGTCCGCCGACATCGTGGTTGCCCCGCGACGGATAGACCGGTATCTTCTTGCGCATATCGCCGGTGATCTCATCGTAGATTTTCCAGAGGGATGCGTTGGAGCCGGTATGCACCAGGTCTCCGGTCTGAATCACGAAATCCGGCTTCTGTTTCAGGATCAGCGCGACAAGCTTACGATGCATGTCGTGCCCGTCCCGCGTGTCGCCGTAGACCACGAAGCGAAAGGAGTTGGCCTTCACCATGCGCGCCCCCGGTTTTATCGGATGCACCCACTTCCGCTCCGCCGCTTTTCCTTCCCGTCCCGAACAACCCAGGACGCCGACCGCTCCCAGCAGAAAGGCCAGACCCACCGAGATAAAATCTTTTCTTGTGTAGCGCATGGTTTGTCTTCCTCCTACAGTCTCCATAAAGGTTGCCGACAGCGAACCGTATTGTCGCCGCCGCGCGGTCTTCATTATGACATGTTTAGAGGCAGGGAAGAAACGCCTTTACGCGGTTTCTTCCCTGCCTCTAAACTCATAAGCGGCCTGTTCGGAAAGGCGGAGGAGCAAACAAAAACTCCTGCGCTCCGTCTGTCTCCCTCAAGCGGAAACGAGGAGGGGAGCCGTGGTGAGTATTTCGTCCGAAATGACGACAAACTGTTTCAGGATGGCCTGCCCGAACGAGGTGGTGAGCGCCACATCGACGGCATCACGTCCGGTCGCCATCAGAATGCGACCGATACGCGGCTGGTTGTTGCGCGCATCGAAAATATGCCACCGTCCTCCAAGATAGACCTGAAACCAGGCGGCAAAATCCATGTCGCCGTTCACAGGAACGCCGATGTCAGGGATGTAGCCCGTAGCGTAGCGGGCGGGAATGTTGAGAGCGCGGCAGAAGGTGATGGCCAGATGCTGGAAGTCCCGGCAGACCCCGGTGCCTTCGTTCAAAACATCCATTGCGGTTTTGGAGGGATGGGTCAATTGATAGTCGAAGCGGACATGGGAGTTGACCCAGTCGCAAACCTCCTGAACGCGATCCCAGCCCTGCGCCGACGAAGATCCGAACAGTTTCCACGCCCTATCCGTCAGGCGGTCGACCTCACAATACCGGCTTGCCATCAGGAACTGCAGGGTTTCGGCAGGCAGCAGTTCCACCGGATGCTGGTAGGCGCTCCGGTCGATAGGGTCGGGTAAGCCGTCGTCTGGAACGTCGCAGGTACTGTGGAATCGGAAAGTGCCGGCAGGCGCTACGAGCCGTCCGCATCGGTTTCCGAAGGCGTCGGTATACTCCTGGATCGGAACTTCCGGCTCGGTAAGAATCCGGTCGAGGGCGCTCAGGTCGGTGCTGCGGGAAGGATGCAGATTGAGCAGGACGACCATCGGCGTGGGAGCCGGCAGTTCAAAGACGATATCGTATCCGACACGAATAATCATGGTTTCTCCTGGGAACAGAGGCGACGAGACGGAGGATTCGGCACGACGACCGCCGCAGTCAACGAAATCAGGAGGGCTGGCTGCCCACCTTTTCCAACCTATAATTACGTACACATCGGTCGGAAAGTGCCGATCAGTGTGGATTCGAACAGGAAATCCGCCGAAGGAGAAGCGGATTTGGGGTGCGCGTTAGAGCTTCCTCTCAGGGGGCAAAGAACGTGTCAAACACAAGAAGCGAGTAGAGTAATCAATAATTTTTGATAATCATTGACAAAATACGGTAACATCTAGTATGATAAGTGTATAAGTAGATTGACAGGCAAAACTACGTATATATACGTAGTTTTACAGATCGCCCTGGATAGCTCCTTGCAATCGTTATACCTATTACCGTCTCTGTTTTTTGACGTTTAGACTACAGAGCAGCCGAAGATAAACTTTGGCTGCCCCATTGGGTACCTTTCAGTTAACAAGAAAGGAAGGTGCCCACATGGATTTTAGCACACTTACCGACTTCCGGCGCAAGACCTAGAAGCGCGGCCGAAAAGTCGCCTTCCAAACCAAAGGAATTGTTGGGTTGTGTGGTGAATCTATAGCCATCACACAATGCTCCCAGGAGACCATGCTCACATGATTGGAAAACGAAGCAGCCAGGCCGATCTATTCG
>JBBQPO010000066.1:0-23091 GCA_038217285.1 Chthonomonadales bacterium
TCCTGACGCCCCTGGCCGTGCTCGCGGTACCGTGCGTCTGGTGGTGGCTGTTCCGTACACGGCACGGTCTGGAGATGAGAGCGTGCGGGGAGCAGCCGATCGCGGCCGAAGCCGCCGGGATCTCTGTCATGCGCCGCCGCACTGTCGCTATTCTCTTCGGTGGCGGCATGGCTGGCCTGGCAGGGGCCTTCCTCTCTGTCGGCGATGTCCCTACGTTTCAGGAGAGTATGTCGGCAGGGCGTGGTTTTATCGCGCTCGCTATCGTGACATCGGGGCGATGGAATCCGTGGGGCTGTCTCGTCGCGGCGCTCGTGTTCGGATTCACAGACCGCCTTCAGATCCAGGGTCAGGCCATCGGACTCCACGTGCCGCACGACCTGCTGCTCGCGCTGCCCTATGTCGCCACTCTGATGATCCTGGCGTTCGGCTCCGGCTGGACGCGCTCCCCTGCCGCCCTGGGACGTCCGTACCGCCGTACCTGAACCCTCCGCAAAATGCGGATCGGGAACAGAGTTCGGCGTCCCGCCAAACTTCCTGGATGCCGAATCGTATAGAGAGTAGGCAAGGAACGAAGTTTCCTGCCTGTTGAAAGGAATCTGCAAAGATGCTTGCCATGACGAGGCGCATTCTGTTCTCCGCAGCCCATACCGACTGGCTGCCGGACAGGTCGGCGGCCGAAAATGCAACGTTGGTCGGGTCGAACGCCGGCCCGGAGCCAACCGGAAATAACTACTTCCTGGATGTGACGGTAGAAGGGGAGATCGACCCGCAGACGGGGATCATTGTCAACATAAAAGATATAGATCAGATCGTCAAACATCACGTGGTACAGAACCTTGACCGGAAGTTTCTGAACCGATCCGTCGCCTATTTCTGCGAACGCCCGGTGACACCGGAAACGATCCTGGGCTACATTCGAACGCAGCTTGACGGCACCCTTCCTTCAGTTGTGAGGCTTACCGCGTTACGACTGGAAGAGACTCCCCTGCACTTCGCGGAGTGGCAGGCGTCCGAACTACGTGCGGAAACGGAGCGAGGCGGTATGTTGTTAACCCGGGTATACGAATTCGCAGCGTCGCATCGCCTGCACAGTCCGCATCTCTCCGAAGACGAGAACCGGGAACTGTTCGGTAAGTGCAACTATCCCCACGGTCACGGTCACAACTATATCCTGGAGGTTACGGTAGCGGGTCCTATCGATGCCCGCTCGGGACGCGTTCTCGACGAAACCGTCCTGGACGGGATTGTGAATCGCGAGGTCGTCGACCGCTACGATCACCGCCATTTCAACTACGATATTCCTGAATTCGCCGACCTCATTCCATCGACGGAAGTGGTCATCAAGATGATATGGGACCGATTGAAAACGCATATCCCTGCCCCTGCTAGCCTCTACCGTGTGGTAGTGCGTGAGACAGCGCGGAATATCTTCGAATACAGAGGAGAGGACAACTGACCGTCATGGTTTCAAGACTGGAAGAGATTTACGGCGCTCTGCTGGAAGAGATCGGGGAAGATCCGGAGCGCGAGGGCCTGCTCAAAACACCCCATCGCGCCGCAGAGGCGCTCCGATACATCACCCAAGGCTATCAGCAGAAGTTGGATGAAGTCGTCAACGGCGCCATATTCCATGAGGACAGTGACAACATGGTCATTGTGCGCGACATCGAGTTTTTTTCGATGTGCGAACACCATCTGTTCCCATTCTTCGGCTACGCGAACATCGCTTACATCCCGAACGGCAAAATCATCGGGTTGTCCAAACTAGCGCGCATCACGGACATGTTCGCCCGACGCCTCCAGGTCCAAGAGCGACTGACCGTCCAGATCGCAAACGCCATTCACGACGTGCTGCAGCCCAAAGGCGTCGCGGTCGTAATCGAGGCCAAGCACATGTGCATGATGGCACGCGGCGTCGAGAAGCAGTGCAGCGACATGGTGTCGAGCCATGTCATCGGCGCATTCCGCGAAGATCGCGCCACCCGCGCCGAGTTCATGAACCTGCTAAGTAAAAACCGCAGAGACTAGTCCAGCGGGGCCGTTTGGCGGGGTTCCTCCACCCTCCTGGGCTTCAGCGGCGTCAGTTCGTACACGGAAGTCCCGCCGACGGGAAGAGTCGTCGTGATTTCCGTGGTCGCGGCAGCGACCATCTTGCCAGTCCGGGCTTCCTTCACCATAAAGGAGCCTGGCAACGAGAGCGTATACGTTCCCGCTTTGCCACTATGAAGGGCGATCGTGCGTGCATCGGCAACGACCGCAATGTCGACGTCGCCGGTATCGAGATAGAGATGGACACCCGCCGCGCGAAGCGCGTTCCTCAACAGAGTGCGCGGTACGGGAAACGCACCGAAGACCACGCTGTTCCACTGGGGGAAGCGAAAGATGGCGAAGCTGGTCTTGTTGTTGGAGTTGGCGCCGAGGCGAGTCAGCTTTTTGTCTGCGAGCGTGACCGTTGGCGAAAAAGCCTTCTCCATTCCGAAGTGTGATCCGGCATGATAGCCCCACGTCAGCGGATCGTTCGACTCCGCGATCCGCACCCGCAGACTCGTCTCCTCAAGTTCCAGTCGCGCCTTCATACCGGTCAGCCCCTGAATATGCGTCGCGTCCGCCCCGGTCTCTCCGAGCAGTCCAGGCGCATAGAACCAGATCGCCGTCTGCTCGCTGCGTTTGACCCGACCGTCCAGCCGCCTATGTTCCGCCTCGGACAGGTGGAACATATTCGGAAAAATCGTGACCTTGTGGTCCGGGAATTTGGGTTGGAACAGATCGCCGAGTTGATAGACATCGAACGGCACACCCAGACGGTTCAGTTCGCGGAAGAGCTCGGTCAACATCGAGTTGAAGAGGGGAGTAGGCGCGGATTTCCCCGCCGCGAGATGACATGCCGCCGCCATATCCACGACGACCGCGACCTGACTGACGCGCTTGCGCAGCTTTAATGGCGCCCGCAGCGATTCTGTGGCGACGCGCAACGCGAGCTTGAGAGCGTCCACAGGCGTCTGCGCCGGAAGGCATAGTCCTGCCTGATGGGTTACCGCAATAGCCGTCGCGAGGTCGGGCGGCGACCCGGGAGCGGGAGCAACGAGCAGAAACTTTTCGCGCAGACGCACACTGCCGGTCACAGTCCGTAACGTGAGCGGATCGGCGCGGAAGCCGGGCGCCACGAAAAAATCGACATCCACCGAATCCAGCACTGATTCCGGGTAGATGTGGCCGTCTTCGGGAATGGCGGTGATGTTGGGAACCGTCGCATAGGCCAGCCCTGTCAGCGCCTGACCGTCCGAGGCGCGCTTGACCGTCGCGCAAAAATGCAGTGCGGCACGGTTCTGGGCGTCCGCAATACACTCATGGTAGTCCCCCACCCGCCGGCTGCGCTCCGGGGAGCGAAAAATACCGTAATCGCCTTTGCTGCGCTCCCACGCGTTCGGGCAGGTGAGCGCATCGAAGTCCGGCCGCGTGTCGCCCCATGCCTTTTTCAACAGTCCTGGGTTGCGGCGATATTTCTCGCGCGCGTAGCTTCGAAAGGCTTCCGTCATGCGGGGACCGATGTCCGGCAGATTGTGTGCAAACGGCAACCGCCATTCGCCCTGAAGGCCAGCTCCGAGTTGGTACCCGATGCATGCTCTGCCGTAGGCCGATGCCCCCATGTAGCGAACCAGTCTTGCGAGAGCGTTTCCGGCCTCGGTCATCCAGCGCCGGGACGCCCAGGAGACGACCGGGTCGGTTCCCTCCTGTTCACAGTAGACCGCTCTCTCTTCCGGATGCGCCGCCAGCCACCACGGCGGAGCGTCTACAGAGACTTCCAGCAGGAAACAGGCGTCGGGGTCGGCGGCGTAGAGTGTTTGCAGACGTGCTTCCAGAGTCGCATAGTTGAACTGCGCCATGCCGTTCCAACCCAGGCCGACTCCGAGTAGCCGATAGAGATGGACCCCCGCACCGGCGGCCTCTGAGATCGCACCAGGAGAAGTGTCGGGAAGCAGGTCCAGGAAGACGCCGGGCAGCGGCTTGCCGTTCTGGTGGAGCGCAGACGGGCCGTTGTACGGACGGCAGTCGAACGGGCGTTCCGCAACAGCCGGCTTCGGAGCCGTAGCGCGAGCGGGCGTGGGGCGGACGGGGCGGGGTTTATCGGTCATAGGCGGGTCAAGATCTCTTTCGTCGGATGCGTGTTAAAGTGGGTTGACGGGTACGCCATTATGGCGCACCTCGAAGTGGAGGTGCGGGCCGGTCGCCATGCCGGTCGCACCAACGCGGGCGATGGTCTGGCCCTGCTGTACGATGTCTCCAGCAGACACTAAGAGGGCCGAACAGTGCCCATAAAGCGTCGTGACGCCGTTGCCATGATCGATCACCACGCAGTTGCCATAGCCGCTACTGTAGTGCGCGAGGATTACGGTGCCGCCCCCAGCGGCGTGGATGGAAGCCCCATACGGCGCTCCGAAGTCGACTCCCGTATGCATCCGTGTTCGGTGCAGGATCGGATGAAAACGGCTGCCGAATCCGGAGGTGACGCGCGCCGATACCGGGCGGATGAAGCTCCCGTGAAAAATCGGAGCGACACTGCTGGCGCGGGGTTCGGGATTTTGATGATGGTTCTGGGCGGCCTGCGCCGCCCGTTCGGCCCGTTCCACTGCCCGCCGCCTCTCCAGCGCCTCAGACAAATCACGGATATTGTCTGTCATCGCGACCGCTTCTTCTTCGAGACCGTCGAGCTCCTGCTCCGCCTGGTGGCGCTCCTCCTGCACACCTGCCAGCAGCTCCTGCTTCTCCGATAGATCGGCGGCAAGGTGCTGCTTCTGAGATTCATACTCGTCTGCGAGCGCCTTCTGCCGACGTTCCTGCTCCTCCAACAGCCTCTTATCGTTCGCAATCTGATGAATATCGTCCTGAACGCCTTCGATCAGTTCGGCATCACTGTGAACGACCTGGCGCACATAGTATCCGCGAGAGAGCAGATCATGGACGGAGCGGGACCGTACAAACACCTGCGCATAGCTGACCTCACCGCGTTCGTAGGTATCGTTTAGCCGTGCCGTAAGAAGATGGCGACGGGTCGCGAGACGCTTGCGTGTGACCGCGAGATGATTCACAAGCTTCGTATGCTGTCGGTCGAGTATCCGCAGATGACTGCGGACACGCCCAAGCCGGGTCCGAGTTTGCGAGATACGGCCTTCGACCGTGCTGATGTTCTCCGTAATGTGATGTTCTTGCGCCTTTACCTGGTGGATTTTGGCACGGACATTGTGCATGTGGGTGTGCAACCCGGTCAGTTTGCGGCGTAACTGCTCTTTGCGCGCGATAGCCGCCCGAGCCTGGGACGACGAGATGACGGAACCCTTCCTCTTCTTCGCGCGGTGGTGACGCGGCGGCGCCGAAAAGCCGACGACGGTAAGAAGTGTGAAGAGCATTCCCACCGCCGCAACGCGGATGATGTGATTCCAGCGCATTTCCGGGTACCTCAGACCTGTTTCAAAAAGCGGCGCATGGCGAAATGGCTCCCCACCAGCCCGACCAGGGCTCCGATCGCTACCAGCCCTGCAACTAACTCGACCGGACCGAGTCGGGACGGCACGTCACCGACCAGCGGCGTATTGATCTCATGGATGAAGCGGGCCACCTCGTGCCCTCCGTAGAGTACCAGAGCGCCGGCAATGCCTGCCCCCACCACCCCATGGAACACCCCTTCGAGCAGCAGCGGAAATCGGATAAAACCGGGAGTTGCACCTACCAACTGCATTATCTTGATCTCGCGTCTGCGGGCAAAAACCGTCAAGCGAATGGTGTTATGAACAATGAACAACGTCGCGACGAAAAGACCTGCCGCCGCAGCCAATCCGACGGCCTTGACGAGACGCGCCAATCCGAGCAGCATCTTGACTTCCTGGCTCGCGGCCGTGACATCTGCGACATCTGGAAATTCGGCCTTCCTACCCAACCGCCGCACCAGGGGATCCATGTGGGACGGATCCACCGCTTCGACCTCCAGCTTATCCGGAAGTGGGTTGGTATCCATAGCCTGCGTCAATTTTGGCTCGCGTCTCTGCATCTCCGCCCAGGCCGTCTCCTTTGTCACCAGGCGGACGCTGCCTACATTCGGCAGCTTCTTTACGCCGTTGATGACGTCCAGAGTCTGGGCGCGCGTCGCCCGACGCGACATAAAAACATCGACTTCATTAAACGTCTTTGGTTCGTCCTGCGCGACCTCGTTGATTCGGTAGGCCGTCCAGAGTGAAGCGCCTAACACCGTCAGAGCCACGGTGACGGTGCCGAGCGCGGCCAGCGACATCAGTCCATTGCGGCGGATGTTGAAGAACGCCTCCTGAATCAAGAAGAACAGACTGCCGAAACTCAACAGGCGGCCTCCCCGATAGGCACGTTCGCGGTGGACGGCGGAGTAAACATGGCGTCCCTCTCGCCGGTATCCATGTCCGGAAGCGCAATCACCGATTCTGGCGCATCAGGCATTTCGGGGATTCGCAGGCGATAGGCAGCGTCCTGTTCGTCACGCACGAGGCTCCCCCGCTCGAAGCCCAGGACGCGCTTCTGCATCCGATCGACAATCGCCGTGTCGTGTGTCGCCACCACGATCGTGGTGCCGGTCTGGTTGATATGACTCAAGAGTTCGACGATTCCGGTGGAAGTGTCGGGGTCGAGGTTACCGGTCGGCTCGTCGGCAAGCAGGATGGGTGGCTCGTTTACGAGAGCGCGGGCAATGGCGACGCGCTGTTGCTCTCCGCCGCTTAGCTGACCGGGAAATGCGTCTGGACGGTGGGACATGCCTACCATCTCCAGTGCGACCGGGACTTTGCGCCGTATCTCCTGCCTCGGCATTCCGATCACGCGCAGAGCGAAGGCGACGTTCTCGTAGACGGTCTTACTGGGCAGCAGTCCGAAATCCTGGAATACGATGCCGAGTTTGCGCCGAAAAAAAGGAATGGCGTTCAGTGCGATGGCGTTGAGGTCTTCTCCAGCAACCACGACGCGGCCTGATGTCGGTCTTTCTTCACGATATAGGAGCTTGAGGAAGGTCGATTTACCCGCTCCAGTCGGTCCAACAACGAACACGAACTCGCCCTTTTTCACACTAAGGCTGACGTGCGAAAGGGCGAGTGTATTGTCACGATAAGAGACGGTCACATCCTGAAGATCGATCATAGTGGTCACGAAAGAAGGCCAGAGGTCAGCGCTATTGCCGCGCCGAACATAAACAGATTTCGTCTATTAAGACATGTTTCCCGTCTGTCTGTCAACCTTTTCAACGCCGGAGCAAAGGTTGTTGCCCAGCAGGGCTACCGACTGCGATCATGCGGAAGACGCCCATTTCGGCAGGGCAGCGGTAACGAAAGGGCTTGCCTGTCACGCCCAGTCCGCGACTGACATACTGACGCGCCTTACCGTTCTCGTACCAGCCCGCCACCTGATTGCAGCGCAGATGAAACTTGACGACCATGCGCGGGGAGGGAAACGGCAGGGCTATCTGGCCGCCATGCGTATGTCCGGAAAGAATCAGCACGTCTCTATCTGGAATGCGCTCGATCAGACCCGGATGATGGGACAGGACAATCGACGTGCGATCCTCGGGCAGGCCAGCAAGGGTGCGTGGAATATCCGGAAATCCCTCCGCGAGGTCATCTACGCCAGCGAGAAAGAGGCCATGCGGCAGTTCGAAACTCTCGTTTTCGAGTCGATGCACATGGGACTGCTCCAACAACCGGCGCGAGCCGACGATCCCTCTCCGGTGATCATGATTGCCGAAGGAGCCGAAAATACCCGACTTTTTCGGTAGGCGCAGCAGGATCTCTTTGAGAGGAAACTGCGCGTCGTCCGGATGATCGTCCAGATAGTCGCCCGTCAGCAGGATGAGATCGGGCTGCAGCGCATCAACACGCCGGAGCACCTCCTCATAGACGGGCCCCGTGTTTCCATAGCCGGCGTGAATATCGGTCAGGTGTACGAATATCTTGCCATTCCAGTACTCCGCGAGGCCGTGCATCGGAACGTCACATGTCGATATTTCCAGCATATAGG
The DNA here is from genome assembly GCA_038217285.1 of Chthonomonadales bacterium. GTDB lineage: Bacteria > Armatimonadota > Chthonomonadetes > Chthonomonadales > Chthonomonadaceae > JANXLO01. The sequence continues at coordinate 8,026 of JBBQPO010000066.1, forward strand.
GCGATTTGCGCCCGGTATCTACAGGTACTAGAGTCTTGCTCACGTTCCGATTCTTTGCCCCCATCGCCGCTAACCCGCACGGGGACTATCCCTGGCGCGTCTGTCCCATTCATTTCTCTTCCAGAGCTGCTACCCCGACGACGAGGGTGCGTTCCACAAGCAGCCGCGCGAACGGCACGTCGGCCACCGGCCCGTCCGCCGCAAGTTCCTGCGCGTGGATCACGGCCATTTTCGCGTCTGCCTCGTGAGAAAGCCTCCACAATATCTCCGCCGAATCTTCCAGCCTGCGCACATAGCAGGCGCGCAAATGCGGCGTCAAGAGATCCGTCGCCACCTCGCGAACGATCTTCTCCCGCTGCACCGCACGTTGCGCCTCCGTATCGTCCTCAGACGCTCCTGTAGCACCCGCCCAGTCGGCCAGGGCGCGCCAGACATCTTCTACGGCCAAAAACCAGTTCTCGAACCAACTCAGAGCGAACAGCGCCGCGGGATCGTGATCGATCAAAGATTCCGACAGGACGGATTTGGCGGAAACGGCCTCATAAACCGGCGAGACGGGATAGTGATGGCCAGGTTCTCCTATCCGCGGCAGAAGCTCCATTACCCCCGACGGCGAGGGTCTGTTCAGATCTCGCAGCCGCGCGCGCGCCTCCGCCAGCAGCCAGCGACCGTAGTCTGCGGCGATCTCGACGAAAGCCAATCCGTCTCCCTGCAGCCGCTCGAATTGCTGTACACGGAGGCGTAGATCGGGCCGCGTGAGTCGGGCGCTATCGCACGTCTGTACGCCCGTGATATCGTTGATCATCATCTGTACGGCCAGTGGACGACCGCCGTCCGGTTCCGGAATCTCAAAAAAGAGGATGCGGTTTCCAGCGCCGTCATAAGCCGTCGCATAAGCCCGCAGCGTTTCCATGGGCCGGTCGTCCGACAGAGCCTCTGCGACGGCGACGACTTCCGCCTGGGGCCGAATGCCCTGCGTGCTCAGCAGGTAGAGGGCTCGGCGCGCCTCTTTGCGCAGCTCTTTGTTGTCGGCCCGACGCTCGATTTCTGCCAGGGCTGTGGCCGCATCGCCGGTCGCTTCCTTCAGCAGTGCCTCGACACGCTCCCGTTCGTTGTCCAACATCTTTGTTTCCTTCGCAGCATGAATACGGTACACATGCCCTATTATGCCTTCGCCCTCACTAAAATGCAACCCTCTTTCGACAGGTAATCAATTGCGGATGGCTTTCCAATAGGCCTCCACGGTTCTACGCGCGATCTGGGCATACGAACGCTCGATACAAAACCGGCCCGCGCCAGCGCTAAGGGAGTTGCGCATAACCGCATCGGGAAGCAGCCCTGCGATCTGTTCTCCAAGCGCCGCAGCGTTCCCCTCCGGGAACAGGGTAAGACTGCCGGGGCACTGCGCGAGCAGCTCACGATGGGGAGGAATGTCGGATGCGATGACCGGTAGACCGTAGGCGAGCAGGTGCGCCAGCGAGGCCGAGCCGGAGGACTGAATAAAAGGCGCCAGAGCGACATCCGCTGCGGCCATGACATCTGGAATGCGGTCCTCCGGCAGATAGCCGGTGATGAGCACCCGTCGTTCCAGCCCGTAAGCGGCGATGCTCTCCTTCAGACGGTCAACGTAGTCGGACGGATCGTCGGGATGCCGCTCCCCCGCGAATACCAGTACGATATCGTCCGGCAGGCCCTTCAGCGCCTTCAGGGCGACCGAATGTCCTTTCTTCGTGGCCAGGAAGCCGAACATCAACAAAACGCGCTTACCGCCGATGCCCAGAGCTGTTTGAGCAGCCGCCCTGTTCGGAAGAGGGCCGACGGGAGGTACTCCAACGGGTATCACCGTCAGACGGGCTTTGTCAATGCCCATCGACGCGAGTTTCTTGACATCCGCCTGCGTATGGACGATGATCTGTCTAATGATGGGGTGCCGAAAATTACGTCGGTTGGTGAATGCGATCAGCGCCCGTTTCCACCCTATCGCTCCTCCATCGGCGACCTCATGGACTGTCATGACGACGGGAACCCGGACGGCATTTAGGAGCGCTGCGAAGTGGTTTTTATGCGGAGCGACACCCCCATAAAAGAAATATTGATGCTGAATATGAACGACGTCGCCTCCGTTCAGCCGGTGGCCGAGCGCACGAAACTTGTGCTCATCAGAGATGTAGTGTTTCAACGCGCTGAACGTACTGGAGCGGACAGCTCCTTCCGGCGTAGCAACCAGCGTCACCTCCCCAACCTCAGGGAGTTCGCGCAAACTGTTCACCAGCAGACGGGTATAGTCGCCGATGCCGCACCGTTCTCGAGTCGGGGCGAGCATCGAAACCTTCAGCGGATTCGAAGATATCTCAGCGACAGGCATCGCGTCCTATGCCAATCCGTCCGCCGCACCGAATTCACGCAGAAATGCCAGCGTCTCGTCGAAGGAGCGAATGCCGGTCGTCGCGCCCAGCGCGGTAACACAGGAGGCGCCTACACCGGTAGCGAAACGCGCGCACTGTTCGAGGTTCCAACCTCGCACCAGTCCTGCCAGAAATCCTGCAACGAACGCATCTCCGGCGCCCAGGGCGTCGATTGCCTTTACCGGAAGGGCCGCAAGGCGCACGGTCTCTCCCCCTGCCGACCGCACGTAGCAGCCTTCGTGGCCCAGCTTCAGAGCCACGACCTTCGCCCCGGCGTCCAGCAGGAACTGCGCAACATCCTCCGCCCCTTTCACGCCGCCGCCGGCCAGCATCCGCGCCTCTTCGTAACTCGGCAGGAAATAGTCGACGTAAGGCAGGCTGGGTCCGGTCAGTTCCATCCAACGGCCGGTCGCGTCCCACACCGTGTCGAGCGCTGTAGTGACTCCGACAGATTTCGCCTGTTTGAGCAGTTTCGCCATCGGCGCCCCATCGAAGGAAGGCATCACCTGCGCCCCGGCGACATGGAGAATTTTGCTGCTCTTGACCCGCTCGAAATCGATATCCTCTGCCCGAAAGGTGGCGTTCGCACCAAGGTAATGTAAAAAGCTCCGTTCGCCATCGCTATGCACCAGAACCATCGTCGCGGAAGTTGCCGTGTCGTTATCCCGAACCACCGCGCCGACATCGATTCCGTACGTCTCGAACTGCCGCACCATAAAATCCCCGAACCCGTCTCTGCCGACTTTGCCTATGATCGCCGTCTCAACGCCAAGCTTCGCCAAACCGACGCCGGTGTTCGCCGCGCAGCCACCGGAATGGAGCTCCATTCGCTCGACGAGGGCCAGTTTACCACGTCCCGGCAGCGCGTTGATCGGCTTACCGACGACATCCGCCACTAGAATCCCCACACACGTTACTTCGGGCACTTCGCTATACCTCCTTCGTCGGCGTCAATTCATCGTAATCCGCCAGATCTATCACGCCATATTTGGCCATCAGCGCCATCGTCGAGACCGTCGTCAAGATGCAGACCCCGCCCAGCCACAACATTGCCGCGCCGACCGCCGTCAACAGAGCAAGGATCGTCCAGGCCAGCGTAGCAAGACCGAGCCCCATGGAAAACAGAGGTTCGCCCACCACGAGAAAGAAAGAACGCCGAATAACAGCCTTGGCTCCGCGCTTCGCCGATCGGCCCGGTTCGTCGAACGCGCCCGTTTCCTGCAATATCAGAAGCGGCCCTTGATAGACAGCCATCGCGCTCCAGAACAGCAGAATATAGAGACACAGCACCACGGCGGCCCGGCCAGGCAGGCCACCTAGCTGCAGGTAGAAGGTCATATTCAGAGCCACCACCAAACTAACGATGAAATGCAAAAATCCGAGGCGAATCGCAACGGCGCTGAACTGTCGCAGTCCCTGGCGAAAACGAAGGAACGTGATTTCTCGGTGACTGGCGATCCTCAAGGCCATATCGAACGATACGGCAACCAGAGGGGAGAGCGCGGTTACCGCGATCAGCCCGACGCAGAAGGCGCGCAGGAGAGCGGGCAGCGCCACGGGAACAAGCAACCCTAGCGTCAAACTGAGCAGTAAGACCACGGTGCCGGTAAGGCTCACGAGGAGAACGATGCCGAGGCGGTCCCAGATCAGCCGAAAGGCGATACGCAACGAACGACCGAGACGCGCGGGCGGTAAAGCGGCCTTGGAAGGGCCGCTTCCGTCCGGAGCGTTTCGGTCGTCTGAGGAACCGGTGTCAGGTTGAATGGACGGAACTTCGGGCTTCATACTCGATCAGTTCGTCAGAGTCCAGGCAAAATCCTGCAGGTGCAGCGCACTGCCGATCACGAGGCCAAGCGCAGTTTGAGTGGCACCCAGGCCATCTTTGGGTCAGGAAGACGGGTGCAGATCGCTTGCACGAGTTGGCCGGAGCACGTGTTGACCGTAACGATGGTGCAGTGGCCTCCGGACCGCAGGTAGATGTCCCACTGGGCATAGGGCTTCCTGAGCACTCCAACGATACGCCACTCTTCGGCGGGCCGTTCTATTTTCAGGGCGTGAAACCAGTCCCACGCCAGATTGACGGCCTCGGTTCGGCGCGACGGTTCGTTGAAAGGGCGACATGATTCTGGATCACGTTGTACTGCAGGGACTGTTGCCCTACTTATTTTCTGTCTCCATAAATGGATCTGCTCCCCAAAACAAAAAGAAAGTCGCCTCATTACTTCGAGACGCGCAGCCCCTTTCGAACGGTCCGTTGGGCGTATCCAACCGGACTTCCCGGCAGATCACCGAGCGTATCGGTGCCCGGTTTCGCTGTCTCCGCCCCTGGTTTATCTCGGAGTACACCGTCCGCGCGTCCGAACCGATCAAATATGCGCCGCCAGCCGGAGGTGCGATCCGTAGGCATCTTGCTCATCGTAGTGTCTCCTTCCATGAGCAGGCATTTTGCCTGCTCACAGAACAGACTCCGTGTGCGCCGATCCGGTTTCACCATTGTAATGTAAATATCCACCCCGATGCTTCTTCATTTGTGCGAATTCCGCCGGAACGTCATTTGTAACGAATTTCACAAACGACTTGACCTGTAGTCAGGGGTATCAGGTATCATAATCGCGGGTCGCGGGGTCAAACTTCTTGGTATACTTACCCCGTTTAACAGGGCGGTGCGATAAGGTGGCGAATGTGAACTCTAACAGTAACGGGCGAGTCCCGGTGCCTACGCTGGAACGCCTGGCAACTTACCTGCGCTTCCTCATCGATCTGGAACAGTCTGGAGTAGATACCATATCCTCCGCCGAAGTAGAGCGCCAGACAGGTATCAACGCGGCCCAGTTCCGCAAGGACCTTTCGGTTTTCTATCCCTATTTCGGGGAGTTTGGGAAGCCGGGAGTAGGTTATAACGTCTCGGAACTCAAGAGACGAATCGCCCGGATCCTGAAAATAGACACAGAACAGCGTATCGTTCTGGTCGGCGCTGGCAACCTTGGATCGGCTCTGGTCGGATACCCCGGCCTGAAGGAACATCACTTTACTCTCGTGGCTGTTTTTGATAACAACACGGCGAAGATCGGGCAGCCGCTCTGGGGGTTGACGATCCACGATGTCCATCGGATAACGGACATAAATTTGGACCTCCAGGCACGCATCGCCATCCTCGCGGTTCCGGCCACCTCCGCACAACATGTTGCCGAACTTCTCGTCGAAGCCGGTATACGCGCCATTTTGAACTTCGCCCCGGTACTTTTGCGCGTGCCCGAGCACGTTTTTGTACGCAATGTCTCTTTTCTTCAAGAGCTGGCCGTGCTTTCCTATCATCTCTCCACCGCCGACGAGGGCGAAGAGGATCACCTGTCGCCGAAGGAGGCCCAGCAGACCTTCGGGGCGAAATCGCCGGACCCGGACGCCCTGGAGATCGAAGCCGCGCACTCCCCGACGGCACGTACGCGCAAGCAGGAGTAGCCCGTCTCCATGTCTCTCTACTATCCCATCTATCTCGCCATCGAAGGCAAGACCTGCGTCGTCGTCGGCGGCGGAGCGGTGGCAGAACGGAGAGTGCTGGGGCTTCAGGAGGCCCGCGCCGAGGTGCGGGTGATCAGTCCGACGCTGACGCCTGCTCTTGCACTTTTGGCAGAACGCAAGAGAATCCAGTATCGAAACGGCGTCTATGAACCTTCCGCGCTCGAGGGCGTCGTACTGGCTGTGGCGGCGACGAACTCTCGGGAGGTAAACGCCCGAATCGTTGCGGACGCACAGGCCCGTCGAATCCTGGTCAACGCCGCAGATTCCCCGGACGACGGCGACTATATCGTGCCTTCGGTGGTTCGCCGGGGCGAGCTTTGCGTTAGCATCTCCACCGGAGGCGCCAATCCGATGCTCGCCGCGCGCCTCGCAACAGAGATCGAAACCCGTTTTGGACCGGAATATGCCGATTATGTGGAACTCCTGGGGCAAATGCGGCTCTATATAAAGAGTAAGACCGAGATTGCGGCAGTACGCCGCCGTGCCCTTGCCGACCTGCTCGCTGCCGAGCCGCTCTTGTTGGAACGACTCGAGTCCGGTGACACACAGACCGCGCAGGCGGTCGCTACCGAAATCGTGGACGCCGTACTGAACGCGTGACGCCCCCTGGAGCCTGAGATTGCATCTGGTACTCGTCGGACTGAGTCATCATATCGCGCCTATCGCCGTCCGTGAGCGAGTCAACTGCTCTGAGTCGCAGTTGCCCCATGCGCTCCTGGCTGCGTCCGAATGCCCCAATATCCGCGAAGTCGTTATTCTTTCGACATGCAACCGCATGGAGATCTATGCGCTTGTTGATGCGCTGCACCTCTCCGACGCGTACGATCCGATTGTTCGGCATCTGGCCGTCCATCACCGTGTTCCGGAAGCCGAGTTGAAACCCTACCTCTACACTCTGCACGATCAGGAAACGGTGCTGCACCTCATGCGTGTGACGGCGGGCCTCGATTCCCTGGTTCTTGGCGAAGCGCAGATTCTTGGCCAGGTGAAAGCGGCGCTGCGTTCGGCGCAGGCGGCCGATACCATCGGAAGCACCCTCACCGCGCTCTTTCAACAGTCGATCAGCGCAGGCCGCCGGACGCAGGCCGAAACCGGGCTGGGCAAAGGCGCTTTTTCCATCGGCCATGCCGCCGTCGATCTCGCCGGCAAAGTGTTCGGGGAACTGTCCCATGCCAGCGTACTGATCCTCGGCGCGGGCAAAATGAGCGAAGTCACGGCCCGGCATCTCCGCAACAGCGGTGTGGCGTCCGTTTTGGTCGCCAATCGGACGTTTGCGCGGGCAGAATCTCTGGCATCGAAACTCGGCGGACGGGCCATTCATTACGACTCCTTTCCCGACGAGTTGCGCCGGGCCGACATCGTCATCGCTTCGACCGCCGCACCCCACCCGATCATCACGCGCGCAACCCTGGCACCCGTGCTGCGCAAACGGCGCGGAAATCCGCTAATTCTGATCGACATCGCCGTTCCGCGCGACATCGACACGGACGTCCTGAGCCTGGACAACGTTTTCCTCTACAATATCGACGACCTCCAGGCCGTCGTGGCCCAGGAGGCGCAGGGACGCCGCAGCGAAGTCGGCCACGCCGAAACGATCCTTGACGACGAGTGCGCGAAGTTCCAGAACTGGCGTCGCACCCGGGAGGCTGCCCCCATCATCACCCTACTAAGGCAAAAGCTGGATCGGATTCGGGAAGAGGAGTTGGTTCTGCTGCGTTCGCAACTGCCCGGCCTGACGGACCGGGAGTGGCAGAAGGTCGAAGCGGCCTTTCGCTCGATGTCCACCAAAGTTGCGAAGGAGCCCATTCTGCGTCTGAAGCGAGAAGCTGGTGGAGGCATGCCGCAGGGCCATACAGACGCCCTGACCTATGACCTGCTGACAGCCACGAGCGAGATTTTCAACCTGGAGGCCGAGCCGAGATCGACCGAAGCCGTCCCCGCCATCGTCGCAGAGTTCACACCGGACGCGACGCCGGTTCCGCTGTCGGCAGGCAGGTTAGAGGCCGTGATTAGTCGGCAGGAGGTGGAAACATGACATACGCCATCCTGACAGTGATCGCTCTGGGCTGCTACCTGGCCTCATCGGCCTGCAATGGGGCGGTTCTCTTTCTGAATGCGCCCGCTGCTCCGGCAGGCGTTTCGGCTCTACCGGCGACGAGCCAAATCACGCGGTATGGGCGGCCACTGCTTTTTCTAGGCATAGCGGTGCATTTTTTTGCTATCGGAATGTGGTGTGTTTCGACCCACAACTCCCCTTTCGCCAGTGAGACCGGTACTCTGACTGTTCTGGCCTGGGCCATCGCCATCGCGATGGCGGTGCTGGACTATCGCGGTCGGCTACCGGCAGTGAGCGCTGTCGCATTGCTGGTGGCCTGCCTGGCCCTCACCGGCGGCGTGCTCCTGGCACACGAGTCCAGCGCCGGTACGCCGGCGCTGCGCAGCCAGATCATCAATCTGCATGTCCTGGCGATTGTGGCGGGTTTCGGACTGTTCGCCGTCGCGTTCGGCTGCGCCGCTCTCTATCTGCTGCAAAACCGCGCCCTGCGCGAGAAACCCGGTCAGGGCCTTTTCCGCAAACTTCCGCCGCTGGCCACTCTGGATGCAGTGGCCTATCGCTCCGTCGCGTTTGCCCTGCCGCTCCTGACGCTCGGCCTGGGGATCGGCTTCGAGCAGGCGTTTGCGGGCAAGGGGGCACACTCCGTTACCACCCTGTTTGCCGACCCACGTATCGACCTGTCGCTGGTGGTCTGGTTCAACTACGTTGTCTACCTGGGAGCGCGTCTGCTGCTAGGCTGGAGAGGGGTGCGGCTCCAGTATATTCTGCTTGTCGGTATGCTGATTGCACTGACCCTCTATCTCATCCCGACCTCGACACATCGGTTCAGTTGACACCGGGGCTCTTTTCGAGTAAACTGAAACGATTCGTCTGCCGTGTGCCGAACGGATGGCAGGCGCACGATTTTCACGACTGTGTCTGAATGAGGAACCGCATCACTATGCAGCTAGCCGCGATTACGGATGAGATCTCACAGGATTTTGAACACGCGCTCGATGTCATGCTGGAGTACGGCGCGACCGGTGCAGAACTGCGGGGGCTGTGGGGAACCAATATCGCCGACCTGACGGACGATCAGGCCGACCGGGCCAAAGCCGCCCTTCGGGAGAGGGAGATGCAGACCGTCTGCCTCGCTACCCCTTTTTTCAAGTGTGATCTGGCGCTGGAAGCGCCGAATCCCGGCGAAGCAGCCGGAGCGATGCATCTGGCCACACCGCGCGGGCTGGAACAGCAGATGGAGTTATTGACGCGGTGCATCCGTCTGGCGCATCGCTTTGAGACTCCGCTCCTCCGTGTCTTTACCTTCTGGCGCAAGGAGGCGCTCACTCCGGCCATCGAAGCACGAATCGTCGATGCGTTTGCGGCTCCCCTGGCCCTGGCGGAGCGCGAAGGCGTCGTCCTGGGACTGGAGAACGAATACGCCTGTTTCATCGGCACCGGAGCGGAAGCGGCGCGGATCGCCTCTGCGATCAACTCTCCATACCTGAAAATCGTCTGGGATCCAGGCAACGCGTACTTCGCAGGAGAGACGCCCTACCCGGCCGGATATGACGCGATCAAACCGTGGCTCACCCATTTCCATGTGAAGGATGGACATCTCGTGGAAACCGCAGATCAGGGTCCACAGGTGCGCTGGTGCGTCGTCGGCGGCGGTGAGATCGACTACGTCGCGCAGTTCGCCGCACTGAAACGAGATCGGTACACGGGTTGGATCTCTCTTGAAACACACTTCCGGCCGGAGACGGGCGCCGGCCCGGACGGTCAAGGTACGCCGGAAGAAGGATCACGTCCCTGCCTGGCCGCACTGCGGTCGATGCTCGGTGCGTCCTGAGCCGAAACTATTTAGCCTCACCTCCGAACAACTTCCGATAAGGATGTCTTTTCATGTCTGATCCGATAGGAAATATAATTTCCATTACCTGGTGGCGCACGGTTTTTCAAAAGACCGGCCGCGTCTTCGGCTGGGGTTGTGCACTCGTCTTTGGGATACCGCTGGTCATCGGTTTTGGCTGGAACCAGTTCTCCGGGCGTAACAATCAAAATATGGGCGCCGCCGCCCGCGATGCGACGTTGATGACCGTCAACGGGGAATCGGTCCCGATGAGCGACTACTACAGGATCACTCAGCGCGTCAAGATGGGGGCGCCTGGCGAGGAGTTCGCCCGGAACACCGGGAATGCGATCTATCGACTTGTAGGACAGGTGGTTCTCTTCCAGGAAGCCAAACGTACCGGCGTGAAGGCCAATGATGCGGAGGTCGATAAGGCCATCCAGGACTACAAGATGCAGCAGGTCGGAAAGAACGCGACCGATCTGGACCTGGAGAACTACCTTTCCCAGTCCCAACATCTGACGACCGCAGAGTTTCGCGAACAGGTTGCAAAGAGTTACCTTGGCAAAGCCCTGCTCGACGATGCTAAAAACAGAGCCGTCGTAACGGAAGAGGAAGCGCGCAATCAGACCGCAGAGGTGAGCCTGAACACGGTCCTCATCCCCACTATTCCTGCAACGCGGATTCCTGCCGCGCGCCCCGACCCGAAGGCGCTGCCCGACGCGGACGCAAAGAAGAAGGCGGAAGCGCTGTTGGCGGAGGTGAAGAGCGGGAAGATGGACATCACCGCCGTTGCGAAGGCCAACTCCGCCGACTTCAACGCGAAGAAGGGCGGCGATACGGGCTTCCTGCCCGAGTATGAGAGCCAGGGAATGCCCTCCAGTATGGTGGCAATGTACTTCGGCAAAGATCTGGACGCGATAGTCCACAAGCTCAAGGTAGGCGAGTACACCGATGTAGTCAAAGCGACAGGTTTTCAGCCCGGATACATGTTCGCCAAGCTGGCCGGACGCCGCAACAATCTGCCCAAAGACTTTGCTCCCAAGAAAGTCGTCGATCAACTCAAGGAGAAGCGCGCGAGCGAGGCTCTTATGAAGAAGATCGAGGATCTGACCAAAACTGCGAAGGTAGAGTTTGCGGCAGACAGGATCGAACAGAAGGCCTACTACGACTATTTCCTGTTCTCCAAAATGCAGGATGACAGGAGAATGGCGGCTGGCAGTCCGATAGGCGCCCCAACCCAAGAACAGATCGACAAGCAGCAGGCCCTGGCCGAATCGGAGATCGAAGCGGTCTATAAAAAAGATTCTACCAATACCACCGCGGCTGTCTTGATTCTCGATGCCGTCAAGCTCAAAATGTTCGATCCGAAGACGCCTCCGGCCGCGCAGGCGCAGTTGCGGGAGCGCCTCCTACCGCTCTATGAGAGCATTACAAAGGCGACCGAGGGCGATAACTACGCCTACAGCTTCGGCCTCGGCGACGCCCAGCGTGACAAGAAACAGTTCGCCGCAGCGTACAAAACCTATCATCATATCGCTCATCTGCTTGACTTAGATATTCCTACCGATCTTAAAGCGATGCAGGACGCCAAGCAGGCCCATGAGCGGGTGGTGACGGCTTTGAAGAGCGTGGCCTCACCCGAAGTTCCGAACGCCGATAAGGAAGCCTCTGACCAGGGTCTCAAGGTCATGGAGCTGAATAACGCGATTCTTCAGGAGCAGATGAAGGCAGCCGTAGAGCGTAAACGTCAGGAGGACGAGCAGAAGAAGCAGAACGATCTGCTGAAACTCAATTCTCAGAAGCCTCCGAAGACCGGCGGCACCACCGGCGCGAACACGCCGGACGGTTTCGGAAAGTCTCTCGATCTCGGCTCGGCTGCGGGCACGAAGCCCGCAGCCCCGACATCCGGCCTCCCACCTAAAACCGTTACGACACCTGCGGCTCCGGTAACGCTACCTCCTGGCGGTCACTCGTCTCCGCCGCCTGCCGGTGGACCAGGCCGGTAACCAGGTCGTATGCGCCATCCCATCCTACCTACCGCTGCCTCCCACGCGAACGTGGGAGGCAGTGTGGTTCCGACACCGATGAGCACCGTACTTACCAGGCAGGTGGGCACACTTTTCGTTGTCTCCCTACCGACCGGTAATCCGGAAGACATCACCCTGCGTGCACTGCGTATCCTCCGTGACGTCAGCCTGGTCGTGGCAGAGAATGGCCGCTCGGCTCGTAGCCTCCTCGATAGTTATAATATCGCTACGGAGGTCGTGTCCCAGGCACCGCGCGGCGGTCATCCTGCTCGTCTCGCTGCACTCTCGCGCCTGAATGACGGTCACGATGTGGCTCTTGTTGCAGACAGCGGCACCCCAACCCTCGTCGATCCCGGCCTGTCTCTCGTCGCGTTGGCGTTGAAAAATGGCTATCGCGTCACGGCCGCGCCGGGAGCCACCGCCTGCATGACAGCGCTTGCGATCTCCGGAATGCCCTCAAGCCCCTTTTGCTTCCTCGGATTCCCGCCCCGTCGTGATCCCGAGCGAGCGGCCTACTTCGCGACCGTGGGAAGGAGCGGCCCAACGGTTGTTCTCTACGAATCCCGTCGCCTTCTGCGCTCGACAATCGCCGAATTAACCCTCCAAGTCGAAAATGCGCGAAAAATCGTCGTCGCATGTGATCTAACTCACACTAACGAATGGATATTCAGGGGTACAATATCAGCAGCAGCAACGGAGTTTGCGGGCCATAACCCCCCGGGCGCATACACGATTGTCGTGGCTGGAAGACCTTCCTCCACCGACCGATAAAGCACCCGAGTCTTCCAGGCCATTTGATCCCAAACAAGAAATATTTACATAACGCAGCCGTTTGGAGACATTGGCACGGAATGTGCAAGACATAGAGTATGGGGTTGCCGTCAAAGGGTTGACGTTCCCCTGGAGAGATAGAAACAGGATAGTTAGGAGATTATGTGGTGATGGATACTCTCCGTGAACGGAATGCTTCGATGCTCAGAACGGGTCCAGAGCGAGAGACGTCAGGGCACAATATGGATAGCGCGCAGACTGCAGTGAACCCTCCGTTCACCGCAGCAAATCTGTCAGATGAAGACGCCGGATTTGACCGTACCGTGCTGGCTTTCCTTGACTGTAAGGATCAGAGCCGCTTTTCCAACGACTACCTGAACCCGCTTTTCCCCCAGAAATCAGTCTCCTACGCCCCTCTGAAACGCCTGTTCGATTTTGTTTTTGCGGGTGGCGTCCTGATCCTGATCTCGCCGCTCATGATATTGATCGCCTGTATCATCAAGGCGACCGACCGAGGCCCTATTTTCTTCAAGCAGGTCCGGGTCGGCAAGGGCGGGCGTCTTTTCCACTGTTATAAATTTCGCTCCATGTGCATCGATGCCGAAGAGAAGAAGCAAGACCTCATGCACCTTAACGAGGCGAGCGGCCCCGTGTTCAAAATAAAGGCGGATCCGCGTGTCACGCCGATCGGTGCCTACATCCGCAAAATGAGTATCGATGAGCTTCCACAGTTCTTCAACGTAGTCCGAGGGGAGATGTCCACCGTCGGCCCTCGCCCGCCGATCCCTTCGGAAGTCGAACAGTACGGCGAACACGAGCGCAAACGCCTGGCCGTTCACCCCGGAATCACCTGTCTTTGGCAGATCGGTGGTCGGAGCAATCTCACCTTCGAGCGATGGGTCGAACTCGATATCGAATATATCGAGTCGATGTCGTTCGGCAAGGACGTCGCGATCATTCTGAAGACCGTCCCGGCCGTGTTGAAAAGCTCGGGAGCACACTGATCGGACTGCATTGATCTTGATCGACATGAGGCGGCTTGCGTAGCGGGAGCTACGCAGGCCGTTTTCTTCCGTCTCACCATGCCTGTCCGGTAATTATGGTCACCATTCCTACCGTACTAGGAGGTGTATGACGCAGTCGGAAGTCGCCGATCTGTTGCGTACATGACAGCCTTCCGAGGGCACGATGCAGAGCCCGGCGTAGGCGGGCGTAGGCAGGCGTAGGCAGGCGTAGGCAGGTGAGGTATTTATGAAAGGTATTGTCCTGGCGGGTGGCAGCGGCTCCCGCCTCTATCCCATAACGCAGGCGGTTTCGAAGCAGCTTTTACCAGTCTACGACAAGCCGATGATCTACTATCCGCTATCGGTAATGATGCTGGCCGGACTGCGCGATATCCTCCTGATCACCACTCCGCACGATCAGCCCTTGTTTGAGCGCTTACTCGGCGATGGCAGTCAGTACGGCCTCTCCCTGCAGTATGCGATCCAGCCGCGCCCCGAGGGTCTGGCGCAGGCTTTTCTCATCGGACGCGATTTTCTGGCAGGTGGCGCCGCCAGCCTGATCCTGGGCGACAACATCTTTTATGGACACGGATTTCCGGAACAGTTGCGCGTCGCATCGCAACTGGAACACGGCGCTAAAATATTCGGTTATCGCGTCCGAGACCCGCAGCGGTATGGTATCATGGAGTTTGATATCGAGGGCCGTGTGCTCTCCATCGAAGAAAAGCCTGCCCTCCCGAAATCGCCCTATGCGGTCGTCGGGCTCTACTTTTATGATCGACGCGTCTGCGATTTTGCAGGCTCGATCCAACCTTCCAAACGTGGCGAACTCGAGATAACCGACCTGAACAATCTCTATCTGGCGGAAGGAACGCTCCAGGCAGAGCGCCTCAGTCGGGGAATGGCCTGGCTCGATACCGGCACCGTCGATTCGCTTCTGGAGGCTGGCAACTATATCGCCGCTATCGAACGACGCCAGGGTCTTAAGGTGGCCTGTCTGGAGGAGATCGCCTTCCAGTGCGGCTATATCGGAGCGGAACAGGTGCTACGCCTCGCCCATTCGTATGGGAAGACGGAATACGCTCAGTATCTTGTGCATCTTGTCGCAGAAGGGCGCCAAAGCCTTCTGCTGGGATAGAAACCTATGGTCGATGCAAAATTTGAAATCCGGCGCATGAATCGTGCGGATCTGGACATTGCCTGGGAGTTCTGTATCGAAGAGGGCTGGAACCCCGGCAAATATGACCAGGAGGCGTTCTTTGCCGCCGATCCCAACGGCTTTTTCCTCGGCGAACTCGGCGGCGTTCCGGTCGGCTGCATCAGCGCCGTCGCCTACGACGACCGATTCGGCTTTATCGGGATCTACATCGTGCGACCGCCTTATCGGGGCCGGGGTTATGGACTCCAGTTGTTCCACGCAGCGCTCAACTATCTCGGAGATCGCATCATC
>JBBQPO010000067.1:0-23057 GCA_038217285.1 Chthonomonadales bacterium
CATGATGGTCACTGCCGGGGCTCACCGCGTCTAACTGGGCGATTTTTTCATAGAGATAGATCACTCGTCGGGCGGCAGGCCAGTGCTTGTCATACGGTAGCTTCAGATTGATGGTCCAGTCGGTCTGGGCGACATCGAAGCGACTGGTATCGTCGTCTCGCGCGGCTGTCTCGGCCAGGTCGAAATCCAGGTCGATCTCGGCGGCGGTCAGCGCTTCTCGTTCGGTCGGATCGAGGTGCGCCAGGCGAAAACGCTCGAACAGCTCCTGCGCTCGGACCAGTGCGGCGTCCGCCGTCTGATCATCTTCCGATTCTAACTGTACCTGCTCCGGCGCGTCTTCTCCTAAGGATTTCGGCACGTCACTGCCCCGCGTGATCTTCTCCCCGATCTTGTAGCCGCTATGCTCGACGATGCGATAGAGCCGTCCACGCCATACCTGCCCTCGCGCCTCCCACACCTTATCGCGATAGGTGGCGACATAATCCTCCGCCGCAGCGATCGCCTGGTCCCACTTCTTCGCCCGGCCCAATGCGACCATGATGCGGTACGCGATCTCCGGTCGGTTCGGCAGTTTCGGATCTGCCGCCAGGGCCTTTTGATACGCCTCCAGCGCAAGTTTGTACGACTGCTCGTTCCAGCTTTTGTCGCCCTGCCGCACCAGTTCCTGCGGGTTCTGCCGTGCCAGGGAGGGCCGAACTGCCAACCCTATCCCCACGACCGAGAGCGCCAGCAAAAGCGCGAAGGCCCCGCAGCGCCGAAAGGCGACAAGCCGTTGCAAAGGCTGAAAACGAGGGTTCGAGGTCGGCATAGTCCAGATTATCTCCAGCAAACGAATTGGGGAGGATCCCGTCTCAAAGGTTAGTTCCGGAAAGGTGGGGAATGGTTCAGGCCCACTTTGGTTCCGGCCTATTAGGCGAACCACGATAAGAGAAGGTTACAGCGTCAGCGACAGGGGAAGCCATGTTCCGAGCGGCCTCCCCATTATGGCAGGCAGAGAGACGACCGAAACCGCAGGGAACGGATTATATGTTCAGGCCGTCCAACGCCTGTCCCTCCTTGAGGAGGGGTCTGCTGGAGCGTCCGAGAAGGAGGCTCCGGAAAGTCAGAACCATGAAATTCCGACCAGATCGTTTTTCGATAGTATCTAGGCACCGTAGACGAGGCGCGTTGCGCCCGGCTCTGGGGATCTGCCTGCTGGCGCTGTCTGCGCCACTGATGGGGGCGCAGGCGACGGTACCGCCGCCCACGCCGCCAAAGACCCCCGCTGCGGCTCCGAAGACGCCCCCTCCTGCCCAGCCCGTTCAGCCGCCGCCTGCTGCGCCTAAAACGCCACCGGCGACGGCGCAGCTCGCGCTGCCGTCTACAGCCGAATTTCGCAACGGAGTGGTCTATGGACGGGTGCTCGATCTGGATGGCAAGCCGCTTCCCGACGCTACCGTCGCCCTACAGGATCCGAACGGCAAGGTGATGGCCTGGACGAAGACGAACGCTCAGGGTGAATATGCCCTGGCCGCCGATCCGATGAACGCCCTGCACCTCCGTCCCTCCGCACGGCGCGGGCTGTTGGAGATCTGTGCGCGGGCCGTTGGCGATGTCGCCATGGCGCCGGTGAAGGTGGTCGCCAATGTCGTGATCAATCCAGGCCAGACGGTCAAAGCCGCTGCCGTATCGGTCGCGACCGGAACGCCGGTGCCGCTGGTCGGGCAGGCGGTCGCTCCGATCCTCGGCGATAAAAATGTGACCGACAAGACCGCAAAGCAGGCACGCGAAGTCGCCGCCAAAACAGCGGTCGGTGACGGCCCCGCGCCGAAAGGCAAGAAGACCCCGCAAGATAAGGGGGAGGCGCTCCTGCTGGTCAGCGCTCCCAACTTCAAGGAGGCCCGGGTAAAAGCCGGCGCTTACTGGCTGGAAGGTGCGAGCACGGACAAGGCGAAACCGCTGGGAATGCAGGCCTGGGTCGATACCGTCAAACTGGCCCCTATCGCAGGAGACAAGAAGTCCGATGTCGTGCAGGAAGCCCTCACGCTGACCGAGCCCACGATAGACCAGCCTCTCCTGGCTGCAGGCAGCCCGGTGAAACTCAAAGTCAAGCTGCTCTCCCCACCCGGTCCGGACCACAGGGTGCGCGTCTTCGCCCGAGAAGCCCGTAAGGATGTCGTGGTGGAGCTTACCCCGCAGGAAGGGGCCGATAAGAATATCTACGTCGGCACCCTGACGCTGGACCTGAAGACGCCTGCAGGCGAAACCACCGTGAGTATCGCCGCTCTGCGCGCCGAGCCGGTCGACGTGAAACTCGATCCTAAAAAGGCGGATCCTCTGAACGAATTCGTGCGCCGTTTGGACGATATGCGGGCCAACAAGCCCTACCAGTATGATCCGCGGATCATGGCCAGCGAAAACCGTATCGACCTCAAACTGAACGTACTGGATGCGAAAAAAGGCACGGGGATAGCCCTACCCTCGCCGCCGCCCGCCGCGCCGAAAAAGTGAGGTCATGCAGACCATTCCTCTTCGGGGCTTCCTCTCGTAAGGTACGAAGGCTTGAACGACCTTTCAGGCATCCAGGCATCGCTCCTCTCGGATCAAAATTTACGTTGCGGCACGGACAAAATATGCCGTTTCGCAGATGCGCTTCGATTCTATGTCTGTTATACTGCGGGTATACAGATCTCCGCAGTTTTTAGAGTGCCGGCTGCAAGACCGGCACTCTCTTTTTTTGTGTCGCGCTTTCGGCTTTGAAGCCTGTTCGTTTGCTTCTTCCGAGGGCATGAAAACAGGACCGAGTCGCCTCGATCCTGTCATCGAATCTCCGATACCGAACCCGACTCTACTGCCCTCCTGCTTTCGGTGCCTCGTCCTTTGCAGCCTCAGCGCCCGCCCCCAGCTTAGCGACCAGCCAGTCTTCCGCCCGCTGCCGGATCGACGCCGGGACATCGTGGGTACCTGCATACCAGACCACCTTTTTGGGCTCTTTGGCCGCATTCTGCAGCAGATAAGCGGCAGGCGCCACGATAACAGGGTCGGTCCTGCCATTAAACATGATGAGTGGGCGCGGCGAGAAGTGCGCGATGAAGAGACTGGGCGATACATCGTAGTCCTCCGGCCGTGAGCGCGTTCGCGCGACCGCGAGAAACGGGTCGCCGCCCACGCAGAGCGAGAGCGCCTTCACGCGGTCGTCTACCGAACCAAGGATCGAGCTCATGATCGCCCCCATGCTGTAGCCGATTGCGCCGATGCGCTCCTTGTCGATGTCCGGCCGCGCGGTGAGATAGTCCAGAGCGCGCCGATAGTTGCGGTCGCCCTGATGCACGGCGGTCGTGTAGACCTCATCGGTCCAGTACTTCTTGTTCGGCGACTGCTGCTTGCCATGCTCGGGGGCATCCAGCGCCAGAATGGCGCAGCCTTTTGCGACCAGCCGATTGCCATAAAGCTTTATGGCGATCTCCTTATTGTTCGTAAGGCCATGCAGGACGAGCGCGCAGGGATAGACACCCTCCGCCTTGGGCCGCATAAACGTTCCGTGGACCGGCTTGCCGTCGGGTCCAGTGAAGGAGATCTGGATCACCATCGCGGTCTCGCTCTCCTGAGGCTCCTCTTTAACGTCGGGGGCAGCGCTACTGTCGTAGTCGTAGGCGGCCTTCAGCTTTTCCCATGCCGGCGTCGCGGTGACGTGCTTCACGACCTTTTTCGTCGTCCGGCGGGCCACCTTCACGGTCTTTCGAGCGACATAGACGATCTTTTTCCCGACCTGTTGCGCCTGAGCGGCGGCGCTCTGCCTCGCCGAAGCCGGCAATACCAGGGTCGAGAGAGCGACCGCACAGAGAACGGTCGAAATTCGGTTGTTATTCATAAATCAGGCTCCTGTATTTCGTTACAGGTCGCCAGCGGCCTGTTCAGAGGCAGACGGTCACACAGCGGGAAACTGTTCCCGCATGTCTGAACTCGGATTGATCGGATGACCTGATAATCCGAGTTCGGACAGAAAGGAGAGCCGACCCGAAAATCAGACGGAAGTCAAATATGCTATAGTGTGGCAGTATTGGCGAGGGGCGGAAATCGACCGCTTCCGCAAGGACCGGAAGCGGTCCGCACAAGGGTCAGGAAATCGTTCATGCAGGATGACGGATCAGCGGTTCGGCTCTGTTTTGATTTTGTCGGCGAAGGGTCTTTGCATCCTCTCGTGTTGACGCGACCCGTCCGTATCGTAACAGCGCACCGTGTGGAAGAGGTTTTGCCAGCCTTACAAGCGGTGGAGGCCGCGGTCAGGGGGGAAGGTCTTTATGCGGCCGGATTTGTCTCCTATGAAGCGGCTCCGGCCTTCGAGGCCGCCATGCAGGTTCCGCCTGCATCCCCTCTCCCCCTGGTCTGGTTCGGCCTCTTTAACGGCCCGACAGTTCCCGAGCTGGACGACGCACCAGGTCACTTCGCGCTGACGCCGTGGGAACCGAACCTCTCCGAACTGGAGTTCACGCGGGATATCACGCAGATCCGGGCGGCCATTCGCGACGGGGAGTGTTATCAGGTCAACCACACCCTGCGCCTGCGAGCGCAGTTTACGGGGGACGATTTCGCCTGGTATCGGCAGTTGCAGGCCGCGCAGCAGTCGGCGTACAGCGCCTACCTTGACATCGGGCGCTATCGTATCCTCTCCGTCTCCCCCGAACTGTTCTTCCAGCGTACCGGCGACCGGATCGTCACCCGTCCCATGAAAGGCACTATGCCGCGGGGTCGTTGGCCGGAAGAGGATCTGCAGCGCGCGCAGGAGCTGACCGCTTCGGAAAAGGAGCGCGCCGAGAACATCATGATCGTAGACCTGCTCCGCAACGACCTCGGCCGAATCGCCGACACAGGTTCGGTAAAGGTCGAAAAACTGTTCGCGGTGGAACGCTATCCGACGGTGCTGCAGATGACCTCGACCGTCGCCGCTACCCTTCCCCCTGCAACAACGCTGGCCGACCTGTTTACGGCTCTCTTTCCCTGCGGCTCCGTCACCGGCGCGCCGAAAATCAGCGCCATGCGCCGCATCGCCCTGCTGGAAACCACGCCCCGCCAGATCTACTGCGGCGCTGTCGGCTATATGGTTCCGAACGGTCCCACCGTCTTCAATGTCGCCATTCGCACCGTGCTTCTGGATACCGAGACAGGCGGCGCGGAGTACGGCGTCGGCAGCGGCATCACCTGGGACTCGACACCGCAGGGCGAGTACGCCGAAAACCGCCTGAAAGCACAGGTGCTCGCACAGGCGTGGCCTCGCTTCGACCTTCTGGAAACGCTGCGCCTGGAGCGAGGCGCTTACGCGTTGCTGCAGCGACATCTCGACCGCCTCTGCGCTTCCGCCCTCTATTTTGGAATCCCCCTGATCGAACAGGACGTACATACCGCGCTCGAATCGCACGCGCACCGTCTCGATACCGGTCCCTGGCGCATACGGCTGCTCGTCGCGCAAGACGGAGAGATTCGCATCGAGACCCAGCCTCTTAAGGCCCTCCCAACGATCGGCCTTCGGGCGACTCTCGCTCGCTCTCCTCTCTCCCGGCAGGATCGCTTCCTGTTTCACAAAACGACGCATCGCACGGCCTACGAGACGCGCCGTGCTGAGCGCCCCGATGTCGAGGAGACGCTGCTCTGGAACGAGGAAGAGGAGTTGACGGAGTTCGCTACCGGCAATCTGGTTCTCGCTCGGGACGGGAAGCGCTGGACGCCGCCGCTGGACTGCGGTCTGCTGCCCGGCACGATGCGGGCCGAACTGCTGGCAAACGGGGAGATCTTCGAGCGCGTCCTGCTCAGGCCCGATCTCGAAGCCGCGACCGGCCTCTGGCTCATCAACAGCGTAAGAGGTTGGGTTCCGATCCGCATCGTACCCTGAGCCGACAAACTGTATTGACTTTTTGAATGGGAGTGGTTAAAATAGAACCAGGAAGGGATGACAAAATCAGAACTTGTCCCTCGCAGCTGATCAGGCTGCATTTCCCGTTGCCGCGAGCGACGGCAACCCCACAGGAGGCTGGAAGAGAGCCACAGGTTCCGCAAGGTTCCGATCCGTGGCGTTGAAGTAAGCCTGCCTATAGCTTAAGGAGTCTCTAAAACAGGATCTGCAGAAGGGTCGGACGGCTTCCGGCGATCTGGCTTGCCCGCCTCTGCGGGAAGGCCGATCAATCTGGAATCGTTCTGCTCTTCGTGTAGATCCTGTTTTATTTTTGGGGAAGGGGAGTTTTCATGGAGTTCGGACTGAAGGGTAGAGTCGCCCTGGTAGCGGCGGCAAGCAAGGGACTCGGGTATGCCTGCGCCCTGGGGCTGGCGCGCGAGGGCGCGAACGTCGCGATCTGTGCGCGGACACAGGCCGATATCGAGGCTGCGGCAGCGCGGATTCGCACGGAGACAGGCGCGGAGTGTCTGCCGCTGGTCGCCGACGTCACGCGGGCCGAGGATCTGCGCCGGGTGGTGGAAGAGACGGTCGCCGCCTACGGCGCGCTGCATATCCTGGTACCAAACAGCGGCGGACCGCCTGCCGGAACCTTCGAAACCCTGGACGAGGCCAAATGGCAGTCCGCCCTTGACAGCACGCTCTTCGGCACGACCCGACTGATACAGGCCGCCCTGCCGCACCTGAAGGCGGTGGAGGGAGGGGCGGGGCGCATCGTCGTCATCACCTCGACCTCCGCGCGGCAGCCGATTCCCGGCCTGCTGCTCTCCAATACCATTCGGGCCGGAATCACCGGCCTGTGCAAAACGCTCTCGCAGGAGTTCGCGCCGTACCACATCACGGTCAACACCGTTGCACCGGGCAGCTACGACACCGATCGCCTAAAACACCTGCATGAGCGCAATGCGCAGGCCGCCGGTATCTCCTTCGCGGAAGCACGCAAGCAGGCCGAACAGAAGATCCCGCTCGGCCGTCTCGGTCGCCCGGAAGAGCTGGCGAATGTGGTCGTCTTTCTCGCCTCCGACGCCGCCAGTTATGTCACCGGCCAGACCTGGCTTATCGACGGCGGGCAGACGCTCGGCCTCTGAACCCGAAAACGCAAAAACCGCCGCACGGAAGCCCTCTGGAGAGCCTCTGGCGGCGGTTTCGTCGCTTCGGTCGTCGAAGCGGAACCGGCTCTATTTACGTTTGCGGCGGCGGATCAGCAGGCCGGCAGGACCGGCCAGTCCGAGCAGAAGGGCAACGACGCCGGGTTCCGGTGTGGTGGTGGCGGTGAAACTGTTCCCTATCAGGGTGTTTCCCGTGGTCGAACTGACCGCAAAAAAGTTATAGGTGGTATAGCCCGGGACCGGAATCGTATGCACGTCGGCGCCCGGCGCTCCCGTCGTATTGATGTACGTGTTGAGAAGTATCCCCGGCGTTCCAGCGCTATTGCTGCCCCACAAGTAGTAGCCTTCGTTTTGCTGTATGCTCGAGATCATAATAGTCGGGTTGATGAGCTTCGCGACTTTGAGGTTGGTCGTATCTATCTGGATGAAAGATTTCGGAACGATTTCGTGGTCGCCGTCGAAGGTTAATCCCAGTCCCGTTTCCGGGTCGGTAAGGGAGGTCGTAAACTTATTGTAGAGATTCGAATCGGCGGTCCCGCCTGTGGTCCAGGTAGAGACGTTCACGGTGGTGCCGGACGGCGCATTCGTCGTGGTGTAGCCATGAACAGGAAGAGAGATGCCGTGCCCTGAGTTGTCCAGGTACACAGCACTGGCGGCTCCAACATCCCCCTGATGCGTACTGGTGGCGAAATTCCAGGTGTACGTCGTGTCCGCGTGTCCGGCGGTAGCGAGGCCCATCCCCAGGATCCCCAGAACAGCGCAAGAGCGCAGATTTTTTGAAAAGCGAAATGAAGTCGTCAGCATAAAAAATATTCCTTCTCGTTTCGACAGGGGCTCCGGGCGGACAGCTACACTGCAAGCGCAGGAAGAGTCTGCCGTCGCGCAGGCCACGAGGAGGCGCCTGCCAGCGAATACAACCCTGATTCGGTGGACGGAGGCGCCCACATATCGTCGAAGCGAATTAGCGTAGTTTTATGATGACATCGTTCGGTGGAGGAGGCTATACGTACAAATACGTATCTTTGGGCGTAGTTCGCCTTATTATGCTGGAACGTCCGGCGCGCTCCCCAGTCGGACGGCTAAAACGACGTACAGGAGCGCGACAGTGCCTTTAATGTCGGTGCGAAGAGCGCTTTCAGCGAACGTCCACATCGATAGGCAAAGAGTGGTGAATCAGATAGTTTTCGGCATCGGCCTGGCGCAGGAGAGGCTGCGTGGCGCCGCGCGCATCGGTGGCTCGCGACAGCAGGGTCGTGCGTCCAGGCCGCGCCGGAACGTTCCATTTCATCTCCCAAAAGCGCCAGGTAAACCGCGTCGATTTGCCGAGAAGCTTTGTCGGCTGCCAGCTCAGACCGCCGTCCGCACTGACCTCGACGCGAGTGATCTCCGAGTCGCCTGTCCAGGCCGCGCCGTAGACACGGTAGACCGAGCCTGCGGCGATGACTTCGTGCATATCCGGGCGCGCGATCTGCGACTTGACCTGCATCTCCGTGATCGGCACACGCGTCGGGACGCCGTTCGCGCGTTCCCAGATCGCATAGTCCACCGACTGAAAATGCCCGTTGAAAGGCCGCACGGTCACGAGGAGCCGCGTCAGCCATTTCACCGACGCAACGCCGTACCAGCCCGGCACGACCACGCGCAGCGGGAAACCGTGCGCTACGGGCAGGTCCGCACCGTTCATGCGATAGGCCAGCAGCACCTCCGGGCGGTTCGCCTGCGCGAGGGGCAGGCTGCGGGCGAAATGGATGGCGCCGCTCGGCTTCGGCGGATCTTTGAGCTCGCCGCTGTCCGCGCCCTCCAGCACGACATCGACCGCGCCGGGTTGCACACCGGCCCGTTGCAGGACCGCCCCGAGCGAAACTCCCGTCCACTCCGCATTGCTCACCGCGCCCAGCTCCCACTGCGCGCCCTTGGCGGCAGGCGACAGAAAGACCCGACCATTGCCCGCGCACTCCAGCGTGGCCGGCACGGTGCGGGACGGCATCTGCATCAGATCGGCCAGCGTAAGCTCCAGTGGGGTCTTGACGGCCCCCTCCACCCGCAGTCGCCAGGTCGCCGGGTCGAGCGTTGGGACGGCGAAATGGCTGCGGATATAGAACCGGTCGTTCGGCGTCACAAAGGTGTCCAGCGCAGAGAAGGGAAACTCCAGGTTCTCCGGCATCTTCTCCCGGATGATCATTCCCGGCAGCCGCCGACTCTCCTGCGCGGTCGCCACCGGGATCTGCCCCTGCGCCCGATCCTCGTGCAGCAGAACCGCGAGCGGAAGTCCCGCCGCCGCCGCCCTTAAGAAGTCGCGCCGGTCCATTCCGTGCGCCCGTAAACGTTGCTCGTCACTCATTACAAAATCCTCCTGCTCACGGTTCGATCAGGAACGATGGGCCTTGTAGTAGTTGATTAGTCCATTGGTGGAGGAGTCATGGGTGTGGATCTCCGCCTCGTCTTGAAGCTCGGGCAGGATGGCTTTGGCGAGCTGTTTGCCGAGTTCGACGCCCCACTGGTCGAAGGAGTTGATGTTCCAGAGAATGCCCTGCGTGAAGATCTTATGCTCGTAGAGGGCGATGAGCGAGCCCAACGTGCGCGGCGTCAGCTCCTGGAAAAGGATCGAGTTGGTCGGGCGGTTACCGGTGAAGACCTTGTGCGGGATCAGCTTCTCCAGCGCGTCCCCGCTCATTCCGGCGGCGCTCAGCTCGGCGCGGACTTCGGCCTCGGACTTGCCCTTCATCAGGGCCTCCGGCTGCGCGAAGAAGTTGGAGAGCAGGATCTTGTGATGCTCGCCGAGCGGATTGTGCGTCTCGATAGGCGCAAGGAAGTCGGCGGGGATCAGCTTGGTTCCCTGATGAATCAACTGGTAGAAGGCGTGCTGTCCGTTGGTGCCCGGCTCGCCCCAGAGAATAGGGCCGGTGGTGTAGTCGGTGATGCGCGCGCTGCTGCGATCCACGCCTTTGCCGTTGCTCTCCATGTCGCCCTGCTGGAAGTAGGCGGCGAAACGGTGCATATACTGGTCGTAGGGCAGGATGGCGACGGTCTGGGCGTCGAAGAAGTTGTTGTACCAGAGGCCGATGAGGGCGAGTGTGGCGGGCAGGTTCTCCTCCAGCGGGGCGGTGCGGAAATGCTCGTCCATCTCGAACGCGCCGGTCAGCAACTCTTCGAAGTTGTCCATGCCGATAAAGAGCGCGATGGAGAGGCCGATGGCGGACCAGAGCGAGTAGCGCCCGCCGACCCAGTCCCAGAACGGGAACATATTGTCGGTATCGATGCCGAACTTCTCGACCGCTTTGGCATTCGTCGATAGCGCGACAAAATGTTTGGCGACCGCCGACTTATCCGGTGCGGAGCGCAGCAGCCACTCCTTCGCAGACTCTGCGTTGGTCAGCGTCTCCTGCGTGGTGAAGGTCTTCGAGGCGACCAAAAACAGCGTGGTCTCCGGCGTTACGACTTTCAGGGTCTCGGCGATCTGCGTGCCGTCCACATTCGAGACGAAATGCACGTTGAGGCCCGGCTGGCCGTACGACTTCAACGCTTCCGTCACCATGACGGGGCCAAGGTCGGAGCCGCCGATGCCGATGTTCACGATGTCGGTGATCGGTTTGCCAGTGTAGCCCTTCCACGCTCCGCTGCGCACACGCTCACTGAACTCGCGCATGTGCGCCAGCACGGCGTTGACCTCCGGCATGACGTCCTGCCCATCTACCAGAATGGGACGATTGGCGCGGTTACGCAGCGCGATATGCAGCACCGCCCTATTCTCGGTAATGTTGATCTTCTCGCCGGTGAACATTCGCTCTGTCCAGCCCTTGATATCGGCCTGTGTCGCCAGCGCACGCAGCAGTTGCAGCGTCTCCGTGGTGATCCGGTTTTTCGAAAAGTCCAGCAATATATCTTTGAAGCGCAGAGAGAAGGTTTCAAATCGCTGCGGGTCGGCGGCAAACAGCGCGCGCATCTCCAGGTGGGATGCGGTCTGATAGTGCGCGGCCAGCGCCTTCCATGCGGGGGACTGCGTAAGGTGACTCATAAGTTGATCTTGCTCCCTTCGTCCCCATGTTCCCTACCTCCCCGCTGCATTCCTCTCTTGACGACGCTTAAAAAGAGGTTTAGTCCTCCCCCGTTTTCATATCCGAAATCCCCGCCCTGCAATTTTGATGGAACTTTGTGGGACGTATTCAGTTATAACAAGTGAGAGTGTTCGTGCAGAATTCAACCCCCTACAAGGAGTAAAGGCCCATGACGGCTACAACAACCCATCCTATAGTGAAGACGGACATCAAGCATTCTAGTGACAACGACAGTATCAAGAGCTACCCTGCGCCGCACCAACTGGCGACCCCCACCGATCTGGAAGGCATCAAAGACATTGTGAAGGCCTTGAACCCACTCGTTGCGGACGCTTTTGCTTTGTACGTCAAGACCAAAAATTTCCACTGGCATCTGGCGAGCAGCCATTTCCGCGACTACCATCTGCTGTTCGACGAGCATGCCGATCAGATTTTCGCGACCATTGATCCCATCGCCGAGCGCGTCCGCAAGATCGGTGGCACGACCATTCGCAGCATCGGCCACATCGCCCAACTGCAAAGCGTAAAGGACGACAACCAGGACTTTGTCGCACCGCTCGACATGATGCGCGAACTGATGCAGGACAATCAGAACATGGCGGCCAACATGCGTAAAGCGCATGAGGTCTGCGATAAGCATAAGGATGTGGCGACGGCCAGCCTGCTGGAAGTGTTCATTGACGAAACCGAACGGCGCGTCTGGTTCCTCAATGCGACCGCGCAGGGGGACACCAACACACGATAGGCAATAAACCCGTGTTCACCGACGATAAGATCCATTTCGTGATCGAGGGACACCAACACACGATAGGCAATAAACGACTGGCAGCAATATCCAAGCAGCGCGAGCAGGCATTCGATTGCCTGCTCGCGCTGCCTTTCTTTGAGAAGGCGTGTTTTCTGTGCGTGTAAGCGTCGCGCTGCGTGAGCGACCAGAGGCTTACCGCTGTATTCTCCCCTACCTTCCGGTAGAGCGCGCCTGAATCGCCATACGTTGTTCTCTCCGCTGATCAGAGCGGTGACCTGGGCGAACACCGCTATATTGAAGGGATGCAGGGGAGGGAAACCGATGCCAGGGAGTGTGTGGTGCGCCTGCTCAACCTCGCTGAAGGATGGCTCGAACAAATCTCCACGCTCAAAGAGCAGAACCAACTCCTCCGAGACGAGATCGCACGCCTGAGGGGACAGCAGGGCAAGCCCAATGTCAAGCCCAACAAGCCCCAAGTCGATCATTCCAGCGAAGCCCACTGAAGAGAACCCAAGGTCTGGAAGAAACAGCCCAAGCGCGATCTTATCGAGGTTCACCACACCTGTGAACTCCTCCCCGATCTCTCGACGCTCCCTGCAGATATCCAGATCAAAGGCTATGAAGACTTCGTGGTGCAGGATCTCAAACTCGTCTGCGAGAATGTCCGCTTTCGCCGCGCCAAGTTCTACTCCCCTTCCACCAAGAAGACCTATCTCGTTCCACCAAGAAGACCTATCTCGCTCCCTTGCCCAAGGGCTACGAAAGCCATTTCGGGCCGGGGATCAAGTCACTCGCCCTCTTTTTGGGATATGCCGGCAACATGAGCCAGGCGGGCATCCACCACCTGTTCACAAGCGCCGGAGTGATCCTATCCACCGGCGTTCCCTAACGGGCCCAGATTGAAGGGCGCTATAGGGGTTCAATGGTAACCGTTCTGCCATCGGCGAACGGAATGTTGACCTCATACCCCTCCAGTAATGACGTGCCGAGGAGAGGACGTTTGCCAGTAGCAAGAACTGCGACCGTACGTACTTCGCCATTCCACAATATCCTAGCGCGATGGACGTCAACCCGGATACTGGAGTCGTCCGCCAGATTCGCAATCAACTCCTGATCAAAGGGAAGACCGAGAGCGGCAACGGCTTCTGGTGGCATTGTCAATGCCCCCTCAAATCCCGTATCGATCACGAATTCCATCTCGATGCTGGGCTGGCCTGCCAAGAGAAAAGCAACGC
The DNA here is from genome assembly GCA_038217285.1 of Chthonomonadales bacterium. Taxonomy (GTDB): domain Bacteria; phylum Armatimonadota; class Chthonomonadetes; order Chthonomonadales; family Chthonomonadaceae; genus JANXLO01. Next base: position 13,071 of record JBBQPO010000067.1, read on the forward strand.
CGATGCGTGCCTGTTGACCTGCTACATAGCCAATGGTCATTGCAGAGTCCGGGTCAGTGTGCCACCGAGAGAGTACGCAGCATCGTAGCCGATTCTGGCTCCGAAAAGTGCAGCGCCTGGATGACTGGCAAAAATGTGATCTGCGGCCACGATAGGGTCGTCGGCAATGGCATAATCGCCTGTCTCAATATCGATTGCGATCATCTTGCCGATGTTCTCTTCCGTCTCGACTTGCCTGCGTATGTCCTGTTTGTAGAGTTCTTCTCCACGCCGAGCGATCTCTTCACCGCTGAATCTTGGATGTCCCATTTCCGTCGCCTCCTGGATCTCAACGCTTACCTCTTGATTTTACCACAGTGGATAGTTCTGCCAGTTTCACAGGACGGCCTTCGGTAGAGCTGAGTTCGAGGGCGTAACAGACGGCATGGGTCTTCGCAGCATCGGCGAGATTGACGAACGATTCGCGCTCCTCCTGGATGCAGTCGAGGAAGTGGGCGATCTCGCCGTCGAAGGGGTGATGCGCGACGTCGCCGCTATCAGGGCGAATGGTCGGCACGGTGATCCAGTCGGTCTGGCCGGCGAAGAACTTCTGCGCATAGATACGGTTGTCGCGGATCGCGCCCTTGTCGCCCAGCAGGTCGATGTTGAAGGCGTACGGGCACTGCACTTCGAAGGAGGCCGAAACCTTGCCCACCGCGCCCCCGGCAAACTTGACGATCCCCACGACGGTCGTGTCGTACTCGTAGGCAGCATTGCGCCGATTGCCGTAGGCGGTCACCTCGACGATCTCATCCTGAACGAAGGTACGCAGCGCATCCACGGCATGGCAGCCCGCCGAGAGCCAGACGCTGCCCGCGACTTCCTTCTTGACGTTCCAGCGGTACTGCGCGTACTGGGGCCCGATGTTATGCCAGTAGTCCACCTCGGCGTAAAACAGATCCCCGATGGCGTTCGCCTGAAGCATCCGCTTGATCCACTGGAACTGCGGATTCCAGTGCAGGACGAAGCTGACGACGGTCCTCACGCCTGCACTTTCGACAGCCTTGAGCATCGCGCTGAGCGAGGCAGGATCGTTGGCGACGGCTTTTTCGATGAGCAGGTGCTTGCCCGCCTGCGCCGCGAGAATCGTCTCTTGTGGATGGCAGTTCGGGGGGGTGCAGATCGAAACAGCGTCTACCTCCGGGTCTGCCAGCATCGCCTCGTAACTGTCGTAGATGCGGGCGTCCGTCAACCCAGTTTCACGCGCCTTCGCCTCCGCTCCCTCCCGCGTGCGACTGCACAACGCGACCACGCGACAGTCCGCGCGTTTGCCATACGATTTTATGTGCTCCCCTGCCACCCAGCCCGTGCCGTGTATGGCCACGCCGATCGTTTTCATCACCGCCTCCTCTTGTACATTTTCAAAATCGAAAGTTGTGGTCAGTGCATCTCGGTTTCGCAGGTTCCGAGGCCGCCGCGATAGTAGTTGAACTGCACATCGGGATGGTCTGCGAGCAGCGACATCGGGACGGCGGAGTCGGCGATCCCTTTCGAGATCATCAGGGCCGTCAGGCGCATGCCGAACGGGTTGTCGTGGTGTCCCGGATGCCAGATCGAAACCTTCTCCGCCAGCCAGGTCTGCACGGGCCCTACGGTCATGGCGTGAGTCGGGACCAGGGGGATATTGCCACCCCCGGACGTACGCGCGTTCTGAACGAGCGTCAGCGGGTGCAGTTCCACGCAGCGTGTACCGAGGCGGCGATAGACTTCCGGTGCGGGAGGAGCGTCCCGGTACAGACCTTCCCGCCGCACGGGATCATTGAAGGCCCAGTGCTTCACCTCGCCCTGCCCGCCCTGCATGACCGCGCACCGCACTCCATGCCAGGACGCTTCATAGGCGTGAACATCCGCTTTGGGAAAGTGTAGGTTCTCGGACGGCATTGCAAGTTCAGGGCGGAGGCGATCAAAACAGAGTTCCCTGTCCGCGCGGGCGAACGATAGCGGATGGCTCTCCTCCACCTCCTTGCCGTCGAGAACCCACTCATCCATGCCCCAGAAGTGCGCACTGCGCAGTGAAAGGCCGAGTTCGTTTACCAGCAGCGCCACTAGCGGCAACTGCTCCGTCGGACCGATGGGGCCGCACAGGCCGACCGGGTTGTCCGGGGTCGCCGCCTGCCAGGCGCGGATATATTCGAGCGCTTCGGCCAGGAAGAACTCCGCCAAAGTGTCGTAGAAAACGATGCGGAAGCCAGGGCGCGCCAACCCGGCCAGATCTTCGGCGCTTAGACGGGCGGCATCCTGCAACAGTTCGGGATCGAGCGTTGTATAGTCCCACCAGTCGGGGGCGATCTTGCTGAGTGGACGCGGCATAAATCTCTCCTGGTTCGTTGGCCTACCCTGTGGGGGTGCTCGGTGCTACCGCGCCCAGCAGGGTGGCAAGAAGGTCTTCCGTTGGGTGCGGATGGCCGAGGTGCTGACAGAACCCTTCGGCGTAGGCCACGCCGATCTGTTCGCCACGATGCGCGCTCCAGCGTCGCATCGTGGCGATGTACTCATCCAGTCCGTGCTGACGCCGAAGCCACGCGCGTTGACTATCGTGGCAGGCGAGGGCATCGGCTTTACGCTCGATCTGCCCGGATATATCGACAAGACACCGAACCGGTGTCGGATCGCCGAAGAGGTCGTGGCCCCCGATGGCGTCGGTGTAAAAGAGCGTGGGAATCCGAGAGGCGGGGCGTTCGCCGCCATCCGTCACGTAGTTCGGCACAGCGGCATTGAAACAGGCGTCTCGCACCAGGCGGGACGTAATCTCATGGTCCGCCATGTAGTCTACGGGAGGCGTCGTGAAAATCAGGGTCGCATCAATACGCCGCAGCAACGCTGTAACCCGCCGCCGGGACGGGTTATCGAACACGATCTCCAGGTCGGAGAACTCCAGGCAGGAATAGCTAGCTGCGTTCAGAACCTCGGCCCCAAGGCGCGCTTCCACGCGCCGCACCGCTGCGATCTCGCTCCGGCTGAGTTCTTCAGCCCCCTTGTCGCCAGGGGTCATCGTCGCAATATGAATCTCGAATCCCAGTGCCTGCAGGCGGAGCAGTGTGCCCGCACACAGGATTTCGCAGTCGTCCGGGTGCGGCATAATCGCCAGCGCCCTCCGGTTTTCTCTCTCCATGACGGTCTCACCTCGCAGAAATATTGTTCTTACCACGACCCAATTCCTTCCGTGCTCGGCATCCCCGCTTCGTTTCCGGCAAACCCGCTCCCGAGTGGACAGCAGGATTACGATGCAGATGGTAGAATAGAGAAGCGACTGTAGGAAATAGAACGCGTGTCGCCGGTAAAGATCAAGCACGTAGGCCACGGGAGAACTAATTTGGAAGAGATCGAACGACCGGAAAGCACGCCCGCGAGTGTAACGCAGGAATCGGCCGCTGATGCACCTGGGCTGACGACAGCAGCTCGGGTGAAGTCGCGCTCCCGGTGGAGATTTCTCAAGGGTGCGCTGGCGGTCGGCGTCGTTTTGGCCTGTTTGACGGTAGGCATGACGGTCGGCTACCTGGATCGTACCAGCAACATATTCAGGATGTGGCGGAAGGAGGCGCTGCGGCACCCGATCACCGTCATCACACATCCGACCGATCCGCTGGCCGCGTTCACGCCCGCGTTGCAGTTGCCACCGAAAAGTCAACACGTCGTAAACCTGCTGCTGATCGGCGCCGACAGCGATTATGAGGAGGCCCGGCCGGTCGCTCTGAAGGACACGCATGGTCGCAGCGACGCCCTCATGGTGGTTCAGGTCGATTTCGACAAGAACAAGATTGCGGTCTTGAGCATCCCCCGCGATACGGCGGTCATCATTCCGAACTACGATGGCCGGATCCATAAGATCAACGCCGCGCATGCCTACGGCGGTCCGCAGCTTGCGCAAAAGACGGTGGAGAGCGCCTTTGGCATTCACACCGACTATTTTGTCAGCCTCAACTTCGAGGCGTTCCAGAAGGTCGTCGATGCCATCGATGGGGTCGATCTGTCCATTGGACCACTCCCGCTTGACTACGATGACAACTGGGGGCACCTGCACATTCACTTGAAGCCCGGCTTTCAGCATCTCAACGGCTATCAGGCGATGGGATACGTGCGTATCCGCCATTTAGACGACGATCTGCACCGTGCCGCACGTCAGCATGAGTTCATGGAGGCGATGCGCGCGAAGATAATGCGCTCTGATACGTTCCTGAAACTCCCGGAAGCACTGAACCAGATCACCAATAACATCGACTCTAACCTCCTGTCGGCGCAGCAACTGACGTTCGCCAACTTCGCGCGCAGCGTTCCGAAAGGGAGTTTTCAGGTGGCGACCCTCCCCTCGACCGCAGGACGCAGTTTCGTCTATGCCAACGTGCCCGAGAGTGAAAAACTGATCTCTCAGATGTTCTTTGCCGGTCGCCCCAACTCCGTAAACGTGACGGTTCCCGAACGACCTCTGATTCCGTCGCGCCGTACTCTTCTGGCCCGCGCGAACAACACCGAGCATCGCCGTCGGCATCGGCGGCGGCGGAGTGTGCCCTCCCTTCCCAAGGCGCCTGTCGGTCCTTCCAGTGACGATCCCGGCAGTCCGGTCGTTCCCGATCCGACCTCCCCGCTGTCGAATGGAACCGGCGCTGCTTCCCATGAAGGCGCCTACGGAGCCTGAACCCGCACCTTTGCCTCCGAATTTCGTTGTCGTCCCCCAAAATGTGCCATTTCGCAGATGTCTTCTTCCTGTTCGCTGGAATACAATAGGATCACTGGAGCGGAGACGTTCCAAGAGAAACTCGACATTCCTAACCCGCTCTGACAAGGAGACACTCATGATTCGCACCCAAATGCTCGCCTCTTTCCGAAACCGCAAAGGTTTCACGCTCATCGAGTTGCTCGTCGTCGTTTTGATCCTCGCCATCCTCATGGCCGTCGCCATGCCGCTCTACCTCAGCGCGGTCGCCGACTCTCAGAAGAAGACCTGCCGCGCCAATATGCAGACCATCGCCAACGCCGTCTCAGCCGCCCGCGTCAAGAGCGGCGCCAGTGACTTTACCTCCCTGATCGCCGGCGGCGTCACCACCACCAACGTGCCCGACCTGACGGCGGTTCCCGCCTGCCCGGTCGCCGGGATTACGGCCTACTCGCTCGCCAACGGCACCGGCGGTGCGGTCTCCTTCAAAGTCGTCTGCTCCACGGGCCTTGCCGTGCACGGCAAGTTCGAGCCGGGTGTAGACAACAACTAAGCCTGGACCCGCAGGACTGTGCCCGGCCACCTACGGTCGGGCACAGAGTTCTGTCAGAATCCAGCGCGACCTGGCGAGACATCTGCCTTTTTCGGCCTGGTGTGCATCGGCCATGCAACGCAAAAGACCGATAAAGAGTGCGATCCATGGACACCAACGACTTTTGTGAGGATCCTTATGTCACCGAGAATGCCCCTAACGGACTTTCCTTCCACCAAGGCCACCCTTTACTCTGCTGTCATCGCAGGCAACGATCAGGGACTGGTACAAGAGCGACTTCTTCTGGCTGCCATCATCGAAGCGTCGCAGGAAGCAGTCTTGTCCGAAACACTCGACGGTATCGTCACCACCTGGAACAACGCCGCCGAACGGCTGTTCGGGTATACGACCGGGGAGATCATCGGGCAGCCCAACCGCATGTTTGTGCCGCCCAACTACGTGTATGAGGAAGCGGTCTTAGTGGATCAGGTCTGCCATGGGGATCTGCCGCCGGCCGTCGATACCGTGCGCCGGCACAAAGAGGGACACCTGTTGAATGTCACGCTGACCTTTTCGCCCGTCAAGAACGCGGTCGGAAGGACCGTCGGAGTCTCGACCATTGCCAGAAACACACGAGAACCCAAGAAACGCGCCGAGACACTACAACAGATCGAGGCTCCGCCGACAAGCGCGAAAAACGCAGGCCGAGGCCCGGAAGCGACAAGCGCCGAGCGGGAGTCTCTGACGACTGACAGCCTGACCGGATTGCAGAATCACCGCGTCTTTCAAGAGCGGATCCGAACGGAAGCAGGCCAGTCGGCATGCTACGACGCGCCGCTCTCCATGCTGTTGCTCGATGTTGATCGCTTTAAGGAGTACAATGACCGCTTCGGCCATCTCGCGGGCGATTCCGTCCTGCAGAAAATAGCGGACGTGCTGAAGGCGACGGCCCACAAAATGGATCTGGTAGTACGCTATGGCGGCGAAGAGTTCGCCGTCATCCTGACGGAAACCGATGCGGATGGCGCGAAGGCGACTGCCGAGCGGTTTCGCGCAGCGATTGAAGCGGTTCCGTGGCCGGACCGGCCCATAACCGCCTCGTTCGGGTTAGCAACGCTCACCCTGACGACTTCCGGTCCCGCCGCGCTGATCGCGCAAGCGGAAGAAGCGCTGTCACGATCCAAAAAACGAGGCCGCAACTGCGTCACGCATAGTGCGGACCGCCCCGAACCCGGTCTCGCGTCCGGCCCCTCCGCAGTCCTCATGCAGCATCTCGAGGGCCTGGAGTCGGACGCGTTCACGGTACCGTCGGAGACACTGAAGCAGAGCCTGCAGGCGTCCTACGACTCGACAGTCGAGAGTTGGTCGCGTCTCCTGGACATACGCGACAAAGAGACAGAAGGACACAACAAACGAGTCACGTCGCTCATGGTACGTCTGGCGCGGCACGTGGGCATGACCGAAGAAGAGGTGTCGTTCGTCAAATGGGGCGCGCAACTGCATGACATAGGGAAGATGGCGGTACCCGACCATATTCTGCACAAGCACGGGCCGTTGACGGTGGAGGAGTGGGTGGAGATACGACGGCATCCTGCGGTCGCTTACGAGATGCTGGCGCCGATCGAGTTTCTGGGGCCTGCCATCGACGTGGCGTATTGCCACCATGAGAAATGGGACGGCACCGGCTATCCTCGATCGTTGAAAGGGACGGCTATCCCGGCTGCGGCGCGGCTGTTCGCGGTGATCGACGTCTACGATGCGCTCTGTTCGGATCGCTGCTATCGGGACGGCTGGCCGGAACACAAAGTATGCGAGTACCTGCGAGAACAGGCCGGAACGCACTTCGAGCCGAAGGCTGTCGAAGCGTTCCTGGAGATGCTGGAGGCAAACCACGCGTAGCCGTAAGTCTCCTCGATGCGCTTCCGTGACATGATCGTCGCGTGTCGACCGGCGCTCCAAACTCGGCTCAACGCCGCTCTGATTTTACCGCAGTGTATCTGCCGGAATCACCGCGACACAAAATCTGCCGTTCCGCAGATGTGTTCTCCCGGACCGTTCCGCTACAATAGCAACACAGGAGCCACCGAGTTCCTCTACAAATCCTAAATCGACGTACTGTTCCTACCAGGAGGCTTCCATGTTCCAGAATCAACGGCGCACTGCTGCTCGAAACCGCAAAGGTTTCACTCTTATCGAACTGCTCGTCGTCGTCCTTATCCTCGCCATCCTCATGGCGGTCGCCATGCCGCTCTATCTGAGCGCGGTTTCCGACGCGCAGAAGAAGACCTGCCGCGCCAACCTGCAGACCATCGCCAACGCCGTGCAGGCTGCCCGTATCAAAAGCGGCGCCGCCGATTACGGCACGCTCATCACCGCAGGCGTCACCGTCATCAACCTGCCCGACCTGACGGCCGTGCCTGCCTGCCCAAACTCCGGCGCTTACACCCTGGCCAACGGCAGCAGCGCCTCGACGGCGACCTTCCAGGTCAAGTGCGGCTATGGAACCGGCACCGGTGCGCACGGCAAATTCGAACCCGGCGTCGACAACAACTAATCGTCCCTGTCTCTTCACTATCGAGGGGGAAGCCGTATGCTTCCCCCTCTTTCTATTCTCTCCAGTCTCCGCAACGAGGCGGCTTGACGCTATAGAGAGGTCATTATGAGCCATTATTCGTCGCGCTCCGTTGTACATATACTTTTTATCGAAGCAAACCCTGTCGACGCCGAACGCATCGACCAGATCCTGTGCGAGGCCCACCAGACGGCGTTCGCCGTGACCCGCGTGACGCGTTTCCAGGAAGCCCTGGAGCGTCTCGATACCCACTGTTTCGACCTGATCCTGCTGGACCTGACTCGACAGGATCCCACCGATCTTGCCATGATGACACAGTTCTGTGCGAAGGTTCCCGGATTTCCCATCGTCGTGTTGATGGGAGAGGATGAGAGGCGCGGAGCGGAAGCGATGGAGGCAGGCGCGCACGAGTACGTCAGCGCGGGGAGTCTCGACGGAGATCATCTCCCCCAGGCGCTCAGATACGCGCTGACGCGACACTGGATGCAGAAAAATATCCAGGTCTCCTCACTGACGGATGAGCTGACCGGCCTGAAGAACGGCGACGGTCTCGTATTGATGGCGGAGCAGCAACGCAAAATTGCCCAGAGGTCGGGCCGTGAGTTCCTGCTGCTGGCTCTCTCTCTCGACCCGCTCGCGTGGACAGGTGCAGACACGGGAGATCGCGAAGGCGACCGCGCGCTTATCGACATCGCGCAGATCCTGCGCAAAACCTTTCGCGCCACCGACGTGATCGCGCGAACGGGGCCACATGAGTTTGCGGTCGCGGTACTCGACACGCATGCGAGATGGAGCGCCGCGTTTGTCGCCCGCCTGGAGCATAACGTGACTCTACACAACACGCAGGCGCAGCGTCCCTACGAACTGAAGATCCGGATCGGCATCGCGACCTATCGCTCGGACGATCCGTCTACAATCGAAGCGCTCCTGGAAGAGGCCCACGCAGCAAGAATCGTACCACCCCTCTTCTCTCCCAGGATGGAGTTGGCGGCGACGCCCGGCTAGAGGTTCGGGAGGGTCGTCTCTCCAGAACGCGCCCCAGAAAGTCTTCTCTATTTGCCCTCCGCCGAAGGCGCGGTTTTGGTGCGCAACCGGGCGTCCGACAGATCCAGCCGGTACATCATCTGGTTATACTCGTAACGCGGCGTGGGCGGCGTATCCGGCGTACCGGTGAACTGATTGGTGTAGGTTCCCTCGAAGTAGATCAGACGTCCGCCCTGTTGATCGAAAAACGGATGCTGCGTCGGATTGTAGAAAGTATAGCGGTCGTGCGTCACGATCTTTTTGGCCGTTCGCCAGGGGCCTTCCGGCGCCTCTGCCTCGGCATACCAGACCTCCCCCAAATAGGAGGTTCCGCCTGCCTGAACACAGATCATGATCCAGCGATTGCGAAAGGCGTTCCAGGCTACAGACCCCCCATGCGCCTCAACACTCTTACCGGTGTCCAGATCGCGCAGCGCAAAGGGGGAGTCATCGAGGTTCATTTTGCCTGCTGTGACCAGTTCGCGCTGTTGCGGGGGCGAGAGCGGTGCGGTGTCGCGTTTCCATCCCCAGACCGGCTTTCCGACCGCATCCCGTTCTATCTTACTGTTCGCGCCGTTGAAGCGACTGCCAGACACGAGCGGCGTGTAGGCTTCGTAGTGCGTAAGATCCTGAAGATCCGCCATTGTGGCGCGCACACGCAGGTTCGCATAGGGCGTGGGAAAGTAGAGATAGTCCGTGCCCTGAACGATGTGATGGAACGGATGCCCCTGTGGGTAGAGCGGGTTTGACAGGTCGAACCGGGTGAAAGGCTCGAACGTCTGGGTGGAATCGTTGAAACGCATCAGCCCGCGTTCCAGGGGCGCACTCAGGCCCTTGAGACGCTCGTACCTCGACAGCAGCCTCTCGTGACCATCGGAATCCCGCACCGTCATCAGCGCATCGATCCAGACCACGCCGGGATCGGGGAGAGGCGCCATTCCCCGGCAGAATCCCTCTTTGTTGACGAAATAGGTCAGGTCAACTCCGATGTCCGGGTCTAAACCGCCATGGCCCGGTAACTTCGATGTCGCGCCGGACGTCGAGAAGTTACCCAGGGGATACGATGGACGACTGGTATCGCCCCAGAACCAGAACAGTTTGCCCTGATACGGGACTGCCTCGACCGTGTCCTGTCCGGAAACCTGTCCATTGAGCACCGGCTCCGCGACG